>NZ_DATDBG010000108.1:0-5021 GCF_036524955.1 Streptomyces sp.
GCGGCCGGTGAGGGCGTCCAGGTACCGGCCGAGATCGCCGAGCGGGCCGCGTACGTGTTCTATCCGGCACCGGACACGGGACCGGAGCCCGAGCTGTGACGGGCAGGGCGGCGACGAGCGCGGGAAACGCGAGGACGACCCGCACCGCGTGTTCGATCGGCAGGAAGCGGGACGGCAGGATCGAGGTGGTGCGGTACGCGGCGAACGGGGCCGGCGAGTCGCTGAGCCGCACCAGCGGCCCGGCGCGACCTGGCCTTGAACGCCTTCAGAAACCCCAGCGTCGCGAGCGACAGCGTCACCGACATCGAGTACGACTCCACCACGCCCAGCGCGAGCTGTTCGGCGGTCGGTTCGTGGTTCTCGTCGGCCGACCGGAAGTAATGCCCCCCGGCGAACGTGGGGCTCCCCTTCCCGTCGGTGTGGCTGCGCATGTAGGCCGAGATGGCTTCCAGCAGCCGCACCGGAATATCGCTGCGGCTGCCGACCGAGCCGAGCGCGGCCAGTACGTCGGAATTGGTCAGGTCTGGATCGTCCAGCCGGAATTCCTGCATCTCAGTGGCCGGATAAAGCAGGCACAGCAATCGCTCGGCGTCCGCCACACTGCTCAGCCCCCCCGTCCGCTCCCCACTCCCACCGCCCGCCGGGAAAGGAGTGGCGGCCGATCGCCTGCCAGACGTCGAGTAACTGCTGGCGTGGTTGAATGCGCATCCCGAGCCCCCTGCATGTGTGCGCCCGTCGTTCGGCCCCGTTCGAACAGCACTCACATGTCGCGCCGCACCCCGCAGGCGACGATCATGCCGGTGTAGCCCTCGCGAACCGTCCACCCTTCCGGCGGGGCGATACGGACGATCCGCATGTCGTCGGAGTACGGTGCCAGGCAGACCTCCACGTCGTGCGCGGTGATGGCGCAGGCCGGAAACCAGTGGTCTCCGACCTGATAACCCATGGAATTCTCCATGAACGCCGTGGCGTAAGGGGCCCCCGGCCTCAGGGCCTCGGCGAAGGAACTGACGGCCTTGCGGAACTCCTCGTGCGGCGTGGCCAACGACTCGGCACCGACGGGACTGCACGGTTACGCCCTGCTGGCGACGGCCCGTGGCTGCGACACCGCCTGGCTGCTCGCGCTCGGCGTCGAGGAGCCGTGGCGCCGGAAGGGATACGGCCGGGAACTGCTCGCCTGCTGCCTGCGCGAGCTGGTCGATCCCGGCCTGCGGGAGATCAGGCTCAGCGTCGAACCCGGCAACGTGGCGGCGGTGCGGCTCTACCGCTCTCTCGGCTTCGCCCCGGCCGACCCGCACCCAGACTACCTCGGGCCGGGCAGGGACCGGCTGATCATGATCCTCATGTGCCGCGCCGCACCGAACGGGGACAGCGAGGCCCGTACCCCAACCGCTGAGACCCGCCGCTCCAACGCCGAGCTCCCGCACGCCAACCCCGAAGGGCGCCCGCCGCAGTCGGTGGGCACCCTTCGCGGGGTCAGTCGCCCAGCGAGGTGAAAGGCAGCCGGACCGGTCCGCCGTCGGGGGTCCTCGTCCAGTCCAGCACGTCCGCCTGGGAGCGGCCGGCCGGGGTGATGACGTCGATGGTGTTGGGGTCGGAGGTGTCGGTGTCCTTGCTCGGCAGGGAGTCGTCGATGACGCCCGCGCCGCCGCCGAAGCGGTACTGCTTGACCCAGCCGGGCCCGGTGTTCCAGTAGTCGAGACTGTAGACCGGCCGTACGTTGCCGATGCCCTCGCCGTCGTCGGCGTCGCCCAGCATCGAGACCTGGTAGGCGGCGGTGACCGGGTCCAGGGTGCCGAAGGCGGCGGCCGGGAGGGTCAGGACGATCTGCCGGCCGGCCGGGACCGCGGTGAGGGCGACCTCGGCGTCCGCGACCCGGGTCAGGTCCGGGAGGTAGACGCCCTGCCCGTAGGTGCTGGTCTTGTGCCGGCCGTCGCCGACCACGGCGAACCGCCAGGCGCCGTCGGTGTCCGCGTTGGTGCCGGGCAGCGCCGGCGCCGGGCCGGTGGCGGCCCCCGGGGCGCGGACGTAGACGTTGAGACGCTGCACGCTGAGCTGGTCGCCGCCCCAGGGGTTGGTGAGCCGGCCGGCGACCGTGGTGACCAGCCGGATCCGGTCGCCGTCGCGGTAGACGTCGAAGCCGGTGAGGTCGAACGCGCCGGGCGCGAAGGCGCCGTCGGTCGGCAGGGTGTAGCTCCCGGGCCCGTGGTCGTCACCGGCCGGGTCGGTCAGAGCGCCGAGCCGCTGCCCGTACGCCATGACCGTGCGGACGGCCTGGGCGGTGCCGCCGTCGCGGCCGACGGCGGCCACCACGATCTGGTTGCTGATGCCGGTCAGCGCCACCTCGGCGTCGAACCGGCCGTCCTTCACCGTGACCTGCCGCTTGTCGCCGCCCACCGAGACGTAGACCGAGCGGCCGGTGGTGGTGCCGGTCACTCGTACGGTGCGGCCGTCGGCGGTGCTCAGGTCGGCCGGGCCGGTCACGTCCAGGGCCGGGGTCGCGGGCAGCCGGCCCGAGGCGTAGCGGTCGGCGACCACGCGCGGGGTCTCCACCGGGGCGCCGGCCCGCAGGCCCTGGGCGAGCCGTACGTACTGCGCCATCGCCCAGGCCAGCGGCGCGGCCGAGCCGGTGCCCTTGCCGAAGACGTGGCCGTAGGAGGTCGGGTCGGCCTGGTCCCAGATCTGCTCGGGGATCATGTAGCCGTTGTTCGCGGTGTTCGCCATGGTCCGCAGGTACGGCAGTGCGGCGTTGCCGCGCGCGAGTTCGTACTCACCGCGCTCGCCCGCCAGCAGCGGCCAGGGGCGGCCGACGCCGGTGCCGGTCCAGGGGGCTCCGGCGGCGGTCTCGCCGTAGCCGTCATAGGTGTAGCGCTTCCACACCTCGCCGCTGGGGGTCTGCACCTTGAGCGAGGCGTCGACGGCGGCCAGTGAGCGGGCGATCGCCGGGTCGTCGGGGGACTTCACGCCGAGGCGGACCAGTTCCAGGAAGCCGGCATCGGTGACGGCGTTCTCCGGGTGCTCACCCACGCCGTTGGCCCAGTTGCGCACCGCGCCGTCGTCCGGGTCGCCGCTGCCGCTGATCCGGATGTAGTAGTGGCCGTCGCCGATCGGGCCGGTGGTGGTGTACGTCCACTTCTCCACCTGGCGCTGCCAGGAGTCGGCGGTGGACTGGTAGACGGCCGCGCCCGCGGTGTCGCCGTTGCGGCGGGCGATGTCGGCGGCAGCGGTCAGGGCGGCGATCATGTCGGCGATGGTGGAGGGGGAGTACCCGCCGGTCTCCTCCCAGCGCTCCTGGGGGGTCGAGGGCCCCTGGGCGACCAGGAAGTCGGCGGCCTTGCGCACGTGGTCGCGGTAGAACGCCGCGTCGTCGCGGCCGACCTGCCAGGCCAGCAGGATCGGGAAGGCGGTCTCGTCGAGCTGGATGTTGGTCTGGTCGGGGCTGCCGTCGGTGTGCGAGGTCTGCGGGAAGTGCCCGTCGGGCAGTTGCTGGCGGGTGAAGAGGAAGTCCACCGCGCGCCGCGCCGCCGCCGTGTCGCCGGCCGCCAGCAACCCGGTGACCTGCTGGTACTCGTCGCGCGCCCACACGAAGTGGTAACCGCCGCCCCCGCCGCCGCTGTTGGTGGCATCGGCGGCCTGGCCCCACGGGATGGTCAGCGACGCGCTGAACGCACCGGGATGCGTCTTGTCCTCGTGCGCCCGCACCGTCATCACCGCCGCCCAGTACTGCTTCTCCAGGTCGGTGCCCTTGATCTGCCGGGGTACCTTGTTCAGCCCCGCGAGGTAGCCCTGCCAGCCGGCCCGGTACGCGGCTGCCGCGGCGGCGAACGGCCGTTCCAGGCCGGCACGGGCGGTGGCCAGCGCGTCGTCCTCGTTCCCGGCGAACCCCAGCGCCAGTGTGGCGCGGGTCGTGCCGGTGGGGGCGACGGCGATCTCGCCGACCTGGGAGATGTTGCCCGGCCCCGCCTGGCCGTAGGTGTCGGTGAGGCGGTGGTTCACCGCCAGGTCGCTCCACCCGTCACCGGCGCCGCCGACGTACGCCGTGCTGCTCGCGGTGAAGCCGGTCGAGGAGACCAGGGCGCTCGCCACGGGCCCGCCCGGCGTGCGGGTGTCGACGGAGGTCAGCGCCCCGGACGCGGTGCGGCCCGTGTCCTGACCGGCGTCTCCGGCGAGCGAGGGGTCGTACCGGCCGAACAGCCGGTACGCGCCGGGCCGCAGGGCCTGGAACTCGACGTCGATCAGGACGGTGGCCCGGTCGGGGTCGGTGATGTACGTCTTGGCCAGCCGCCAGCGGCCGGCGTTGTCGGTGGTGGTCTGGCGGTACGTCAGCGAGTCCGAGCCGAGCAGTTCCACCGTGCGGGTGGTGGCCGACGCGTCGTCCTCGGTCTGCGTGAACGTCGCGCCGTCGGTGACGGCGAAGTCGAGCCGGCGGACGTTCGGGGTGTCGGCGCTCGGGTAGTAGACCTCGCTCATCGAGCCGCCGGTCAGCGTGTACCAGACGGTGGAGCGCGCCGAGAGAGCGGTGCCGACGCCGTCCTTGTCGCCGGTGGTCCAGGTGGCCGCGGCGCCGGGCGCCCCCGGGGCGTCGCCCCCGGTACCGGCGGCGGCCGGCAGCGCGGGCAGCAGTCCGGCGGTGATGCCGAGCGCGACCACGGCGGCCGGCACCCAGGCGCGGCGGGTCGCCCTGCGCCGGCCGGTTCGGGTCGAGTGGTGTGCGGACATGCGGCTCCTCCTCGCGGCGGCACCGTCCGGCCGCCGAGCCCGTTAGTTCTAAGGCGAAAGTATTGGGCTGTCAACGATTCGCGCACGGAGCTTCGGGTAGTTCGGCACCTGATGTAGTGCCAGAGCCGTATCGGAGGGCCAGGTTTCACACTTTTTCTTGACGCACGAAACACCGTACCCGGGGGTCCGCCTCGCCGCCCCGGACCGAGCCGGAGGCCGTTCCTTCGAACTGCCCGTCACCTCCGGCGCCGACGTTGGACAGCAGCGAGATGGTGTGGCCGACCTGGTACGGCTCCAGGCCG
>NZ_DATDBG010000109.1:0-15848 GCF_036524955.1 Streptomyces sp.
GTACGTTCGCGGGTGTACGGCCCACCCGCCGACCCGGTCACCGGCCCGGCCGGGCTCACCGAGCGGTGCGCTCAGCCGCTGCCCGGTGAAGGGTTCTGCGCGTCCGGCAGTTTCCACATCGTCAGCAGCGTGGTGTAGCTGGGCATCGGGGCCGTCATCGGGTCCCCGCCGGGCGTCACCTCGGTGATCTCCAGCCTCGCCAGATTGCCGTCCGACGTCACGGTGCACAGCACGGTGCCCTTGGTGATGTACTTCTCGGACTCCAGGTCCTCGTTGTAGATCTCGCCGGGCAGTGCGTCGGCGCCGACTCCCTGCCGGCACGCTTCGTACGACGTCCCGCCCGCCTTGCCGAAGGTGGTGAGGAACCGCATGCTCTCGCCCGACCAGCTCTGGTACTCGATCTCGTAGCCGTCCGTGTCGCCGATGCCGCCGTTCGGCTGCACGGTGGCGTGGTCGAGGTCCACGTGACTGCCGCTGTTGAACGCGGGCGAGCGGATGACGAACTTGCGGTTCTGGAAGAGGAGCTGGCCCGGACCCGCGGGCTCGGGGGCCGTCGAGGTGCCGGTGCCGGTTCCTGTTCCGGGGTCCGTCGGGGCGGCGGCCGGGGACGTGGTGGCCGAGGGGGGCGGCGTAGGCGAGCCCACACTCGGGCTCGGGCTGTCCGTGCTCTTCCCCACTGCCTCGTCCCCGCCGGCGGGCCGGGTGAACGCGTAGGTCAGCGTCACCGCGAGCGCGACGGCCAGCACTCCGCCCGCGACCGCCAGCACCCTTCGCGTCCGACCGCCGGAGGCCCGTGCCGCGCCCCCCGACCGTACGAGCGAGGGCGGACCGTAGGCGTCCGGCGGCGCGGGCTGTGCCTGCACGGACGGCGCTTGTGCGGATGGTGCCGCCGCGGGCTGTGCCCGCACGGACGGTGCCTGGACGGGAGGCGGTGGTACGGAGGAGGGCGGTCCGGACGCTGGCGGTGCGGACGGCGGGGCCGGGTACGAGGGGTACGCCGGGGGCTGCGGTTCCGGGGTCGTCGGGGCGGCGGCGCCCGGGCCCCAGCCTTCCGGTTCCGGCGGCCGCCGCGCCGCGGCCTCCCGCCGTACGATCTCCGCCGCGACCGGCTCCGGCAGCCACCCGTCGAAGTCCCGCAGCGACCGCCCCGCCGACCGCTCGCACATCCCGGCGAGCTCGGCGGGAGTGGGCCGCGCCGCCGGGTCCGCGGTCAGGCACCGTTCCAGCACCGCCCGCAGCGCCTCCGGGTAGCCGGTCAGGTCCGGCGGCCGGATCGAGGTGTTGGCGATCATCGTGGCGAGCGTGATCGCGCCCGCCTCTCCGTACGGGTGGCGCCCGGTGGCCGCGACCGCCGCGATCAGGCCGAGCGAGAAGAGGTCGGAGGCGGGGGTGAGGGCCAGGCCGTTGGCGTGTTCGGGCGACATGAACTGCGGGGTGCCGATGAGGCCGCCGCTGCGGGTGAGCTGTGTGGAGTCGGCGGCCCGCGCGATGCCGAAGTCGATCACCCAGGGGCCGCCGGCGTCCAGCAGGATGTTGCTCGGCTTCAGGTCGCGGTGGATCACCCCGGCCGCGTGCACCGCGCGCAGCGCCTCGGCGGCGCAGCCGACCAGTTGGAGCACGGTCGGCAGCGGCAGCGCGCCGTACCGCGCCAGCACCTCGTCCAGTGCCAGCCCGGGTACGTACGTGGTCGCCAGCCATGGCCGGTCGCCGGTCGTGTCATGGTCCACGACCGGTACGACGTGGTAGCCCTGCACCCGCCGCGCGGCCTGCACCTCCTGCTGGAAGCGCCGCCGGAACTCCTCGTCCTGCGCGTACTCGCGCCGGATGACCTTCAGCGCGACCGGCTGTCCGCCGCGGGTGTGGGAGAGGTAGACGGTGCCCATGCCGCCTTCCCCGATGCGGGCTGTCAGCCGGTAGCCGGCTTCCTCGCGCGGGTCCTGCGGACCGAGCGGCTGTAGCGGGTTCTCTCTGCTGCCGGTGATGTCGGGCACCCCCCCCAGGTTGGCGAACGAGCCCCGATGCTACCGGGCGCCCGTGGCGCGGGGCGCCCGGCGGTACCTCTTCGCCCGCAACCGCCGGCCCGGGTTCGGTTTCCCCTGGTGTGACGTGACCGGACGCGGGATTGTTGCGGGCTCGCCAGGTGGTGCGAGGAGCGCGGGACGAACCGTGAGCCGTGGACGGGTCCTGCCACTGGTTCAGCGCGGGGTCAGGCGGAAGAGGCGTTCGCCGGTTGTGGGGGAGGTCGCGGTGAGGTGGGCGTTCGGGGGGACGGGCTGAGTGGCGGTGAGGAGGAGGAAGGCGACGTCGTAGCGGCGGAGGATTCGGGTGCGGGTCGCGGGTGGGGTGCGGGGGTCGAGGCAGGTGCGGAGGTCGGTGGTGCGGCGGATGCGTTCGGTGAGTGGGGTGGAGGGGTCTGGCCAGGTGGGAGCGACCAGGAAGATTCCGTAGGCGGGGAGGACGTGGGTGGGGAAGTAGCCGTCGGTGAGGACGACCGTGCCGGAGGGAACGCGGTCGGCCACCCATCGGTAGGAAGGCCAGGGCCGGGGGTGGTCGACGGCCAACGGCAGGTAGCGCTGCGGCACGATCGCGCCGATCTGGGCGGTCACCCCGACATACAGGGCGAGAGCGGTGAGCGGGGCGAGCAGGGCGCGCAGGCGGGTCCACGGGGGGATCGCGGCCAGTTCGACCGCGAGTGCGAACTGCAGCGGGACCAGGAGGAGGGCGAACACCCGGCCGTAGGTGTAGTGGCCGCTGACCCAGCCGTAGCCGACGATGAGGCAGTCCGCGGCGAACATCAGGACCAGGGGGTCGCGCAGCCGTCGCCGGGCGCGCAGGGCGAGCGCGGGCAGGCCGGTGAGGGCGAGGCCGTACCACTGCCAGGGGTGCGTGTAGAGGTGGCGGTGCACCCAGTCCACGGTGGTGTCGCCCGCCAGGGTGAGGACGTCGTAGTACGGCCACGCGACCGCGACCGCGAGCGCGGCGCACGCCGTCACCGCCCACCGGCCCACGACCGGCCACGACCACGCCCGCTGCCGCCCCGCGACCACGGCCGCCATGCCGACCCCGGCCGCCAGTGACGTGATCGGGTGGATCAGCAGCAGTACGCCGGCGACCACCCCGAGCCCCGCGAAGGCGGGCAGGCCGTCGGGCCACGTACGGCGCGACCTCTTGCGCCGCTCGCCGCCCGGCACCGACCCGTCACGCCGTCCGCCCTCCCACGCCGCCGCGTCGGGCTGTTCGCCCCCCGAAGCCGCCGCGCGTCCTGCCACCTTCCCGCCAGGCCATCCGCCTCCGGCCGCCGTCGCGTCGCGTCGCTTGCTCTCCGCCACCCGCTTGCCCCATGGCGTTGCCCTGCCCCGACGCCCGCCCTCCGACGCCCGCCTGCCCAGCCGCGCCAGCCGGTCCGTCCACGTCCACAGCAGAAACGTCACGCCCACCGCGAAACAACTCGGGTACGACGCCCCGTGCGTGAGCGACCACGCCCCACCGAACCCGCTCCACTCCTTGCCCCGCACGCCCCACAGCAGGGTGAACATCGCCAGCGCGTAGACCGGCGCCATCCGCCGCGTGCTCAGCGTGCGGGCGTACGCGCCCACGCCGGCCACCAGCACCGCCAGGTTCACCGGCCCGCACCAGCGCACGACCTGCCACGCGGACGCACCGGTCGCCTTCGCGACGATGCCGAGGGCGACGATGGAGGGGGAGTAGTACGGGCTTCCCGTACCCGGCTCCTTGAGCAGCGGGTTCGCCGGGTGCCACCAGTCGTCCTTCACCCGTTGCACGGCGGAGGCGTGCTGCCCGAAGTCGGAGGCGATCGGTGTGCGCCAGGCGGTGACCGCGATCACCAGCCAGAACGCCGCGCCGAACAGCAGGTACCGGGTGGGCCTCCGGCGGGCCGCCCGGACTGCCGAGGCGCCCGCGGCACCCCCCGCGCCCGGCCCCTCGTCGTCGGCCCGCCGCGGCCCGGTGGTCAGTTGCGGCACGGCACCGGCTCCGCTGCGATCGCCGCCTCGGACAGCCACCGCACGAACCCGACGCGGCCGGCCCGGCCGCGTGGCCGGGGACGCCGCGACTCGGGGACCGGTTCACGCGCTCTCACGGCAGCTCCATCGTCGGGTCATCGGTCGTCGGTCGTCGGTGGTGGCGGGTCGTCGGTGGTGGCGGGTCGTCGGGTCGGGGGCCGTCGGAGTCGTCAGCGTCGCAAGGGTCAGCCCAGCAGCAGGTCCGCCACGCGGGCGGCGGCGCCGCCGTCGTCCAGGTGGCAGAAGGCGGCGCGGAAGGCGGCGTACGCCTGCTCGTACGGCAGGCAGGCGGTCTGCGGGTCGCGCAGCGCCTCGATCAGCTCGCCCGTGGACGCCAGCAGCGGGCCCGGCGCCGCGCGCTCGTAGTCGAAGGCGAAACCACGCAGGCGGTCGCGGTAGTGGGCCAGATCCGGGGTGTACAGCAGGATCGGTCGACCGGTGACCGCGAAGTCGGCGAGGACCGCGGAGTAGTCCGTGACCAGCACGTCGGTCGCGAGCAGCAGCTCGGCCAGGTCCGGGCGCGCGTCCGCCCCCGCACCCGGACGCGCGGGGGCGGCACCCGGGCGGGGGGTCACATCCCGGACGAAGCCGTCGGCGAGCGCGGGCCCGCCGCCCGCCTCCGTCGGCACCGTGTCGGCCACCAGCGGGTGGGCGCGGATCAGCAGTACATGGCTGTCGGAGAGCGCGTCCGCCAGCGCCGCCAGGTCCAGGGGGAGGTGGAGGCGGTGGTGGTCCGCGTCGTACGACTCGTCGTCGCGGACGGTGGGGGCGTAGAGGACGACGGTGCGGTCCGGGGGGAGGCCGAGGCGGGCGCGGACATCCTCGGCGACCTTCTCGCGGTCCTCGGCGCAGAGCGGGTCGGTGCGCGGCAGCCCGGTCTCGGCGATCTCGCCGTGGACGTGCAGGGCGCGGCGCAGGACGGCGGTGGAGGGCGCGTTCGGGGAGACCAGCGCGCTCCACTGCCCGCCGCGGCGCGGCTGCGGCCACAGGTGCGCGAGATCGGCGCACGGGGTGCCTTCGAGGTCGAGGCCGAACCGTTTGACGGGCGTGCCGTGCCAGGTCTGGACGACCCGCTGGCCGTCGCGCCGCCGGAACCAGGCGGGCAGATGGGTGTTGGTGATCACGTACCGGCTACGCGCCAGCGCCTCGTACCAGTCGTGGCTGCCGTACACCACGCTCCGCGCACTCACCGGCACTCTCGCGGTGCGGTCGCGCACCACCCACACGTGGTCGAGCGCGGCGCCGCGCCGGACCAGTTCGTCATGGACCGCCCGCGGCGAGTCGTCGCAGCCGCGCCCGTCGAAACTGCTGTAGAGGACGGCGGTCAGCAGCGGCCGGCGCGACAGCTCCGGGTAGCGGCGTTCGCGCAGGAGCCGCTGGCGGTACGCGCCCCGGTCCGCCGCCGGTACGAAGTCGCTCGCGCTGACGGACAGATGGTCGTGGGACCGCCGGTCCAGGCGGAGGGAACGGTGGTCCGCGGACAGGTCGAGGGGGAGCGACGACACGGCGGAGCGCGCGATACGGACGGGAGCGTCCGGTCCGGCCGCCGTCCGCAGGCGCAGGTGCCAGGGGCCGGGGTGCGGCAGCGCGGAGACATCCACTTCGGCGCAGAAACGGGGGCCTTCGGTGGCGACGGCGGTACTGGTCTCCGCGGCGAACGTGCCGTGCCGCAGCACGAGGCGGGGCAGCCCCTCGGCCCCTTCGACTCCTGACGGGAGCGCGCCGTCGATCCGCAGCCGGCCCGGCCCGGTGCGGCTCACCGCGTCGGCCACCGGCTCCGCCGTACGGTCGAGCAGGACGAGATGGCCCGCCGCCGAGGCACCCAGCGCCAGCTCGCGGAGGGCGCCGCCGAGACGGGGGTCCGGGCCGAGGGGGTAACCGCCGGAGGGCAGCGGGCCGTCCACCGCGATGGCGGCCGATGCGCCGTCCGGGAGGACGAGCTCGGCCGACCAGGCGGCCGTCGTCTCCGGGGCGACCTCCTCAGGAAGGCCGCCCGCCGCCGGGCGGGCGGCCACCGGATCGGCGAGGCGCACGGCGGCTGTGACCCGCGTCCAGCCGTCCCCGGCAGACGGCCCCGGCTCCGCGGTCTCGGCGGCATCGACTGCTTCCGCAGCCGCCGCAGCCGCCGCAACTTCCCCTTCCACGGCCTCGGCCGCTTCCACGGCTCCCCCTTCCACGGCCTCGGCCGCTTCCGCAGCCCCGACCGCTTCCGCCGCCCCCGCGCTCCTGACCGCTTCCGCAGCCCCGACCGCTTCCGCGCCATCCCCGACCGCTGCTGCGCCTCCTGCCGTCGTCGCGCCCCCCGCCGCCCCCGCCCGCACCGGATACTCGAACGCCCCCTCCGGGGCCCCGTCCGTGCCCTCCCGCCGCAGGCGAAGAGCCACCGGCCGCTCCCCGTCCGGTACCGCCAGCTCCAGCAGCACGGCGCTGCCGTCGTCCGCCGGGCGGTGCCCGGTGAGCCGCCGGCCGACCCGCTCGACCGACAGGTGCAGCCGTCCGTCGTCGTAGCGGGGCACGAGCCGGGTGTCGGCGTCCAGCGGGTACGGGGACGGGGACGGGCCCCCGTCGTCGGGGCGGAGTGCGGCCGGGCGGATCAGCGAACCCGCGGCCACCACGATGCCGATCCGCCACCGGCCCGGCTGCCACCGGCCGCCGCGCCGCAGCCGCCGCGGATCGACGGTGATCTCGAAGCCGGACCAGTCGTAGCAGTGGCGTTCCTGCCCCGACGCGGCCGTCACCTCGGGCGCCGCCACCGTCCGTACCGGCAGGAGCAGGGTGCGGCGACCCGACATCGCGACCGCCGTCTTGAGCGAGGAACGCCGGGAGCGGGCGTCGACGTTGCGGATGTACGCGTAGCCCTTGAGGACCAGCCTTCCGTCCCGCCACGCCGTCTCGCGCACCCGGGCGGTGACCGGGAGGTCCCTGGTGCCGAGCGCGGTCGCGGCGCGCGGCAGCGGTACGGGGGAGCCGTCCGGGCGCCGCAGCACCGCGTGTTTGCGCAGCGGCGGGCCAGCGAGGTCGAACACGGTCCGGCCGCCGGTCCGCCCGTGTTCCAGGACGGTCAGCAGGTCGGCGAGCCGTCCCTCCCCGATCAGGTGCCAGCGCATCCGCAGCTCCACCGGCAGTTCGGCGTGGAGCGCGGGGTCCACCCGGGTGAGGTAGTCGCGGGCCCGGTCCATGAAGACCCGCTGGTATTCGGGGCCCGCCATCGGCAGCGCCTCGACGAAGTACGGCAGGTCGTCGGTGAGGACCGAGCGGTCGTACGCCCTTTTGTACGCGCTCAGGTGGGAGTGGGCGGGGTCGGCGAGGAAGCGGGAGACGCCGTCCACGCCGGCGATCCGGTCGCGTACGCCCTTGACGTCCGTGCGGCGGCGGGTGATGGAGCCCTCGCGGAGCCGCCAGTAGTAGACGTGGTCGTGCAGCACGTCCACCGCGTCGGCGAGGAAGTGCGCCCGCATCGTCACCGGCGTGTCCTCGTACAGCACGCCCTCGGGGAAGGCGAGTGCGTGCTTGTCCCAGAAGGCGCGGCGGAAGACCTTGTTCCAGGCGACCCGGTCGGACAGCAGGCTCAGGTCGCGGGTGACGTGGGTGCGCCGGACGGTGCGGCTCATACCGCGCTGCTGCCACGCCTGCGCGCGGCCGTCCGGGGTGAGCCGGTAGACGTTGCCGGTGGCGAAGTCGGAGCCGGTCCCCTCCAGCAGGCCGACCAGCTTCTCGTACGCCCGGGGCGGCAGCACGTCGTCGCTGTCCACGAAGGCGAGGTAGGAGGTGCGCGGGTCGGCGTGTCCGGTCCCGGTGTTGCGGGCCCGGCCGAGACCGCCGTTGTCCTGGCAGACCAGCCGGAACCGCGGGTCGCGCGCGGCCCACGCGGCGGCGATCCGCGGCCCGGAGTCCGTCGAGCCGTCGTCCACCACCACCACGTCGAGGTCCGGCAGCGTCTGAGCGGCGATGGACGCCAGGCACGCGTCCAGGTACCGCTCGACGTTGTGGACGGGCACGACGACGGTCAGACGGGGAGTCATGGGCGGGCAGTGGTCCTTCCGGGGACGGGCGCCGCGGGCAGGCGGCGTCACGCGCGACGAGGCGAGCCGCGACGGGTCGGGCGAGCGGCGGTCAGGGTGTGCCGTGTGCTCAACCCGCCGTCCCCCGCTCAGGTCACCGCGCGTGAGCCGAACGGGCGACGCCACAGGGCGGATCGACAGAGCGTGTCCGGATGATTACTCTCTGGCATTGTTCGATCAGCCCCACCCGACCGACCCGACCGGCCCCCACCCGACCAGCCCCCCACCCCCCACCAGGATGGTCATGCCCCGATTCAGCGTCGTCGTCCCCGTCCACCGCGCGCAGGGGTTCCTGCGTGCCTGCCTGGACTCCGTCCTCGCCCAGTCCTTCGGCGACTTCGAAGTGATCGCGGTGGACGACGCCTCACCCGACGCGTGCGGCGCGATCATCGCCGAATTCGCCGCCGCCGACGCCCGTGTGCTGCCGCTCCGCCTCGACCGCACCTGCGGTACCGGCCCGGCCCGCGACGTCGGAGCCGCCCGCGCGGTCGGCCAGTACCTGCTCTTCCTCGATGCCGACGACCTGCTCACCCCGGGCGCGCTGGCCGCCGCCGACGCCCGCCTCGCCCTGACCCGTGACCCCGACGTCCTGCTCTTCGACCACGAACGCTTCTCCGTCCGGGACGAGGTCCGGCCGAGCGGCGTCACCGGCCTGCTCGCCGAAGCCGGCTCCGCCCCGCAAGTGCTGCGCCCCGCCGACCGCCCCGACCTCCTCGCAGCCCACCCCGCGGTCGGCAACCGGTTGATCCGCCGCGCCTTCTGGACCGCGCACGCCTTCCGCTTCGGCGACGGCGCCTACGAGGACCTGGCCGTCGCCAACCGCACCCTGCTGGCCGCCGAGCGCGTCGCCTGCCTCGACCGGGTGTGCGCGCGCTGGCGCGAACGCCGGGCCGGCAGCGTCTCCACCACGCCCGGCCGCCACCACCTGGCCGTACTCGACCGGTACGAGCTGCTCTTCACGGCCGTCCCCGGCGACCGCGCGCGGGCCGCGCTGTACGGGCAGATGGCCTCCGTGCTGGCCGAGGTCGGCGCCGCGCCCGCCCGCCTGACACCCGACGCGCGGCCGGAGTTCGTACGCCGCGCCGGCCGCCTGCTGACCGCCTACCGGCCGGCCGACTGGACCGAACCCGCCGGTCCCGAGGGCCGCTGGGTGCGTGCGGCCGGCACCGGCTCGTACCGGCGCTACCGGGCCAGGACCACCGGCCTGGCCTGGGCGAAGGGCCTCACCGAGCGGCTGCGGTCCGGCAGGCACGCCCTGGCCCGCGCCGCCTTCGCCCGTTACTACCGGCTGCGGCTGCGCCGCCCGCTCGACCCCGGCCTGGTGGTCTACGCCGCCTACTGGAACCGGGGCGTCGCCTGCAACCCGGCCGCCGTCGAGCGCAAGGCCCGCCAGCTCGCCCCGCACCTGCGGGCGGTGTGGGTGGTGAGCCGGCGCGACCGGGCGAGCCTGCCGCCCGGCACCGACCACGTCCTGGCGGGCTCACGCCGGTACTGGGACGTGCTGGCCCGCGCCACGTACCTGGTGAACAACGCCGCCTTCACCGGCGACGTCGTCAAGCGCCCCGGCCAGGTCTACCTCCAGACCCACCACGGCACCCCGCTCAAGCACATGGGCATGGACCTGCTCGCCCGGCCCGCCGTCGGCACCCGCACGAACTTCACCCGGCTGCTCGACCACGCCGACCAGTGGGACTTCTCGCTCGCCGCCAACCAGCACTCCGCCGAGGTCTGGGAGCGCGTCTACCCCAGCGGCTACCAGACGCTGCTCACGGGCTACCCGCGCAACGACGTCTTCTACGCCGCCACCGCCGCCGACGTCCGCCGCGCCCGCGAGAGCCTGGGCCTGGCACCCGGCACCGTCGCGATCCTCTATGCGCCCACCCACCGCGACTACCGGCGCTCCTTCGTGCTCCCGCTCGACCTGGAACGCCTGTGCCGCGAACTCGGCCCCGGCCACACCGTGCTGGTCCGCGCCCACTACTTCCACCGTTCCACGCCGGAGCTGACGGCCCTGCACGACGCCGGCACGGTCCTGGACGTCTCCAGGCACCCGTCCGTCGAGGAGCTGTGCCTGGCCTCCGACGCACTGCTGTGCGACTTCTCCTCGCTGATGTTCGACTACGCCAACCTCGACCGGCCGATCGTGGTCCACTCGGGGGACTGGGAGGCGTACCGGGCGGCCCGCGGCGTCTACTTCGACCTCCTCTCCGGCCGGCCCGGCGAAACCCCGGGCGTGTTCGCCCGCGACGAGACGGGCCTGGCCGAGGCGTTCCGCAGCGGCGAGTGGCGCGGCGCGGAAGCCGCCGAACTGCGCGCCGCCTTCCGTGCGCGGTTCTGCGCGTACGACGACGGGCTCGCCGCCGAGCGCGTGGTCCGCCGCGTCCTCCTCGGCGAACCCTCGCTGCTCCCGCACCGCCCCCTGGAGGACCGCAGGCCCGCGCCGGCACCGACCGCGGCGGCCGTCCGGGTCCCCGCGCCCGCGGGCCTGACCAGCGCCGCGCCGGCCGGAGTTCGCCCCGTCGTGACGCCCGGCGGCGCGGCATCTCGCGGTGTGGCCGCATCGACCGAGTAGGCCCGCAAGGGCCTGGCTGACACATCCCGACTGCCCCGCGGTGCCCGGCACGCACGCCGGCTGCGTTGTCGGGATCGTCCGGGCAGGCCCGCTACGCCCACGATGAGGCCGGTCCGGCGCCTTGCGATCGGACGTACCGGACACCGCGAGCCCCGCCCTGCGGGCGGACGGCGCCAGGTGTCAGGTCCTGGTGCCGCGTCGGCGCCTTGCGACGCACCGCACCGCACCGCAGGCCGCTCCCTGACGGGCGAACCCCGGCCGGCGCGGCGCTAGGAGGTGACTGGGGGCGCCGCACCCTGCTCCCGGGACGCGCCCGGGACCACGCCCGACCCGTACGGATACAGGCCGGCCGCCACGCGCGGGGCGGCCGGGGCGGGGCGTCGCAGGTGGAGGGGGACCACCGCGGGGAGCCCGCCGTCCTCGCGGAGGAAGACCCGGCGGACGACGCGTTCGGCCGCGTGCCCGTCGTCGTAGGGGCAGAAGCGGGTGCGGAAGGCGGCGCGGAGTTCGGCCGAGCGGGGGCCGCGCCAGGCGCCGGTGGAGAGGATGCCGGTGAGGTCGTCCTGGTCGCGGGCGATCAGGCCCGGCGAGTGGGCGGTGACGTCGAAGTAGGCCCCGCGGGTGGCTCGGTAGGTGTCCCAGTCCGGTGCGTGGACCACGATCGGCCGGTCCAGGCCCGCGTAGTCGAACATCAGTGACGAGTAGTCCGTGATCAGCCCGTCCGAGGCGAGGCACAGCTCCTCCGCCGACGGGTGTGCCGACACGTCCAGCACCCGCGGATGCCCCGCCGTGGGCACGGTGCCTGCCGCGGCCCGACGGGGCGCGTACCGGTGGTGGGTGCGCAGCAACAGCACGACGCCGGGTCCGAGTTCGTCGGCCAGCGCCGCCAGGTCGAGCGCGGGCACGTATCCCCGCTGGTAGTCGCGGTGGGTGGGCGCGTACAGCAGCGCGGTGCTCTCGCGCGGGATGCCGAGCCGGCCGCGGATCGACAGGACGTCGTCCGCGCCCGCCCGGTGGAAGAGGTCGGTGCGCGGCTGCCCGTATTCGAGCGTGGTGTACGACGACGGGTAGGCCTGCTCCCACACCAGGGTGGAGTGGCGGTTGGCGGACAGGCTGTAGTCCCAGCGGTCGACGTGGGTCAGCAGCCGGGAGAAGTCGGTGCCGCGGGCGGCGGCCGGGTGGTGCTGGAGGTCGATGCCCATGTGCTTGAGCGGGGTGCCGTGGTGGGTCTGCACATGGATCTGCCCGGGCCGCTTGGCGTAGCGGCGGTGCAGGTTGACGTTGCTGACCAGGTACGTGGCCCGGGCCAGCGCCGTCCAGTACGCGGCCGAGCCCGGCTCCACGCGGCGTACCCCGGGCGGCACGGTGTCCGCGTACTCGGCGGTGGTCACCCACGCGGTGCGGATGTGCGGCGCCAGATCGCGCACGGCGCCCTCGATCGCGGCCGGATTGCACTGGTACCCGCGGTCCCGGTAGGCGGCGAAGACCGCCAGGTCCGGGTCGAGGGCACGGCGGCGCTGGAGCAGGTAGTGCGCGTGCAGCGCGCCGGCGCGCAGGTGTCCGTACACGGCGCGGGCGCGCGCGGTGGTACGCAGCCGCAGCCGGTGCAGGCCGCCGAGGGCCTGGAAGGTGCGCCGGGCGCCGAGCCGGACCAGCAGGTGCCGCACCGCGTCGCGGCCCGCCGGGACGGCTCGCAGGCCCGCCGGGCGCAGCCTGCGGTACTGCGCGCGGCAGCGGCGGAAGTAGTCGGGGCGCGAGCGGCGCGGCAGCCGGTCGGGGAGGTTGAACACGGTGGTGAGGTGGTCGACCATCCGTCGGAACAGCACCGGACGCCAGCGATCCAGCTCCGGATGGCTGTCGAGGAACGCGAACAGCAGGTCGTACTGCCGGAAGATGTCGAAGTGGCGGCGGCTGGTGGTGCGCAGGATACTGCCGGCCCGGCGCTGCCGGTAGTGCACGCACACCCGGTCCAGGACTGCGAGCGAACCCGCCGCGAGCAGCGCGGGATACGTCCAGGGCGTGTCCTCGTAGTAGCCGGCCGGGAAGGTGAGCGCCAGTTGCTCCACGTACTGCCTGCGGTACGCCTTGTTCCAGGCCACCATGATCAGCCGGAGCAGGTCGGGCCGCTCGTCGAGGGTGAACACCTCGGGGCCGGTCTCGTCCAGCAGCGCCGCCAACCGGTTGCGTTCGGCGCGGCCGTCCCAGTACACGCGGTCGTAGTCGTAGACCAGCACGTCGGGGTCGCGGCCGAGCGTGAGGCGGTCCGCGATCGCCTGGAGGGCGCCCGCCGCGAGGCGGTCGTCGCTGTCGAGGAAGACCAGGTAGTCGCCGGTGGCCCGGGCCATTCCCGCGTTGCGGGCCCGGCCCAGGCCCGCGTTCTCCGCCAGGTGGAGAACGGTGACCCGCGCGTCGCGGGCCGCGGCGGCGTCGGCGATCTCGCCGCTGCCGTCCGGCGAGCAGTCGTCCACCACGATCAGTTCGAAGTCGGGGAACGACTGCTCCAGCACGGATTCCAGGCAGGCGTGCAGATAGGCCTGCACCTTGTACACGGGGACGATCACGCTGAAGCGCGGCACGGCACATCCAGGGTTCGAGCGGGGGGACACGGATGACGGAAGCGGAGACGGAGGAGTCGGGCAATTGTGGTATCTACCCGTATATAGGAACGCACCGTCCGGCTGTCGGTTACGCCTGATCCCGCCGCGCGTCGCGCCGCCGTACGGGGGACGCCCGTCGTGCCGCCCGGTGTCCCCCGCAGGCCCGCGTCCGCCGTGTTCCACAGCGAATCCGTGATGGCGTTGTTGTCCAGCAGGTGACGGTAGTTGGTCACGGTGAGCCGGGACGGCGAGGTGAGCTGCCGAGGAAGGCCGACTGGCTGTCGCCGGTGGGCACGAACGTCGTGCTCGCACCGATGCGCCTGCCGAACTCGTCCAGCACCCGCTGGAAGTTCTGCTGCTCCGGCCCCGTCCACGGCGGCCACTTCCAGCTTCTCGCCGTGCAGGTCGGGCAGTCGGAGGCCCCCGTCGGCCGCGGACGACGGCGACGCGGTCTGCTTCGCGGCCTCGTCCTTCTCGCTGTCACTTCCGCACGCCGCGGCTCCCAGCGCGAGCGCGGACCCCGCCGGAGTGGCGCCCGCCAAGCGCGTCGTGCGACTCGTGCGGCTGGTACGTGTGCGCGTGACCCATCCGGCCATCTCCTCAGTCCCGTGGCGTCGGTTCCTACGCCCGCGCCAACAGCCCCCGCAAGGGCGCCGGCACTGAGCTGCCGGTGATCGTGGCCATGCCGTGATCTTGGACCATGCACCTTGCCCCGGGCAGGCGAGGCGCAGGTCGGGGAGCCCGCGGCGACCGGCCGGGTCAGATGAGGGGACTCGCCGGAGTCGTGGAGGCGCCTTCCGGTGCGGGGGCGGGCGGGTCGTCGGGGGGAGCCTCCGCGGCCCGCTGGAGCGCGCTGGCCAGCAGCGCGAGATCGGTCGGGCCGTTGCCGAGCTCCCGGACCTGGCGACGGGTCGGCGGATCGCCCATCCGCTCCCACTCCAGCGGTACCACCGTGGGCCGCAGCGTCGCCGTCCGCGGGATGCGCCCGCTGACCCGCGCGGCCTGGAACAGGGTGACCGCGCCCCCGGGGCGCCGCAGGTACCCCCGTCCCGGCACCGTCTCGTCCAGCCCCGCCGGGTCCTCGACGTGAACGACCAGCGCCGCCGACTCCGGGTCCGGCATCCGCAGCGCCACCCGGAGCCGGGCGCGTTCGGCCGCCTCGGTCCCCGCCGTCCGTTCCGGCCGCCCGGTGGCGGCCACCAGGTGCACCCCGAGCCGCTCGCCTTCTCTGGCCACCGCCTCCAGCGCCCGTACGACGCTCCCGGCCGCGGGCCGCCCGGAACTGCCCAGGCCCGGTGCGACCAGCGCGTCCAGGTCGTCGACCACCACGACCAGCCGCGGCAGCGCGGGCGGCGGACCCGCCTCCGCCGGAGCCGGCTCCCGCTGCCCCGGCCCGCCCTGGTGCGGCACGGCCGCCGCGACCAGCCGGTCCGCGTGCCACGCCCCGAACGTCTGCCCGCCCAGCACCTCCGCCCGCCGCTTCAGCTCGGCGCTCAGCGACTGCGCGAACTCCCGCATCCGCACCGGGTCCGACGCCACCAGGTGGGTCGAGACGTGCGGCAGGTCGGCGCAGGCCCGCAGCCCCTCGCCGCGCTCCTGCCCGGCCCCGTCCACCAGGACCAGCGCGAGCCGGTCCGGCCGTTCGCCCGCCGCCAGCGCCGCCGCCACCGACCGCAGCAGTTCGGTCTTTCCCGCGCCCGCCGCCCCGCCGACCAGCGCGTGCGGCCCCTCCGCCACCAGATCGACGGCCACCCGTCCGGTCCCGCCGACCCCGAGCACTGCGCCGGCCCCCGGGGCGGCGGACGGCGCCGCCACCCACCGCGCCGCGATCTTCGCGGGCGTGGCGAGCGCGAGATCCAGCTCGTCCAGCAGCCGGACCTTGGCCGGCAGGGTGTGCCGGGACCGGTCGCCCGGCGCCTGCGCGTCCGCCTCCCTCAATGGCGCCAGCGCCCGCGCGAAGTGCTCCGCCCACGCCGCGGACACGGCGTCCAGCACGATCTCGTCCGGGCCGTACCCGTCCCCGGAACCGGCAGCGGACGCCGTCCCCGGCTCCGCGCCCGCCGGTTCGATCCGCAGCGTCGTTGCCACGTCGCCGGACAGCCGTGCCACCACGCCGCTGCCGATCACCGGGCGTTCCCCCGTCTCGGCCAGGCTCAGCACGTGCACACCGGCAGAGGGCCCGGCCACCGCGATCCTGGCCACCGCATCCCGCAGCGCGACCGAGCCCGGGTCGCCGTCCACCACCACCAGCGCGAACGGCCCCTCGTACGCCCCCGCTGCCGCGTCCACCGCGTCATGCGGCGCGGTCGCCCACCCCGCGCCGAGCGGGCCCGCCTCCAGCCGCCGCACCAGTTCGGCCGTCCGCGCCTCGGCCTGGTCCCGGTCGAACGCCAGCAGCAACCGGCAGTCCTGCCCATGTGCCGGGCGCACATGCGGCAACCAGTTCAGCCACGACCACTCCTCGGCGCGCTGGTCGGCGCCCCGCGCCCGGTCCGCGCCGAGCAGCACGACCTCCAGCGCGGCGGGGGAGTGCAGCGCGCAGAGCTGGGCCAGGACGGCGCGGGCCAGCCCGGCCAGCCGGGGCCGTGGTCCGGCC
>NZ_DATDBG010000110.1:0-9461 GCF_036524955.1 Streptomyces sp.
CGGGCCCTGCGGCCCGAGCCGGGCGCGGCCGCGGTGCCGTCCGGCCCGTTCCCGGCGCCGCTCTCCACTGCCGGAAGGGCGTTCGGGATCGGTGGTGCGGGCAGTTCGGGACGCCCGTCCTGCTCCTCCTCGGGCCGTACCCGGCGGGCCCGCCGCCCGCTCGGCCGTACGCCCTCCGCGGGCACGGGAGTGCCGCTCGCCGGATCGCCCTCCTCGTCGGGGCGCCGCAGCGCGCGGCGCCGCCCGGTCGGGGCCTCGCTCTGGTCGGCGGCGGCCGGGATCGCCCACGGGGGGCCGACGGCGGCCGCGCCGTCCTCGGCGGCCTCGGCGGTCTGGTGGGGCCGCGGGGTACGCGGCCCCTCGGCCGGGGCGGTACGCGGCCCCGTACCCGTATCACCCGTACGCGTACCGAAGGACGCTGTCTCGGGCTCGACCTCGACCTCTGGCTCGGACGCCGGCGCGGCAGCGGGCCGGGCGGATCCGGCCGCACCGGCGGACTCAGGGGACCGTTCCCGCGGGCTCTCTGTGGCCGCCGCGGCGCCCTGCTCACCCGAAGCGGCCGCGGCCTGCGGCTTCTTCGCCGTGCCCGGCTTCTTGCCGGACGGGCCGGTGACGGTGCCGCGCGGGACCTCCAGGACGTAGGCGCTGCCCTGGCCCGGTACCTCGTGGGTCTGGAGGACACCGCCGTGCCGTTCGACGATGCCGCGGGCGAGCGGGAGGTGGACCGGGTCGCCGCCGGCGTGCGGGCCGCGGACATCGATCCGTACCACGTCGCCACGCTGCGCCGCCGCGACCACGATCGTGGAGTCGCCGCTGAACGCGATGGCGTTGCCCGCGGAGTCCACGCCCGCCACGTCGGCGATGAGGTGGGCGAGGGCCTGGGCCATCCGGTCCGGGTCCACCGAGGCGGCGATGGGCGGGGCGTGCACGGCGTACTGCGCGCGCCCGGGACCGATCAGCTCGATCGCGCCCTCGACGGCCGCCGCGACGACGTCGTCCAGGCCCACCTCCTCGCGACGCAGCTTCTCCTCGCCGCGGTCGAGCCGCTGGAAGGCCAGCACGTTGTCGATGAGGGTGGTGATCCGGGCGTACCCGGCGGCGAGGTGGTGCAGGATCTGGTTGGCCTCGGGCCACAGGTGTCCGGCCGGGTCGGCGGCCAGACCGGTCAGCTCCCCGCGCAGTTCGGCCAGCGGCCCGCGCAACGAGGTGTCCAGCAGCGCGCTGAGCTGCCGGTGACGGCCGGCGAGCGCGTCGTACGAGCTGCGGTCGGTGAACGTCATCACCGCCCCGACCAACTGCTCCCCGTCCCGTACCGGCGCCGTCGTCAGATCGACCGGCACCGCCCGGCCGTCCTTGCGCCACAGCACCTGGCCGCGCACCCGGTGCTTACGGCCGCTGCGCAGCGTGTCGGCGAGCGGCGTCTCCTCGTACGCGAGCGGCGTGCCGTCCGGGCGCGAGTGGTGCACCAGCGGGTGCAGTTCCTTGCCACCGAGGTCGGTGGCCCGGTGGCCGAGGATCTGCGCGGCCGACGGGTTGACCAGCACGACCTTCCCGGCCGTGTCCACGCCCACCACGCCCTCGGCCGCGGCGCGCAGGATCATCTCGGTCTGCCGCTGCTGGCGGGCGAGTTCGGCCTCGGTGTCCACCGTGCCCGACAGGTCCCGCACCACCAGCATCAGCAGTTCGTCGCCCGTGTAGTGGGGCATCCCGTCGCCGTACTCGGCGTACGGTGTCCGGCCGCCCTCCAGGTTGGCGCTGGTCACCTCGACGGGCAGCTCACTGCCGTCGGTGCGCCGCGCGACCATCCGGGTCGGCTTGGTCCGGGTGTCCGCCGCGGCCTCGCGCGGGCTGCGCATCGACCCCGGAATGCGCTTGGAGTCGAACGCCGGCAGCAGATCCAGCAGGCCGCGGCCCACCAGCGCCGTGCCGGGCGACTCGAACGTCTCCAGCGCTATCGCGTTCGCGTTCACCACGGTGCCGTTGACATCGACCAGCAGCAGCGCGTCCGGAAGGGCGTCGAGTATCGAGGCGAGGCGAGCAGCGCCTCTGGATGGCCGGCTGCTCACGAGACGCGTCCTCTCTGTTACCGCATGTACCGCGTGCTGCTGTACTACGTGCGTATGCGCGTGTTCGTCCGTTCTCCGTCCGTGTACATGCGCCGGGTGGTCGGGTGCGGCTCTCGTTCAAGGAGGCGTGCCTCTTCACGAGGCACGTCTCTTTCGCGAGGCGTGGCCGGCTGTTGTCACGGGCGGCACGTCGTGCCGCCACCCCCGGGGCATGTCACTGGACCGAGTGTACGGGTCGGGGGTCGGGGGGTTCGGAGGGTTCCGGTTTTCACGCGGTGCCGGGCTTCGGCGGCGGGGTCAACTCCGCAGGTCCTCCGTGGCAGGGGTCCCGTTTTCTGGGGCGTTGCCGTTTTCCGGGGTGGCGATGCTTTCCGGGGTGGCGATGCTTTCCTGCGCGGTGCCGTTGTCCGGGGCAGGGAGGGCGGGAACCATCCGGGACCAGCGGGCGACCTCGCAGCCGTTGGTACGGCGGTACTCCTCGGTGACACGGCGGCCGTGCCACATCCCGGTCACCTTCGCCGTCTGCGGCCCGCCGTAGATCATCGAGCACGCCTGATCCGCGGGGACGGCGGGCAGCGGGCCGCCGATCCCGGCGAGGTGGGCGCACGCGTCGCCGTCGTGGTCGTCGCCGTCCTCCTCATGTCCGCAGGTCAGGGCGTACGTCCGGGAGTTCCCGGCGCCGTCGTCGTACGCCACGGTGAGGAGGCCCATCCGGCTGACGGGGACGCCCATGGCGGCGGTGGGCGGGCCGGCGGCGAGGAGTGCGGCGGCGGCGAGGAGGAGGGTGGGGGCGAGGGTGGCCACGCGGGGGCGGGAAGCCGGGCCGCTGGGTCCGGCCGGCGTGCCGGAGATCCTGGTGGCCGTGCCGGGGCGGGGCTCCGGGGGGAAGGGACTGCGTGTGTGCGTCATGGGCACTCCTTATGTCAGGAATGGCCGCATATGTGGTGAATCACCCGTACGTGGGCGTGGCGCCCCGCGTTTCCGGGGTGACCCGTCCCGCCGGCTTCGGCCAACCCCTTTGCCCTGCCCAGGGGGGGCCTTGTACCGTAGTCTGCGATTGGTCCCAGCCCTCCCGGCTGTGTCATCATCTGCACACGCGCCCGCTCACCCGGGCACGTACCCAGGAGGCGTCGCCTAGTCCGGTCTATGGCGCCGCACTGCTAATGCGGTTTGGGCTTTACCGTCCATCGAGGGTTCAAATCCCTCCGCCTCCGCCACTCTCTCCGGAGCCCCGTCCCTCACTCGGCGGGGCTCCCTCGTTTTCCCAGGTCATCCGGCCTCCCCCCAATCGATTTCACCTCCCGCGCCCCCTCATGTAATGTTGTCCACGCAACGCCGACCGGCCCAAAACGCCGCGAAGCGGCTTCGCACTCGTAGCTCAACGGATAGAGCATCTGACTACGGATCAGAAGGTTGCAGGTTCGAATCCTGCCGAGTGCACAACAGGTCAGAGCCCCCTCCGGATCATCCCGGAGGGGGCTCTTTCGTGCCGTACAGCAGCGGCGTTTCGTGCCGTACAGCAGTGGAGTACAGCAACCGCCTGGATCAGCTCCGGCCCGTCGCTTCCGAGAGCTGTCGCAGACGAGCCCGGCCGGCGAGCACGCGGGTCATGGTGCCCGGCTCATCGGGTGCCGTACGTCGTCGTGAAGACCGGGCCCCGACCGTCCTGCCACAGCTCCCCGGCCTGCCGCAGGGGCTGGGGTGCCGGTCCGGCGCCTTTGACATAGACACCCAGGAGAGTTACACACGGTATACGAGCAGCGTCTCATATGATCGGAACACGTCGGTGAGTGGTCTCTGCGGCGCCGGGGGCGCCGAAGCGCTGACCGGCCGGGTGGTCGCGGATGCGGCAGAGGTGTTCGGGCTCCTGGGGTCGGCAAGCCGGCTGCGGCTGCTGACCGGGCTGCTCGGCGGGGAACGGTGCGTGCACGACCTGGCAGCCGAGGCGGGGCTGAGTCAGTCGGCGGCGTCGCACGCGCTGCGGCTGCTGAGGGCGCGGCGGGTGGTGTCCGCGCGGCGCGACGGCCGGCACCGCTGGTACTTGCTGGACGACGCGCATGTGCGGATGCTCGTGGAGCAGGGGCTCGCCCACAGCGCCCACACCGGCTCCGAGCAGTCCGAGGCCGGCCTGGGCGACGGGGGCAGGCAGGCCCACCGGCCGTCGGCACCGGGCGGGACCACGCCGGTGTCCGAACCACGGGGGAATGGGAGGTCCGGGAGGTGACCGGTCACAGCCGTGCCCGCGCGGGGGCCGCCGCCCCGCCGCCGCAACGGTCCGCAGGGGTACCCGTCGTCCAGCACACAGCGATCCAGATCGAACCCGCCGTCCACCGCGACCGCACCGAGGCACCATGGTGACCATCCCCACGCCGACCACCGACCCCCGCCCGCCCGAGACCACACCCGCCGCCTCCGGGACGGTACGGGTGCTGCGGCCGGTCGGGATGGTGGATGTGCGGGAGCAACCCGGCGTACAGGAGCTGGAATACGGCCCAGACGCGATCCTGGTGCTGACGGGGCTGCCGGGCGCGGGGAAGAGCACGCTGATGGAGCGCTGCGCGCGGGCGCCGCTGGCCGACTCCCAGATGGTGCGCGACCGCTGGGCCGCCCGCCTGCCCGGGTGGATCGGCTACCCGCTCTACCGGCCACTGGTACGGGTCGAGCACTACTGGCAGCTGCACCGGGCCCTGCGCGGCGGCGGCCCCCTGGTGATCCACGACAGCGGCGCCCAGCGGTGGGTGCGTGCATGGCTGGCCCGTACCTGTCTCCGGCAGGCCCGGCCCGTTCACCTCCTCGTGCTCGCCGTCGACGAGGACGAAGCCCTCGCGGGGCAGGCGGCCCGCGGCCGCCAGGTGACGCGGTACGCCCTGGCCCGCCACGTGCGGGCGGCGCGCGCTCTCGGCCGCCGCCTGGCCGCGACCGGTTCCCCGCCACCCGGGTTCTCCTCACTGGTGGTGGTCGACCGGCCCGGCGCCGCCCGCCTGCTGGAGATCCGCTTCGCACCCGCCTGAACGGCGCCGCTTCCCTGAGGCGCCGCGGACGAGTGGACGGCGGTCACGGTGCCCTCCCGCGCCGCGCGCCGGGCGCAGGCCACGGTCCCGTCGAGCCGTTCACGGACGGGCTTGCTCGGCGGACCCTGCCGAGTGCATACGACAGCCGGGGTGTCGAGGGGGGCCGCTCCGCGTGCGGATGTGCCGAAGAAGGACGGGCCGCGCTCAGGCCGGGGCCGGGCACTCCCCCGGGGCGCCCGTGCACCGCACGAGGTCTCGGCAGACGTAGGAGCCCGCCGTGTAGTAGCGGGTCACCTGGTCGTACGGATGCCGTGCGATCCGCTCGCGCGCGTAGCCGATCACGGTGTCCGCCGGGACGGCACTGGGCGGCGGCGGTGACTCCGCGAGTTGGGCCGCCAGCCAGGTCAGGGCGGCTTCCGGCTCGGTGAAGGTGCCCACCAGCATGCCGCGCGGCTTCCGCAGCCACTCCCGTACGACCAGCGGCGGCGTGGCGCTCAGCGGATCCCGCGCGTCCCGGTCCTCCGGCTTCGTCGGGCCCGTGTACGCGTACGCGTGCCAGTGGTCCACATCTCTCCCGCGGAGCCCGTGCCCTCTGCTGCCCGTCCCCCCGGATACCGACCGTAGGCAAGGGGCCGAGCGCGGCTCGGCGCACCGGTCCGGACGGACGCGAGTTCATCCCAACGGGCCATGCGCGGGCCTTCGCCGCGCCGCTCCCGGAAGGTTCTTGAGGCCGGCGTCGTCGGCGGAGGTGCGGTCGGCGGCTACCTGGTCCTGCCGTGGTACGGCACCTCGGTGCCCAGCACCTGGCGGATCACGGACTGGCATGGGCGGGCACGCGGCCGGGGTACTGCCAGGCGAAGATTCCGGGAAGGGCCCGGGCCGGGGAAGCGTGCCTCCGGGGCGGTCAGGAATGCGGGGGGAGGGTGAGATCCGGCCATGGAGGGCAGGCCCGGCCACGGCGGCTGTGGCGTCGGCCGTGAGAACCGTAGGAGAGGCTACGAGATCGCGCCGCGCAGGCGCTGCGTGCGGTCGACCAGTTCGACCAGGGCCACCCGCTGGCCCGGGGTGAGGTCCCCCGCCAGGCCGGTCTCGCGGATGTGGGCGCGGATCAGGAGTTCGTGGGAGTCCAGCACCCCCATGCCGGGGACAGCGCGGATCAGGGCCGAGACCCGGACGTCCGCCGCGTCACCGTCGATCGACGCGGCCCGCCGCAGTACCCGCGAGAGCCCGGCGGTGCCGTCCGTGGCCACCTCGCTCAGCACCAGGGCCCGCCGGTGGCTGGTCTCCGGGGGTACCTGATCGTGCCGCGACCTGAACCCTGTCATCGAGCACACCTCGCTCCGGTTCACACCGATACGTGCTCTCCCTCGGTCGAGGGTACGCCCGCCCTGGAGGGGTGCACATCTCGTACGGGGTGTGCGCGGGTGCCTACGGTACGGCGATCGCCGCAACCGTCTCCGCTCCCCCGGTGCGTGGTCGCGGCGGCCCCGTACCCGGCCCCGGCGGCTCCTCCCGCCACCCCCGTGAACACACCGGCCTCGCAGTCGAACATGCGTTTGGTCCGTTTCCGGGTGCGAGCGGTGGAAAGGCGAGCGGGTGGAAACCGTCCCGTCAGAGGCGTTGCCGCGCCGACGACCGACGAGAACGACCGACGAGAACGATGGGCGAGAACGACCGACCAGAACGACCACGACGGAGACAACAGCGACTACGGCGACAACTCAGACGACGGAGGTGAGGAGCCGTGACGCACGCGAACGTAGAGGCGCACACGAACGCAGCGGCGCACGGGACGGCGAGCGGGAACGGGAAGGTGGCCGAGAGGGCCGCCGGGAAGGCCGCCGGGAACGGGTCCGGCCGGTCGGTGGGCACACTGGTGAAGCAGGGCACCGAGCAGTTGTCCGAGCTGATACGGCAGGAACTGCGGCTGGCACAGGTCGAGTTGACGCGTAAGGGCAAACGGGCCGGGCTGGGTGGCGGGCTGTTCGGCGCGGCCGGACTGATGGCCTTCTTCGGCCTCGCGGCGCTGATCACGGCCGCGATCGCGGCGATCGCCAATCCGCTGGCCGTCTGGTCCGCCGCGCTCATCGTGGCGGGCGGGCTGCTGCTGATCGCCGGAATCCTGGCGATGGCCGGCCGGAGCGAGGTGAGGCGGGCGGCGCCACCCGTACCGGGCGAGGCGGTGGAGAGCGTGCGGCACGACCTGGAGACGATCAAGGAAAGGGCGAGGCGATGACCCGGGGCGACCACCACAAGACCGACCCCGCGCTGGCGGAGATGGAACAGCAGATCGCCCGGACCCGTGAGCGGCTGGGCGCCACCGTCGAAGAGCTGGCCGCGAAGGCGGACGTCCCCGGACGCGCCAAGGCCAAGGCCGCGGAGGCGGCTTCCCGGGTCCGGGAGACGGCACATCGCGCGGCCACGTCCCGTCCGGTCTCCCGGCTCCACGTCGGCGGTAGGGCGGGGCCCTCCACGGAGACGGGCGCGACCGCGGCGCAGAACGTCGCCGCGGGCACGGGGAAGACGGTCCGGGAGACCGGAGCACATGTCGCGGACACCGTTCAGGAAACGGACGCCCGGGCGGGCGCGAAGCTGAGCCGTGTCGACGAGGACCAGGCCCGTACGCTCTACGGGGTCGCCGCCCTCGCCCTCACTGCGGCCACTCTCGCCGCACTGCTGTGGGCCCGCAACCACGGCGACTTCGGCTGAACCCCCGCGCGAACCGCGGCCGCCTCGTGGGGGTTTCCGGTGCCTGGGCGCTGCGCCCCGGCGCCCTTGTGGCTGCCGCCGGGCACCCGCACCGCGACCTGCACCGGCGGCTGCGAGAGGTCGCCGCGACGCCGGAGCTGCAGCGGACGGGCGGGCGACGGTAGCCCGGAGGACGGCTCTCTCCGGTGGCTGGGGGTGCGGGCCCCGCCCTGGGGTACGACGCCTCCGGCCGCGGGCCGGGCGGGCCTTCCGGCCGCGCCCAGGTCGCACGACTCCCCGACCATGCCCGGGTGCGCGGCGGTGGCGGTCAGGCTCTACCGTCGTGCGGGTGACGACCTTCACCGACAGCGGCCACGCCGAGCTCCCCGGTGCCGGCGGCCCGTACGCCACCACCGAGGCCGACCCGAACGCCGTGGGCCGGGTCCGTACCTCCTACGCCCCGGCCCACGACGGCGACCCCGATCCCGGCGAAATCGTCTGGACCTGGGTTCCGTTCGAGGAGAACGACGGCCGCGGCAAGGACCGCCCGGTCCTCGTCGTCGCCCGCGAGCCCGGCGGTACCCTGCTCGCCGTCCAGCTCTCCAGCAAACGCCACGACGGCGACCGCGAATGGGTCGCCATCGGCACCGGGCCCTGGGACCGCGCCGGGCGCGACTCCTGGGTCGCCCTCGACCGTGTCCTGCGCCTGCACGAACAGGGCATGCGCCGCGAGGCCTGCGCCCTCGACCGCGGCCGCTTCAACCTGGTGGTCAACCGTCTCAAGGAGCTCTACGGCTGGAGCTGAGACCGGCCGGGTGCCCGTGGAGGCGGAGCCGTGCGAGCAGGATCCGCTCAGCCCACGTGCACCCGCGGTCGCCGGTCCCGGTCGGGCTCCGCCTCGCGCAGCACTTCCCGGGTGACCGGCGCGACCTCGCCCTGCCCGAAGAGGAGGAAGCGGAGGAAGTTCGCGAACGGACTGCCCTCGGTCCACTCGAAGTAGATGTGCGGCTTGGTGTCCGTGAGCTCGCGGACGTGCAGCAGGAGGGCGGCCAGCGCGTTGGGGACGGACGTTCCGTCCAGGGTGAGGACCCGGTAGCGGCCGTGCAGCACCTGGCCGCGCACGGTGACGGCCGATTCGAATTCGGAGGCGTCGCGGACGGTGACCTCCACGAAGACGAAGTCCTCCTCCGCCGGGATGTCGTTGTCGGCCCGGATCTGGTGGATCTTGTCGCGGTACTCGGCCGGGTCGCGCCGGTCGGGTTCGTTGGCGATGAAGCGGATCCGGCGGGTGGCGATGTCCCGTACGAAGCGGGTCGCCAGCTCGTCCAGCTCCACGCTGGTGACGCGCAGTTCGAAGGCGCGGGCCAGCCGGGAGAGCAGCGAGACGAGTATGATCCCGGCGATGAAGCAGGCACCGATCTTCACACCGTCCGGCCGCTCCACGACGTTCACCACCGTCGTGTAGAGGAACACCACCGAGATCACGGCGAAGGCTATGGTCCAGTTGCGTTGCCGGTCCTGGCGGGCGGCTATGGTCACCGCGATGGCCGCCGAGCTCATCAGGACGAGCACACCGGTGGCGTACGCGCCGCCCTGCTTGTCCACGCTCGCGTCGAAGATCCAGGTGACCAGGAACGCCACCACGGTGAAGACCAGCACCATCGGCCGCACCGCCCGCGCCCAGTGCGGCGCCATC
>NZ_DATDBG010000111.1:0-4801 GCF_036524955.1 Streptomyces sp.
AGGTGCGACCGCGGGGTCCGCGCCCGGCCCGCGGTTCGGGCCAGCTCGACCAGGGCCAGCGGGTTGCCCTCGGCGGCTCGCAGGATCTGGGTCCGGGCGTGCCCGGTGGGCGGTACCGCCGACTGCCGGTCCAGCAGCTCCCCGGCCTCGGTTTCGGTCAGCGGCGCGAGGTCGATCCGTGGGAAGTCCCGCACGAACTGTTCGGGCAGCTCGGCGGCGCGCGCGGTGGCCACCGCGACGACGGCTTCGTCGCCCAGGCGCCGCAGGATGAACGCGAGCGCGTTCAGCGACTCGTGGTCCAGCCACTGGAGGTCGTCCACGGCGAGCAGCACCGGCCGCTCGGCGGCGGCCCCCGTCACCAGGGACAGCGCCCCGACCAGCACGGGCAGTGTCCCGGCCCCCGGCGCCTCACCGAGCCCGAGGGCCCCCAGCAGCGAAGCCCTCTGGTGCGCGGTGAGGGCGGGGGCGGGCGCTCCGGAGCCGGTGGTGGCGGCGGAACCGGCGGCGGGGGTGGGGCCGGTCGCGGTGGTGGCTCCGGAGTCGGCGGCCGCCGGATCGGTGGCGGAACCGGCATCGGTGGTGGCGGCGGGGACGTCCGTGCCGGGGCCGGCGTCGGGGTCGCCACCCGCGTCGTCGGCACCCGCGTCGCTCAGGAGGGGCAGGAGCAGCTGGCGCAGGCCGGCGAAGGAGAGGCCGGTGTCGGCCTGGCTGCCGCGCAGGCGCAGCACGCGCAGCCCCTGCCGCTCGGCCGTGGCGACGGCCGCCTCCAGCAGCACCGTCTTCCCGCTGCCCGGCCCTCCGGCGAGCAGTACCAGACGCCGACCGCCGTGCTTGTCGGCGAGAAGGCGGTCCAGCACGGCGAGTTCGCTCCGCCTGCCGACGATCTGCTCCACGCGTCCCTCCGACGGTAAGCCGTCCGACCAGCGGGCCGACGGGCCGACGACCCACAATCTATGTGAACCGCACCGCCGCATCTCCCGGTGGGTGACCTACCGCTTCCCGCACCGCGACCCCGCTCGCCCGCCGCACCGGCGGTCCTTCCGCCGCGCGGGGTGACCGACGCCCCACTCCGCCGGGTGGAGCGTTCCGTGTCGTGCCCGTGCCGCCCACCCGCCGAGTGTCACGCCGTCTCGCGGTCCGTGACCGGCATCTGACTGGCGGTCAGCGGCGTGACCGAGGTCGCGCACGGCAACCGGCCACGGCGGGCAGGTCAACGAGGCGACGCACGAAGCCGGTCCGGGCCCGGCCGGTCGACCCGCCGCGCCCGGCCCGGGCGGCGGACCCGCCGCGCACCCGGCCCGGCCGGTCGACCCGCGGGGCCGCTCAGCCGGCCCGGCCGGTGAACCCGGGCGGTCCGGCCCGTCTCAATCCGCCCCGTCTCGGTCCGGCGGTCACAGCTCAGCCTGTTCAGCCCGGTCCGTCCAGCTCCGCCAGCGCGTCGCGCAGCGCCGCCCGTGAGGTGATGCCGAGCTTCGGGAACGCCTTGTACAGGTGCGCGCCGACCGTGCGCGGCGAGACGTTGAGCAGGCTGCCGATCTCCTTGTTGGACAGTCCCTTCGCGGCGAACTGGGCGATCCGGTACTCCTGCGCGCTGAGCGACTGGCCGCCGCCGCCCTGCTGGCTCCGGCCGCGGACGGAGACGCCCGCGGCGCGCAGCTCGGCCCGGGCGCGCCGGGCCCACGGCTCGGCGCGCAGACTCTCGAAGGTCTCCAGCGCCGCGCGCAGGTGCGGTCGCGCGGCGACCTGTCCCAGGCGGCGGCGCAGCCACTCCCCGTACAGCAGCCGGATCCGTGCGTGGTCGAAGCCCCACAGCGCGGCGTCCGGGAGCGCGAGGGCCGTCTCGAAGAGCGGCCCGGCCTGCTCGTCGGGCGCGGTCAGCGCCTCGGCGCCGGCCAGGATCAGGGCGTGGCGCGGGGAGATCAGCTCCAGCCGAGCCTGGCGCCCGGCCGTCACATGGGCCCGTGCCTCCGCGAGCCTGCCGGTGCGTACCGCCGACTCGACCAGATCGAGGAAGGGCCGGTTGACGTGCGGGAAGTAGGCCGGGAGCACGCCGGGCGGGGTGACCGCGGCGGCCAGGTGGTAGGCCTCCTCGAAGTCGCCCCGGGTCACCGCGGCCCGCGCCCTGGTCTCCTGGACGGTGCCGGCCATCAGCTCGAAGCGGCGCGGCCGGGCCCAGGTGGTGATCTCGTCGTTGAGCGCCCGCAGTGCCTCCTCGTCGCCCCGGGAGGCGGCCACCGACGCCAGCCCGTACTTGAAGAGGAGGTGCGTGAAGTTGTAGCCGTGATCGGCCGCGACCTCCGTTCCCTCGCTCGCCAGGGCCACCGCGTTGTCCCAGTCGCCGCGGACGAACGAGTCGTACGTACGGGCGACCATGACGAACTGGTGGCTGTCGTACGCCGCCTGGTCCACGAAGCCGCGCCACACGCCGTCGTAGTAACCGAAGCAGTCCAGGTACAGGGCGGTGAAGATCAGCCAGCTGACCCGCCAGAAACGGATGGCCGGCGGCAGCGCCGCGGTGGCCCGGTCCAGTCGGGCACGGACGCCGTGGGCGGTGCGCGCGGGGTCGGCCACCGCGGCGAAGCACATCCGCGCGGTCTCCGAGACCCGGTCGAGCGCCCGGTGCAGCGGCGGCCACAGGTCGGGGCGGCCGGCCCACACGCAGGTGATCAGCAGGACGTAGAAGGCGTCGTCGAACGCCTCCGCGTCCGCGTCACAGGCACTCGCCGGGGCGGTGTCCAGCACCGGGACCAGGGTCCGGAACACGCCGTCGACATCGCCGTCGCGGTGGAAGAGGACGTACGCCGCCGCTGCCGCGCCCCGTATCGACTGCTGCTCGGCGGGCTGCGGGCCGGAAGCGCCGTGGGCCCCGGCACCGGCCAGCTCGCGGGCCTGGTCCAGCAGTCCCCCCTTGCCCGCCACGAAGGCCGCCTCGTCCTGGCGGCGGGCCCGGTCGGCGGCATCGGGGCTGAGCTCGGCCGCGCGCAGGAAGGCCGCCGCCGCCTCGGCCGCGCCGCCGCGGGCCAGCGCTCGTTCGCCCGCCGCGGCGAGCGCCGCGGCGACGGCCTCGTCCGGGCCCTCGGCGGCATGGGCGAGGTGCCACGCACGGCGCTCCGGGTCGCCGGTCAGTACGGCGGCCAGCGCGCGGTGCGCCGAGTGGCGCACGGCGGTGGGGGACATGCGGACCAGGCAGGAGCGCGCCAGCGGGTGCCGGAAGGTCACCTGGTCGGCCACATGGTCGATCCTTACCAGGCCGGTGCGCTCGCTCGCGTCGAGCAGTTTGTCGTCCCACTCCTGCTCGCTCAGCGGCGCGGCGGCGCGGACCGTGCGCAGACTGCCGGGGCGCTGCCCCTCCAGGGCGGCGAGCAGCAGCGCGAACCGGGTCGGTTCCGGCAGCTCCCGGATGCGGTCGGCGAAGACCGCTTCGAGCCGGCTGCCCAGCGGCAGCGTCTGCGGCAGGGGTTCGGCGCCTTCGCGCTGGCCCGCGGTGAGCTGTCCGGGCAGCTCGACCAGGGCCAGGGGGTTGCCCTGTGCCTCGTCGATCAGCCGTCTGCGGGTGCCGGCCGACAGACCGGGGTAGCGGCTGTCCAGCAGCGCGACGGCGTCCGGGTCGGGCAGCGGGCCCAGGGTCAGTACGCGCAGGCCGGCCCGGTCGAGGAAGCTGGTCCAGCCGCTGCGGGCGGCGATCACGAAGGCCGCGCGGGTGCCGGTCAGCCGGCGGGCCATGAACGCCAGCACCTGGGCGCTGGACCGGTCGATCCAGTGCGCGTCGTCCACGACGACCAGCAGCGGCTGCTCCCGGGCAGCCGCCTGGAGCAGGGCGAGCGCGGCGGAGGAGATCGCGAACCGGTCGGGCGCCGCGCCGGCCCGCATCGCGAAGACCTGCTCCAGTACGCCGCGCTGGAACCCGGGCAGGTCGGCCGTGCGGTGCAGCAGGGGGTGCAGAAGCTGGTGGAGCGTGGCGAACGCGAGCTCCAGCTCGGTCTCCACGCCCACGACCGGCAGCACCCGCAGGCCGTCGGCGCCGGCCCGGGCCGCCACCGCTTCCAGCAGCACCGTCTTGCCCGCGCCGGGATCGCCCTGGATCAGGATCGCCGTTCCGTCGGCGATGTGCGAAGCCACGGCGGCGCCGGGCTCTCCGGTACCGCCGGTGCCCGGGTCCGCCGTCCCGCTCGCGCCCGGGTGCGCCGTCCCGCTCGCGCCCGGGTGCGCCGTAGCGCTGACGCCCGCCGGTCCCGTAGCGCTGACGCCCGCTCCCGTCCAGCCGACACCCGCGAGCGCCGTGCCCAGCGCGGCCAGCTCCGCGACGCGCCCGACGAGCTCCGTCCGGACCGGCACCTCCGCGAACTCACCGGCTCCGCCGAGCGTCAAGGTACCTCCCGCATCCCACGCCGCCGGGCCGGCCGCCGCCCACGCACCGGGATGCCCTCTTCGGCATCGGCTCGACGCTACGGTGTGCGGTGGGGCGCCGGAATCCGTCACCTCACTGCATCCGCCTGTGCGGTGACCGGGCACGCGGCACGCGGTGGGCCGGCGCTGCCGAAGACGACGGTCTTCACCTGGCCGTCGCCTCGTCCCGGTCGGTCCGCTCGTTCCCTCCGCGGGGGGCCTCGTTCCTCGGCCGCCCACTTCGGGAGCTCGGGCGTCAGCCCTTGTCCTCCGGCCGGTGCGGCGGCGGTCGTCCGCACGGCCGGAGTCCCGGGTGGCCCGTCGGTCACCCGGCCCGGCCTGGCGGGGGGCCAGGGGGTGTGCGGTGGGCCCCGACCGAGAACGTTGGTCGAATGACTGAGTCTGTGATCGGCTC
>NZ_DATDBG010000112.1:0-7502 GCF_036524955.1 Streptomyces sp.
GGCGGACGGTGGCGCGGCCGTGCGTGTCCGGGCGGCCGGCGGCGTCCGGGCGCCCGGCGGGGGCGGGCGGCAGCAGCGAGGGGATCCAGGCGCAGTCGGGGTCGTCGGTGGCGCGGTCGCCGCGGCCGGTGAGCCCCGGCGCCGGGCCGATCTCCAGGAAGGTCCGGTAGCCCTCGGCGCGCAGCGTGGTCAGGCCGTCGTGGAACCGCACCGGCGAGGCAGCGTGGCGCACCCAGTAGTCCGGGCCGATCTCGGCCGGGCCCCAGGGGCGGCCGGTGACGTCGGAGATCAGCGGCACCGCCGGGGCGGTGTAGGTGAGCTCCTCGGCGACCGCGCGGAACTCCTTGAGCATGGGCTCCAGCAGCGGGGAGTGGAAGGCGTGCGAGACCGCCAGTCGCCGGCCGCGCACCCCCTGGGCCGCCAGCTCCGCCAGGACGGCGGTCAGGTCCGCGGCGTCGCCGGACAGCACGGTTTCCGTCGGGCCGTTGACGGCGGCCACGGCGAGCCGGCCGGAGCGCCCCGCGAGCGCGGCGCGGGCCGTGTCCTCGGAGCAGGTGACCGCGGCCATGGCACCGCCGGGCGGCAGGGCGGCCATCAGATCGGCGCGGGCGACGACCAGTCGGCAGGCGTCGGCGAGCCCGAACACGCCGGCCACACACGCCGCCGCGATCTCGCCGACGCTGTGGCCGAGCAGCGCGCCGGGCCGCACGCCCCAGGCCAGCCACATCCGGGCCAGCGCGTACTCCACGGCGAACAGCGCGGGCTGGGCGTAACGGGTGTTGCCGATCGGCCGGCCCGTCAGCTGAGGGGCCTGCGGCCACAGCACCTCGCGCAGCGGGCGGCCCAGCAGCGGGTCGATCAGCCGCTCGCACTCCTCGAACGCCGCCCGGAACGCGGGTTCGCCGAGCAGGTCGCGGCCCATGCCCGGGTACTGGGCGCCCTGCCCGGTGAACAGCCACGCGGTCTTGCGGTGCTTGTACGCGGGCAGCGTGGCGGCGGCCAGGCGCGGGTCGTGCTCGCCGCGCGCGTAGCGCTCAAGCGCCTCGGTGAGGGAGTCCAGGCCGTCCCCGACGACGGCCAGCCCGTACTGCTGGCGGGCCCGGCCGACCTGGGCGGTCCAGCACACGTCGGCCAGCGCGGCTTCAGGCTGCCGGCGCAGTTCCCGGGCGTACCGTTCGGCGGTCTCGCGCAGCGCCTCGGGTGTGCGGGCGGAGGCGAGCAGCAGTCCGTACGGTGCGCCTGCGGGCGCGGCGACCGGCTCGGGTTCGGGGTCGGGCGCCGAGCTGACCACGGCGTGCGCGTTGGTGCCGCTGGAGCCGAAGCTGCTGATGGCACCGATCCGCTCCCGGCCCCGCTCGGGCCATTTCTGCGGCTCGGCGGTGACCCGGATCCGCAGCCGGTCCCAGTCCACGTTCGGATTGGGGGTGGTGAAGTGCAGGTGAGCCGGGATGCGGCCGTGCTGGAGGGAGAGGATGAGCTTGATCAGCCCGGCGACGCCGGCCGCGGCCTCCAGATGACCGATGTTGGTCTTCACCGACCCGACCAGCAGCGGTTCGCCGTCCGTGCGGTGCCGGGCGAGGGCGGCCTGCAGGGCGCGCAGCTCGATCGGGTCGCCGAGGGCGGTGCCGGTGCCGTGCGCCTCGACGTAGTCCACCTCGCCGGCGGCGATGCCGGCCTGGGCGAGGGCGCCGTTGATGACCTGCTGCTGGGCGGCCGGGTTGGGCACGGTCAGGCCGCTGCTGCGCCCGTCGTGGTTGACGGCGGAGCCGCGCAGCACCGCCGCGATGTGGTCGCGGTCGCGGATCGCGTCCGACAGCCGTTTCAGCACCACCACGCCGGCGCCCTCGCCGCGCGCGTATCCGTCGGCGGTGGCGTCGAAGGTCTTGCACCGGCCGTCCGGCGACAGCGCCCGCATCTTGCTCATCAGCAGGAACCCGTACGGCGCCAGCATCAGGTTGACGCCGCCGGCCAGCGCCATGTCGCACTCGCCGAGCCGCAGCGCCTGGCACGCCTCGTGCACGGCCACCAGCGAGGACGAGCAGGTGGTGTCCACGACCTTGCTGGGCCCGCGCAGCCCCAGGGTGTACGAGATCCGCCCGGCGACGAAGCTGGGCTCGCCGATGAGCTGGTACGCGTCCACGTCCGCGGCCGAGCCGTGCGCCTGCCGCAGCCGGACGTAGTCGGTGGTGCTGACGCCCAGGTAGACGCCGGTGCCGCTGCCGTCCAGCGCGTCGGGGGCGTAACCGGCCCGCTCCAGCGCCTCCCAGGCCACCTCGAGGGCGAGGCGCTGCTGCGGGTCCATGCCCAGCGCCTCTCGGGGCGAGATGCCGAAGACGGCCGGCTCGAAGCGGTCCACCCGGCCGAGGAAGCCGCCGCGGATGGTGTACGCCTTGCCGGGGGCGTCCGGGTCGGGGTCGTACAGCGCCCGGGCGTCGGCGCGCTCGGCGGGGAACTCGCCGGTGGCGTCCACCCCGTCGCCGAGCATCCGCCAGTACGCCTCCGGGTCCTGCGCGCCGCCGGGCAGGCGGCAGCTCAGGCCCACCACCGCGATGGGTTCGGCCAGGGCCCGGGCGCCGGAGTCGAGCTCCTTGATACGGCCGCGCAGTTGCTCGATGGTGCGCAGGGCGTCCAGCAGACCGGCACGGTAGTCGCCGGGTGCGGCGCCGGGTCGGGCCGTCGTCATCGTCCGTCACTCTCCCTCGTTGAGCAGTGCCTGCGAGCCGGCGACCGCGTCCAGCAGCCGGGCGAGGAGTTCGTCGTCGGTGAGGCCGCCCTCACCCGCGTCGCCGGGGTCCGCGGTGGGCGCGGCCGGGCCGGGCTCGCCCGCGTCGCCGGGGTCCGCGCTCGGCGCGGCCGGGTTTGGCTCGGCGCCGGGGAGGATCTCGTCGAGCACGAACCGGGCCAGCGAGCGGGTGGTGGGGCACTCGAACATGACCGTGCCGGGCAGTTCGCAGCCGAGCAGCCGCTCGGTGCGGGCCTTGAGCTCCTGGGAGAGCACCGAGTCCAGGCCGAGGTCGAAGAACCCCTGGTCCGGACCGACGTCTCCGCCGGCGCTGCCCATCACCTCGGCGACGGCCGTCAGCAGGGCGTCCAGCAGCCGCTGTTCGCGCGGCTCGGGGGGCAGCGCGAGCAGTTCCGCGGCCAGCGGCGCGGCAGCCCCGGACGGGGTCGGCGCGGCCGTCTCCGGCGCCTCGTCGGGCTGTGGCGGTGCGGGCCGCGCGGCGCCGGGCGCGTCGATCCAGTGCCGGGTGCGCTGCCAGGGGTAGCGCGGCAGCGACACGACCCGCCCGGCGGCCGGGAACAGCACGGCCCAGTCCACCGGACGGCCCTGGACGTAGGCCGTGGCGGCTTCGGCGGGCCCGGACGGGCGCGCCGCCGGAGCGTGCCGGTCCTCGTCCTGACCGGCGCCGACCACCCCGAAGCGCACGCCGTCCGTCGCGCCGGTCCACCTGTCGGCGTCCTCGGCGGCGGGGCCGAGCAGTTCGGCGCGGGTGGCCAGCTCCTTCTCCGCCCGTTCCAGGCGTTCGGCCAGCTCCCGGGTGCCGCTGCCGATCACCGCGGCCCGGTGCGGGAGGTGGCTGCGGCGGACGGCGGCGGTCCAGCACAGGTCGGCCAGTTCGGACTCGGGAGCGGCCAGGACGCGGTCCCGCAGCCGGGCGAGGACCGCGCGCAGCGCTGCCGGGTCGGCCGCCGAGGCGGTGAGCACCCAGGAGCCGTAAGGGGTGCGGTGCGGTGCGGGCGGCTGCCCGGGGTCGGCGGCCTGGAGGACGACGTGGGCGTTGGTCCCGGTGAACCCGAAGGCGCTGACCCCGGCGGTACGCGGGGCGGGTCCGGCGTCGGGCCAGGGGATCTGCTCGGTGACCGCCCGGACGCCCAGGCGCGCCCAGTCGACCTGGCGGGTCGGGGTGGCGGTGTGGAGCTGGGCGGGGATCTCCCCGGTGCGCAGCGCGAGCACGGTCTTGATCAGGCCGGTGACCCCGGCGGCCGCCTCCAGGTGGCCGATGTTGGTCTTCACCGAGCCGACCAGCAGCGGCGTCCGCGCGGTCCGGCCGCCGCCCAGCGCCGCGGCCAGGGCGCGCAGTTCGATGGCGTCGCCCAGGCGGGTTCCGGTGCCGTGCGCCTCGACGTACGACACCTGTCCCGCCGTCACGCCCGCCTGGTCCAGGGCGGCGCGGATGACGTCCTCCTGGGCCCGGCCGCTGGGTACGGTCAGACCGGCGCTCGCCCCGTCCTGGTTGACCGCGCTGCCTCGGATCACCGCGTACACCCGGTCACCGTCGCGCCGCGCGCTCGACAACCTCTTGAGGACGACCGCAGCGGCGCCCTCACCGCGCCCGTACCCGTCCGCCGAGTCGTCGAAGGTCTTGCACCGGCCGTCCGGCGCGAGCGCGCCCGCCGCCGACATCGCCAGGTGGACGGTGGGAGTGGACATCACGTTGGCGCCGCCCGCGACGGCCGTCTCGCTCTCCCCCGTACGCAGGCTCTGGCAGGCCAGGTGCACTGCGGTGAGCGAGGAGGAGCAGGCGGTGTCCACGGCCAGGCTGGGGCCGTGCACGCCGAGGAAGTACGAGAGCCGGCCGGCGGTGCCGCTGAAGGAGTTCCCGGTGCCGTAGTAGAGGTCGACGTCCTCGGCCCGCCGGGTCACCAACTCCTTGTAGTCGCTGGTGTTGAGGCCGACGAACACCCCGGTCCGGGTGCCGCGCAGGGCGGCGGCCGGCAGCCCGGCGTCCTCCAGCGCCTCCCAGGCGACCTCCAGGAAGAGCCGCTGCTGCGGGTCCATGCTGCGCGCCTCGCGCGGCGTGATCCGGAAGAAGCCGTGGTCGAAGCCGTCCACCCGGTCCAGGAACGCCCCCCGCGCGGTGGCCGTCCGCCCGGGCTGGGCCGTCCCGCCGTCCGTGAGCCCCGCGGGCCCTTGGAGCAGCGCCGCGGCATCCCACCGCCCGGCGGGCACCTCGGAGGTGGCGTCGGTACGGTCCGCGAGCAGCCGCCACAGGCCCTCCGGGTCCTCGACCCCGCCCGGGAGGCGGCAGGCGAGGCCGATGACGGCGATGGGTTCGGCGGCGGGGCCGTCTGCGGGGTCGGCTGCGGGGTCGGCCAGGGCATGGGCCACGGGTTCGGCGACGCGCGGGGACGGGACGAGTCCGGCGGCACGGACCGGGGCGGGGCCCTGGGCCAGTACGAAGTCGGCGAGGTCCGCCACCGTGGGGTGGGCCAGTACGTCCGCCCCGTCGACCGGACGGCCGGTGGCCTCGGCCACCCGGCGGGCGAACTCCACCGCGGCGACGGAGTCCAGCCCCAGCTCGTAGAAGCCGTGGGTGGGCGGCAGCCGCCGGTCGGGCGCGTGACCGAGGGTCACCGCCAGGCAGCGCTGGATCGCCTCGGCGACCTGCTCCCGGTCGGCGTGGCCGTCCGCGGGAAGGGGAGCGGCGGTCCGGGCCGGCACCGGAACGGCGGGCGGCTGGGGTGTGGGTGCCGGTGTCAGTGCCGTGTCCAGTTCGGCGACCGTCCGGCCCTGCTCGTCGTACACCCGGACTTCGGCGCGCAGCGGTCCCGCCGGGCTCGGGGCGGGGGATTCCTGCTGACCCCGCTCGACGCCCGGCAGCCAGTAGCGTTCCCCGCCCCAGCGCGGCGGGGGGAGTGCGGCGCCCGGAACCGGGGCGGGGTGGAGGGCTGCCCAGTCCACCGGCAGCCCGGCGGCGTGGGCGCGGGCCCGGGCGCGGGCCAGGGCGACCGGGGCGGCGAGGCCGCGCACCAGGGAGCCGATCACCGGGCCGGTACGGTCGCGGTGGGTCAGCGCTGCCCGGAGCGGGCCGGACAGGACCGGGTGGGCACCGATCTCCACGAAGGCCGCGTCGCCCCGGGCGAGCAGCCGGTCCACGGCGGGCCAGAGCAGCACCGGGTCCCGGAGGTTGCGCCCCCAGTAGGCGGCGTCGAGCACCGGGGAGTCCTGCTCCGGGTGGACGCTGGAGACGAACGGGATCGCGGGCTCGGCCGGGGCGAGGCCGACCAGGTCCGCTACCAGGGCGTCGGCGTGGTCGGCGACCAGCGGGCTGTGGAAGGCGTAGTCCACCGGGAGCCAGATCACCCGGGCTCCCAGGGTCTCCAGGTGCCGTACGGCCCGGTCCATCGGCTCCGGCGGGCCGGCGATCACCACCGCACGAGGGCCGTTGACCGTCGCGACGCACACCTCCGGGTGGTCGGCGAGCACCTCCCGGGTCTCCTGCACGGACCACGGCACCGCCGCCATCCGCCCGGTGCCGTGGGCCCGCTGCATCAACCGGCCGCGCCGCACGATCAGCGGGACCGCATCGGGCAGGGTGAGCGCCCCGGCGGCGCAGGCGGCGGCGACTTCGCCCATGCTGTGGCCGACCACCAGGTCCGGCCGCACCCCCCAGGACGCCCACAGCCGGGACAGCGCGATCTGCACCGCAAACAGGGCGGGCTGCGCCACCTCCGTGGCCGCCAGCCGGTGCGGGTCGCGGTCGCCGAGCGCGTCCAGCAGCGACCAGCCGGCCAGCTCCCGGATCAGCTCCGCGCACTCGTCCAGGACATCCCGGACCAGCGGTTCGGTCCGGTAGAGGTCCAGCCCCATGCCGGGCCACTGCGAACCCTGGCCGGAGAAGACGTGCACGACCGGCCGCGGGGCGCCCTCGGGGACCTGGTCGTGCGCGACCGCGGGATTGGGCACACCGCTTGCGAAGTCCCGCAGCCCGGCGGCGAGTTCGGCCGTGTCGTCACCGACCACGGCCAGTCGGTGCGGGCCGTGGTCGCGCCGTACCGCCGCGGCGGCGAGCAGGCGGTCGAGGCCGCCGCGGGTGCGCTCGATCAGTTCGCGGTGGTCGGCGGCGGTCCGGGCCAGGGCCTCCCGGCTGGTCGCGGAGACCAGCAGCGTACGGGGAGCGCCGGGCGCGGGGCCGGCCGGCTCGGGCGCGGCGGAGGGCGGCGCGGAGAGCAGGACGTGCGCGTTGGTGCCGGACAGCCCGAAGGCGCTCACGCCGACGACCGCCGGGCCGACCCCCGCCGGGAGTTCGGGGAGTTCGGGGAGCGGCGTCGGCTCGGTGGGGACGGCGACGTGGGCGGCCGACCAGTCGATGAGCGGCGAGGGCTCGCTGTGGTGCAGCGTCGGCGGCACCACCCGGTGCCGGGCCACAAGCAGCGCCTTGAGGAGTCCGGCGATCCCGGCGGCGGAGTCCATGTGGCCGAAATTGCCCTTGAGAGAGCCCAGCAGCAGCGGGCGGTCCGCGGTCCGGCTCCGGCCCAGTACGGCACCGAGGGCGGCGGCTTCCAAGGGGTCGCCGAGCGGGGTTCCGGTGCCGTGCGCCTCGACGTAGACGGGCGCCCCGGCCCCGAGTCCGGCCGCTCGCAGGGCCTCGCGGAGCAGGTCCTCCTGGGCGGCGGAGTTGGGCACCGTGAGCCCGGCGCTGCGGCCGTCGGGGTTGACCGCGCTGCCGTGGATCACCCCGAGTACGCGGTCGGAGTCGCGCAGGGCGTCGGCGTACCGC
>NZ_DATDBG010000113.1:0-13222 GCF_036524955.1 Streptomyces sp.
CCGCCACCGCCACCGCCACCGCCACCGCCACCGCCGGAGATCTTGGCGCGGCGCCCTCCGGCCGATCCGGTCCGCTGCGCCTGGTCGCCGTGACCTCCTGCCCGACCGGCATCGCCCACACCTACATGGCCGCGGAGTCCCTGGCGAAGGCCGCCCAGGCCGAGGGCGTCGAGCTGACCGTCGAGACACAGGGCTCGGCCGGCTTCACCAGACTCGACCCGGCCGTGATCGCCGCGGCCGACGGCGTGATCTTCGCGCACGACGTGGAGGTACGGGAGAAGGAACGTTTCGCCGGGAAGCCCACGGTGGACGTGGGGGTGAAGGCCGGCATCAACCGCCCGGCCGCGCTCATCGCCGAGGTGCTGGAGAAGGTCGAGCGCGGCGAGGCGACCGCCCCCGCCGGGGCACCGGCCCCGATGGAGACCGCCGGGGAGCCCGGCGACCACTTCGGGACGCAGCTGCGCAAGTGGCTGATGACCGGCGTCAGCTACATGGTGCCGTTCGTCGCCGCGGGCGGCCTGCTCATCGCGCTGGCCTTCGCGATCGGCGGCTACGAGATCAACAAGGCGCCCTCGGTCGCCGAGCACTTCGTCTGGGCCGACGCCTCCAGCTGGGCCGCGCTGCTCTTCCAGATCGGCGGCGCCGCGTTCGGCTTCCTCGTTCCGGTCCTCGCCGGATACATCGCGTACGGCATGGCCGACCGCCCGGGTCTGGTGCCCGGCTTCGTCGGCGGCGCCATAGCCATCACGATCGACGCGGGCTTCCTCGGCGGCCTCGCCGCCGGTCTGATCGCGGGAGCGGTGGTGATGGCGATCCAGCGCGTCCATGTGCCGGCGCCACTGCGCGGCATCATGCCGGTGGTGGTGATACCACTGCTCTCCTCGGCGGTCGTCGGCTTCCTGATGTACGTCGTCGTGGGCAAGCCGATCGCCTCCCTCCAGTCGTCCCTGACCGACTGGCTGAGCGGGCTCTCCGGCGCCAACGCGATCATCCTCGGCGTCATCCTCGGCCTGATGATGTGCTTCGACCTCGGCGGTCCGATCAACAAGGTGGCGTACGCCTTCGCTGTCGGCGGCCTGGCCAACCCGACCCACGGCAGCCTGAAGGTGATGGCCGCGGTGATGGCCGCGGGCATGGTTCCGCCGCTGGCCATGGCGCTCGCGACGACCGTACGGGGACGGCTGTTCACCACGACCGAGCGGGAGAACGGCAAGGCCGCCTGGGTGCTGGGCGCCTCCTTCATCACCGAGGGCGCGATCCCGTTCGCGGCGGCCGACCCGCTGCGCGTGATCCCGTCGGCGATGGCGGGCGGCGCGGTCACCGGTGCCCTGTCGATGCTCTTCGACTGCACGCTGCGGGCCCCGCACGGCGGCGTCTTCGTGGTGCCGCTGATCGGTCAGCCGTTCCTCTACCTGCTCGCGATCGCGGCCGGTACGGCGGTCGCGGCGGGCCTGGTCATCCTGCTCAAGGGGCGCCGCAAGCCGGTGGCCACCGCCGGGCCGGCCCCCACCGCCCCTTCCGAAGCGGCCCCCAGGGTGCCGGTGGCGGCCTGAACCGTCCCGCTGTCCGGCCGGCCGAACGGCCGGACAGCGGGTTTTTCCCACGGTCGGGCCCGCCCGGTCACCGACCCCCGACATCTCCAGGAGAGTGAATCCCCATGTCCCAGCTCACCGTCGTCGTCGGCTCCCCCAGCGGGCTGCACGCCCGGCCGGCCTCGCTGTTCGTCCAGGCCGCCGCCCGGCAGCCGGTCAAGGTGACCGTCGGCCGCGACGGGCAGGCCCCGGTCGACGCCAGAAGCCTGCTCTCCGTACTCGCCCTGGGCGCCAAGCACGGTGAATCCCTGGTGCTGGCCGCCGAGGGCGACGGCGCCCAGGCCGCGATCGAGGAGCTGGCCGCCCTGGTAGCCCGCGACCTCGACGCCAAGGAGTAGCGATGTCGGCTGTGCTGACCGGCATCGGGATCGGCGGCGGCAACGCGGCCGGCCCGGTCGCCCGCCTGGCGCCCGCGCCGGCACTGCCCGCGCCGCGTACCGTGGCCGAGGCGGATCTGCCGGCCGAGGCCGCGGCGGTCCGCGAGGCACTGCGGCAGGTCGCAGCCGACCTGGAGCAGCGCGCGGCCGCGGTGGAGGGCGCCGCGGCCGAGGTGCTGTCCGCGAACGCCATGATGGCCGCCGACCCCGCACTCGCCGACCGGGCCGAGGCCCTGGTGCTGGACAGCGCCGACGGTGCGCACGCGCTCACCGCCGCCTTCGGCGAGTTCCGGGTCGCGCTGGAGGCGGCGGGCGGCTACTTCGCCGAGCGGGTCGCCGATCTGGACGACCTGCGGGACCGGTCGGTGGCGCGGCTGCTGGGCCTGCCGATGCCGGGGCTGCCCACGCCGGGCCACCCGTACGTGCTGGTCGCCGACGACCTCGCCCCCGCCGACACCGCCCTGCTCGACCCGGCGCAGGTCCTCGCCCTGGTCACCGAGCGCGGCGGCCCCACCAGCCACACCTCCATCCTGGCCAAGATCCTCGGCCTGCCCGCCGTGGTCGGCTGCACCGGCGCGGCCGGGCTGGCCGAGGGGCAGACGGTGCTCGTGGACGCCGCGGCCGGCACCGTGGAGGCCGACCCGCTGCCGGAGACCGTCGCGGAGGCGACCGCGCGCGAGCAGCGGCGGCGCGAGCTGGCGGCCCGGGTGGCCGGGCCCGGCCGCACCTCGGACGGCCACCGCGTGAAGTTGCTGGTCAACATAGGCGCGCTGCACGAACTGCCGAGCGCGGCGGCGGCCGACAGCGAGGGCGTCGGCCTGTTCCGTACCGAGTTCCTCTACCTCGACCGGGCCCAGGCGCCCTCCGTGGCGGAGCAGACCGACGCGTACCGTACGGTCTTCACCGCCTTCGCCGGACGCCGCGTCGTCGTACGCACCCTGGACGCCGGCGCGGACAAGCCCCTGCCGTTCGCCACCGCCGCCGACGAGCAGAATCCGGCCCTCGGCATCCGCGGCCTGCGCACGGCCACCCGCGACCCGCAACTGCTGGACGACCAGTTGACCGCCATCGCCGCGGCGGCCGAGGGCAGTACGGCCGAGGTGTGGGTGATGGCGCCCATGGTCTCGGTCCCGCAAGAGGCCGCCGGCTTCGCCGCGCAGGTACGCGCCCACGGCCTGCGGGTGGCCGGCTCCATGGTGGAAGTGCCAGCGGCGGCACTGCGGGCCGAGGCGCTGGCGGAGAGCTGCGACTTCCTCAGCATCGGCACCAACGACCTGGCGCAGTACACCTTCGCCGCCGACCGCACGCTGGGTTCCCTGGCCGAACTGCTGGACCCCTGGCAGCCCGCCCTGCTCGACCTGGTACGCCTCACCGCCCGGGCCGGCGCCCGGTACGACCGCCCGGTCGGCGTGTGCGGCGAGGCCGCGGCCGACCCCGCGCTCGCGCTGGTCCTGGTCGGCCTCGGAGTCACCAGCCTGTCCGTCGCGCCGAGCTGCCTGGGCGACGTACGGGCCTCCCTGGCCGGCCACACCCTCGGCGACTGCCGCCGCCTCGCCGAGCTGGCCCTGTCGGCGACCGACGCCGCCACCGCGCGCGAAGGGGTGCTCAAGGAACTGGGCTGAGGGGCACACGCACGTTCCAGGCCGGTCCCGGAGCCGACGACAACCGACCCACGGCTCCGGGACCGGCCCCTTCGTACCCGTCACCTCCGCACGGCGACCACAGGACCGACCGCCCGGACACCGGCCGCGTCCGTACCGGCCGCTTCGGTACGGCTGCTACGGGGACCGACCGCCTCCCTCGTAGGGCCGCCTTGTACCAGCCGTGGGCGGCGCATGCCGGATCAGTGGTGTCGGCGCGAGCGACGCGGCATCCGCGGAGTCCGCGCGCGGGCCCGCAAGCACCGCAGACATGTCTCAGGACACTGCGGGCACCCGCCCCCACCGCGCACGATCCACACCGCACCCGTCCCCACCGCGCCCCGGCGGCGCCGCCACCGTCCTCGGGGGGCGTCACAGCCGCCCGTGGATCTGCTGGGAGCGCCGCGTCAGCGAGTCGTTGATCAGGGCGACGAGCAGCACCCCGGCGGTGATCAGGAACTGCACGGCCACCTGGGTGTCCAGCAGGGCCATGCCCGAGGCGATCGACTGGATGACCAGCACACCCAGCAGCGCCGACCAGGTCCTGCCGCGCCCCCCGAACAGACTCGTGCCGCCGATGACGGCCGCGGCGATCGCGTTGATCACCAGGATGCCCTGGCCCGAGAGCTGGCTGACCGAGGTGATCCGCGAGGCCAGGAAGAGACCGCCGATCGCGGCCATCGTCCCCGACACGACGAACACCGAGATCCGCGTCACCACCAGGCTGATGCCCGCCCGGCGGGTCGCCACGGTGCTGCCGCCGAGCGCGTAGACCCGTCGGCCGTAGGGCGTGCCCCGCAGGACGTAGTCCAGGCCGGCGACGACGACGAGGAAGATCAACGGGGCCAGGGGCACCCCTCGGAACCGGTTCAGCACATACGCGGCGGCGAACGCGACCACCGCGATCACAGCGGTGCGCGCCACGATCTCGGCCGGCGGCCTGGCCGGGGTGCCGGCGGCCTCCCGGCGGCGGCCGTCCCGGTAGGAGGCGAGGAAGAAGGCGGCCGCGACGAGCGCCGCCAGCCCGTACGCGACGGCGTCGTGGTCGAAGGAGCGGCTGGTGAGCTGGGCGACCAGGCCGGTGTCGTCGAAGTTCACGGTGCCCATGGCGCCCAGGACGTAGATCATCAGGCTGTTCCAGGCGAGCAGGCCGGCCAGGGTGACCGCGAACGAGGGCACACCGATCCGGGCGAAGACGAACCCGTGGACGGCCCCCATCCCGGCGCCGGAAAGCACCGCGAAGACGACCGCCAGCCACTCCGGCAGGCCGTGGTCCACGTTCAGCACCACGAACACGGCCGCCGACAGGCCGCTGACCGAGCCCACCGCCAGGTCCACCTCGCCGATCAGCAGGACGAAGACGACGCCGACCGCGATCATGCCGAGGCCGACGCTGTCCACGCTGAGGTTGGTCAGGTTGCGGGGCGACAGGAAGGCGCTGTCGAGACTCTGGAAGACGATCCAGATCACGATGAGGCCGAGCACGGCCGGCGCCGAACCGAGCTCGCCACGGCGCAGCCGGCGCCTGAACGCGCCGGCTGCGCCGTGAAGTCCGTCCATGCTCCGCACCCGGGCGAGCAGCCGCCGCCCGACGGCGGCCGACCGGGGGGCGTCGTCGTCCTTCCGTTCGGACATCACCTTCCCTGAAGGCCCTGCCCCGCTCACAGGAACTCCTCCCCGACGTCTGCCGTGCGGTGGGTCACCGCGTTGTCGGTCGCACCGCTCATGGACGAGAAGATCTGCTCCTGGGACGTGGTGTTCACGTCGAAGAGTCCGTTGTTGCGGCCGAGGCGCAGCACCGCGACCCGGTCCGCGACGGCCTTGATGTCGCCCATGTTGCGGCTGATGATGAGCATCCCGAGGCCGCGTTCGCGCAGCCGTTCCACCAGGTCCAGGAACTCGTTGGTCTGCTCGACGCCCAAGGCCGCGGTGGGCTCGTCCAGCAGCAGCAGCTCGGGTTCGCCGAGCAGGGCACGGGCGATCGCGATGGTCTGCCGCTGGCTTCCGGACAGGGAGGCGACCGGGGCGCGCAGGTCGGGAGTGCGCATGGACAGGGTCTCCAGCAGCCGGCGGGTACGGCGGCTCATCTCCACTTCGTCGAGGGACAGGGCCGTGCCCAGTTCGCGGCCGAGGAACATGTTCTCGACCACATCGAGGTTCCCGCACAGCGCCAGGTCCTGGTACACGGCCGCGATGCCCAGCTGTTGGGCGTCGCCCGGGCGCGTGACCTGGACCGTTCGGCCCTGCCACAGGAAGCTGCCCTGGTCGGCGGGGTCGACGCCGGTCATCACCTTGACGAGGGTGGACTTGCCCGCGCCGCTCTCGCCCACCAGGGCGACCACCTCACCGGCCCGGATCTCCAGTTCCACGTCCGTCAGGGCCTCGACGGCGCCGTAGCGCTTGGAGACGCCGCGCAGCGCCAGCAGTGGTTCGGCCGACATGTGCGTCATCCCGCTCACGTCCCCGGTGGGACCCGGTCGCGGCCCGCCGGCCCGAGGAGCCCGGCCTTCTCGCAGGCAGAACGGAGCTTCGGGGTGCAGATCTGACCGATCGTGTACGTGCCGTCCTTGCCGACGGTGTCCTTGATGGTGGCCCGGGTCACCGGTACGGGCGTGAACAGGACGGCCGGGATGCCCTTGCTGGTGTCGTTGCTCACCCTGTCTGTGGCCATACTGGTCAGCTTTTCACCGCGACCGAGCGCGACGGCCATTTCCGCGGCCGTGTCCGCTTCCGGTTTGACCGGTTTGTAGACGCTCATGTACTGCTCGCCTTTGACGACGCGCTGGACGGCGGGGAGTTCGGCGTCCTGGGCGACCACCGGCGGCAGCGGTTCGATGTGGTCGGCCTTGAGCGCCGCGACGGCGCCGGCCGCGAGGACGTCGTTGGCGGCCAGGACGCCGTCGACGTGGCCGACGCCCAGCGCGGCGATGGCGCCGCGCATCTGGGCGTCGGCGTCCGCGGCGTCCCACTGTGCGGTCGCGTACGTCCTGGTGGCCTTCACCTTGCCCTGGAGAACGGAGAACGCGGCTGCCTGGCGCTCGCCCGTCCACCCACGGGTGGACGGGCCCTCCAGCACCACGACGGTGGCGTCGGCCGCGTCGGGGCCCAGCGCGGCGAGCAGCGCCTCACCCTCGAGCCTGCCGACCTCCCCGTCCCGGTGGCCGACGAAGCCGGCGACCGGGCCCTCGGTGAGCCGGTCGTAGGAGAGCACCGGGATGTTCTCCTTCTTCGCCTCGACGACCGCGGAGCGCAGGGAGCGGACGTTGACGGAGTCGAGGACGAGGACCTCGACCCCCCGGCTGATCATGGAGTCCACCTGCTGACGCTGGAGCCACGGGTCGCCGAGGGCGTTGGCGTAGTCCACCCGGCAGTCGGGGCACAGCTCCTTGACCTTCCGCTCGATCAGGGGCCGGTCGAACCTCTCGTAGCGGGCGGTCTCGTTCTCCGGGAGCAGCAGTCCGATCTTGATCTCGCCGTCGCGGTCGCCGCTCCCGCCGCCGTCCGCGTAGCCGACCGCCCCACCGCAGGCGCCGAGGCCCACGGCCAGGCAGACCGCGGTCGTCGCGGTGACGCGCGTACGGGCACTCGCTCTCATGTCAGGACCACCTCACTCGCCCGGACACCCGTCCGTGGCTATCCCACCACGGACTCGGCGTCCGCGCCGGGGGGCGACGTCACGGCGACCTCGCCCCACACCTGCTTGCCGCCGCTGAGCGGCACCGAGCCCCAGGACGCCGCCATCGCCTCGACCAGCAGCAGCCCCCGGCCACCGGTCGCCTCCCAGTCCAGGCTCGCCGGTTTGACGGGCGTGCGCGGCGAGGCGTCGCTCACCGCCACCCGCAGGCGGTCACCGGCGAGGGTGAGGTCGAGCCGGACCGGGCCCTGGGTGTGGACCAGGGCGTTGGTGACGAGCTCGGAGACGATGAGCAGCACCTCGTCGGCCGCCTCCCCGACGCCCCACGAGCGCAGCGTGCGCCTGGTGTACCGGCGTGCGTGCATCACCGCGTCGGGCAGCCGCCACACCGTGGAGCTGGCCCGGATCGGCCGCACCTTCATCCCGTCGTAGCGCAGCAGCAGCAGCGCCACGTCGTCGTCCCGGCGGGCGGCGCCGCCCAGGAGCTCGTCCGCGGCCCGCGCGGGCTCGGCCGGGTCGATCCGGGAGAGCAGGTCGCGCACCCGGCCCACGCCGTCCTCCAGACGCGTTTCCGCCGACTCGACCAGGCCGTCGGTCAGCAGGGCGAGGACCGAGCCGGCGGACAGGCCGATCGTGGTCATCGGGTACTCCGCGTCCGCCAGCACCCCCAGCGGCGGTCCGCCCTCGACCACCACCTCCTCGGTGCTGCCGTCCGGGTGACGCAGCAGCGGCTGCGGGTGTCCCGCCCGGACCAGCCAGGCGTCGCCGTCCACCATGTCCAGGTCGACGTAGAGGCAGGTGGCGAAGAGTTCGGTCTCCATGCCGACGAGCAGGCGGTTGGTGTGGGAGACCACCACGTCGGGCGGATGGCCCTCCACGGCGTACGCCCTGATCGCGGTACGTATCTGCCCCATGATCGTCGCGGCTCCGGCGTTGTGGCCCTGCACGTCGCCGATGACCAGCGCCACGTGGTCCTCGGAGAGCGGCAGTACGTCGTACCAGTCGCCGCCGACCTCCAGTCCCGCGGTCGCGGGCAGGTAGCGGGCGACGGCCACCCCGCTCGGGAGATCCGGGAGCGTACGGGGCAGCAGGCTGCGCTGGAGCATGGTGGCGAGTTCGCGCTGGGCGTCGAACGCGCGGGCGCGGGCCAGTGCCTGTCCCACCAGGCCCGCGGTCGCGGTCAGCAGGGACCGTTCCTCGGGAGTGAACTCGTGCGGCGCCTCCCAGCCGATCAGGCACACGCCGAGCAGCCGTCCTTCGCCCGTCAGCGGCAGGGCCGCCAGCCCGCCGGGGCCGATGTCCTCGAGCCCCGGTTCGAGGACCACGCCGGGCGGCCACAGGCTGATCCGGCCCGCGGCCAGGGCCGCCCGGAGTGTGGGCACGGCGCCGGTGGGCACGTCCGGCCACTCCGAACGCCATTCCCGCCGCCAGAGTTCCGGCCAGGCGGTGGGCTGCGGCGGATCGAGGACGGTGACGACCAGCCGGTCGCCCTCGATCTCGGCGAGGGCCATCCGGTCGGCCCCCAGCGGTCCGCGCAGCGCGGCGACCGTCAGCCGGCCGACATCACGCACGGTCGTCACGTCCCCCAGCGTGGCGGACAGCCGCTGCACCACGGAGACCTCGTCGACACTGGGCCGCAGCCGGGAGGCGTCGGCGAGGACGCCGAGCACCAGTTCCGGCTTGCCGTCCCGGTCGCCCAGCACCTGGTAGCGCATGCTCAGCCACCGCGGCTCGCCGTGGGGCCGGCGGACCCGGAACTCCAGTTCCCGCACGGCGGAGGTCTTCTGGCGCGGCTCCACGATGGACATCAGCGCGGGCAGATCGTCCGGAACGGCGCGCACCAGCAGGGTGTCCACGTGTCCGTCGAAGCTGTCGGAGGTCAGGTCGAACAGGCTGAGCAGCCGGGCGTCCGCGTCGATGCGGCCGGAGCTCAGGGTGAGGGTGAACGAGCCGACGCGGTCCAGGGCGAGGCCGTCGGAAGGCCGCGGTCCGGCGCCGGTCCCGACTCCGTTGGAACGGTTCGGGCCGTTCGTGGCGCTCACACCGTCGGGGCCGTTCGCGGCGCCCGGGACGAGCGGCCCGTTCAGCTCCGCGCCCGCTGCGAGCCGTGCGGCCACGTGGTCGGCGTACAGCTCCAGCAGATGGCGGCGCTCGCGGGCGAAGCCGTGGCCGTCGTCGTCCACGACGACCAGGCAGGCGGGTCGTCCGTTGTCGCGGAGGAGCGGGAGGACGGCGAGGGACACGGGGGGCGAGCCGCCGGGGGCCGGTTCGTGGGGGCCTGCCCGGCCGTGGGGCTCCGGCTCCGGGCCGGCCTTCTGGCAGGCGGCGAACTCCGCCGCGTCCAGCCACAGGGGCTGGACCACACGGAAGGCGTCCGCGACCGGGGAGCGGCCCGCCACGGGGTAGCGGGACGCGAGCCCGTACCGGTCGGCGGGGCCCCCGTCGGTCTGGGTCAGCCGCAGTTCGTCCGACTCCTCGTCCAGCAGGTAGACAGCGGTGAGCGCAGCGCCCGCGAAGGCCGGGCCCTGTCCCGTATCACCCCGCGCCGCCCGGTCGCGCGGGGCGCCCTGATCAGAGGCCCCGCGGGGCAGCCCGGTCCACCTCCCGGGGTTTCCCGCCCCGGACCCGCCTTCACCTGGCATGTCGTCACCGCATCGTCCGCGGTCCCTTCGCGAGGCCCCGCCCGCTCGCTCACCCGTCACCGACGTCGGCGGCGACCCGGGCACGGCTCGACGCGATGACGCCGATCCGGAAAAGGGACGGTCACATCACCAGCATGGCACCGCGGTGTCCCCACCGCATTCGGCGCGACGCCGCCCCGGTGACCCCGCTCGCGCGGCCTCCGGCCCGGGAGACACAGGACCCGGGCGGCCCGCGCCCTCCGGGACCGCCGCGAGCGTCGGAGCGCCCCGCGCTGCCCGCGCCCGCAACCTCGGCGTCGCGCTCCGTCACCGCCTGGCGGAGGCGGTGCGGTGCGGGCGACGGCGCCGCTCACCGGCTGAATCAGCAGAATCAGCGGTTTCACACGAACGCGTGAGGCGCGATCCGATAAGCAGACACGTCGAGATCGCGGGCTCGAACGCGGCCCTTGAACACTCACAGTGATCGCGATAATGTGAGTTGGGTTCGGGCGTTTCCGGCCGCAATGCGCGGGATCACCGGACCTGCCGCGCGGAGTCGCCCTTCCGTGCGGACGGCGTATGCACCTGCGGATTGGTGATGCCCACACCGCATACCCGGGAGCCCCACCCGACGAACGGCATAGTCATGACCACGGTTCGAATCCTTGCGTGCGGAGAAAGACTCGTGCATCAGAAGTGGACGCGGTGTCGGATGCCCGGCTGACAACACCCTGACGGTGACGGGTTTCCACGACGCGATCGAGACCCCCGCACGGCGGAGCCGTATACCCTCACCATGATTCTCATACGACCCAGGACAAGGGAACGAGCCTGATCGACGCGTGGGTTCCCTTCCCAGGAGGGCGAAGGCAGAACCCACGCCGTAACCGCGGCGGACATACGACCGGGCCCGTACCCGGACCCGAAGTGCGCCGGGAGCGCATTCGGAATCAACTCGTGCGCCGGCGGTCCCGCACATCTCCCAGCCTGAGACGGCGAACAGCCCGAGACGGCAAAGACAGCAGTCATGCGCACATCCCCGGTCACCGGCATTCTCGCCGGCGTCCGCTTCCGCCTCACCCTTTCGGGTGTTGACACGGTGATTCGGCCATCGCCTTCCGCGGTGTATCCCCCGGGCGCACGCTCAGCGCGCGGAGAGCGCGACGATCGAAAACGCGCCCCTTCAGTTTCTTGTACACCCGGCCGATACAGGGAGTAACAGTCTGGGCAACAGCTCCAGGCACATACCGGCCGGTTTGTGAACAATATCAAGATCGTCACCCGTACATACCATCACTCAACCACTGAACTTCAGGAGGGACGGCGGGACATGGCCCCTCGACCACTGGTGGAACGGCAGCCCAACGAGCGACTGCAGACACTCATCAACGAGGCAGGTTGCTCGAACGTGGGATTGGCCCGGCGCGTCAACAGGTACGGCGCCGAGCGCGGGCTCGACTTGCGGTACGACAAGACCTCCGTCAGCCGTTGGCTCCGGGGGCAGCGACCGCGCGGTCTGACACCGGTGATCATCGCCGAGGTGCTGGGCGACAAGCTCGGGCGCGCGCTCTCGGTCGACGACGTCGGCATGGTGCACAGCCGGCAGCAGGAGGCCTCCGGAGTCGGCCTGATGTTCGCCCCGGCGCTTCCCAACGCGATCGACCAGGTCACCGATCTGTGGCGCAGCGACGCCAACCGCCGCAATCTGCACGACGGTTCGCGGGTGGCCGTCTCCGCGTTGCTGGGGCCCAGCCGGGACTGGCTGATCACCGACCCGGACCTGTCCGTGTCGCGGGTCGGGGGCCAGCGGGTCGGCGAGGCGGACATCGAGCTGATGACCAGGGCCACCCGGCAACTGGCCGATCTGGACCACCGGTTCGGCAGCGGGCACGTACGTCCGATCGCCGTGCACTACCTGAACAGCGTCGTCTCCGGCCTGCTCAAGGGGTCGTACCACGGCACGATCGCACGCCGGCTGTGCGGCGCGGCGGCCCGCCTGACGGAACTCGTCGGCTACATGGCGGTCGACCAGGGCAAGGTCGGCCTGGCACAGCGCTATTACATCCAGGCGCTGCGTCTCTCCCAGGCCGCCGACGACCGCGGCTACGGCGGCTATGTGCTGGCCGCGGGGATGAGCCACCTGGCCGCCTCCCTCGGCTATCCGCGGGAGGTCGCGCCCCTCGCGCGCGCCGCCCAGGAGGGCACGCGCGGTCAGGCCAGCCTCACCACGCAGGCGTGCCTCTACGCGGCGGAGGCGCGCGGATACGCCCTGATCGGTGACGGGCAGGCGTGCAGCCTCGCCGCGGGCCGGGCGGTGGACGCTCTGGAGCGGGCCAACCCCGAGAACGACCCCGAGTGGATCTCGCACTTCGACCGCGCCTACCTCGCCGACGAACTGGCCCACTGCTATGTCGACCTCCACCAGCCCAAGCCGGCCGCGCGCAACGCCGAGGAAGCGCTCACCGGGCACCCGGAGCACCGGGTGCGGCGCCGGGTCATCGACCTGATTCTGCTCGCCACGGCGCTGGTGCAGGACCGGGAGCTGGAAGAGGCGTGCGAGACGGCGACGCGGGCGGTGGACCTGCTGACCGACCTGCGGTCCAACCTCGGCATCACGTACCTGAAGAACTTCCGGTCCCGGCTGAGGCCGTTCGAACAGGAAGCCGTGGTGCGTGATTTCGAGGCTCACCTGGAGCACGCCACCGGGCACCTGACCATGAGCCACCGGCAGGACCAGCATGTCTGACCCCGCTCTGCTCCCGCAGGGCGGAACACGCGGCAGGTCGTACGGTGGGGGTCCCGTACGGCACTCCCCACCGCACGACGACGCTGCTCGTTCACGGTGCGATGTCGCACACGGCCGCACCGGCGGCGACCCGCGTGCCGACCTCGGCCGTGAGGCCCTTGACGGTGCCGGAGCGGTGGGCCCGGACCGGCTGCTCCGTCTTCATCGCTTCCAGGACGACGATCAGGTCGCCCTCGGTGACCTGCTGGTTCTCCTCCACGGCGACCTTCACGATGGTGCCCTGCATCGGCGCCGTCACAGCCGGGCCGGACAGGTTCGGGTCGAACGCGCCGGCTGAGCGGTACCTCGGCGGGGTCCGACGCGGGACCGCCGCCGCCAGCGCGGCAGCGGCGGCCAGCCCGGCGAGACCCCCGGTGATGCTGACGTCGAGCCGCTTGTTGTTGACCTCGACGACAAGCCTCTCCCGGGGAACGCGGCCCGGGGTTTCGTCGTCGTCGGTGGTGGTGCCGGTGAAGGGGGTGATGGTGTTGGTGAATTCGGTTTCGATCCAGCGGGTGTGGATGGTGAAGGGGCCTTGGGGTGGGTTGAAGGCGGGGTCGGTGACGACGGTGC
>NZ_DATDBG010000114.1:0-14754 GCF_036524955.1 Streptomyces sp.
AGCGGGAAGCCTGCTTCGAGATGAGGACTCCCATCCCCTTGAGGGGGTAAGGCTCCCAGTAGACGACTGGGTTGATAGGCCGGATGTGGAAGCCAGGTGACTGGTGGAGCTGACCGGTACTAATAGGCCGAGGGCTTGTCCTCAGATGCTCGCGTCCACTGTTTGGTTCCCGGGTTGCGAACAGTCGCACCGGTGAACAGATGAACACTCAACTGAAAAGTGTGCTTGTTCGCTTGGACTCTGTCGATGCCCCGCTGTCGCGGGGTGGCCCGATAGTGTTTCGGTGGTCATAGCGTTAGGGAAACGCCCGGTTACATTCCGAACCCGGAAGCTAAGCCTTTCAGCGCCGATGGTACTGCAGGGGGGACCCTGTGGGAGAGTAGGACACCGCCGAACAATCTTTCTGGACCCTCGGTCCTGGCCTGAGCGCTGGGACCGAGGGTCCTTTTGTTTTCTCCGAAGCGCGACCTCCCGAATGCAACGGGAGAATTGCACTTGCAGCAGCACGATCCGACAGGAGTCACGTCGATGTCCAACTCGCCCGAAGACCGGCCCGAGCGCCCCGAGCGCCGGGACTCGCGACCGTACGGCGGCGGCGACCGCGGAGGGCACCGCAGCGGCGGTCCGCGGCGGGACGGTGACCGTTCCAGCGGTGGTTACCGCCGCGAGGATCGACGTGACGACCGCCGGGACGACCGCCCGCGCGGGGCGCGACCCCAGGACGACCGCGGTGGTTTCCGTCGTGACGACCGCGGCGACAGCCGGCCGGGCGGTGGGTTCCGTCGTGACGACCGCGGCGACAGCCGGCCGGGCGGTGGGTTCCGTCGTGACGACAGGCCACGGTTCGACCGTCCGCGCGACGACCGTCCTGGTGGCGGTTTCCGTCGTGACGACCGTCCGCGCGACGACCGCCGGGACGACCGTCCGCGTCCCCCGCGTCGTGACGACCGGCCGTCGTACGACCGTCCCCGTGACGATCGGCCCCGACCGCCGCGTCGGGATGACGACCGTGGTGGGTTCCGTCGTGATGACAGGCCGCGGTTCGACCGTCCGCGCGACGACCGTCCTGGTGGCGGTTTCCGGCGTGACGACCGTCCGCGCGACGACCGTAGGGATGATCGTCCTCGTGATGACCGTAGGGATGATCGTCCTCGTTACGATCGTCCGCGTGAGGATCGGCCTCGCTATGACCGGCCGCGTGACGAGCAGCGTCCGGGCGGCGGTGGGTTCCGTCGTGACGACCGGCCGTCGTACGACCGTCCCCGTGACGATCGGCCCCGACCGCCGCGTCGGGATGACGACCGTGGTGGGTTCCGCCGTGACGACCGGCGTGACGACCGGGCGCGCGGTCCGCGGCGGGAGGGCGACCGTTCGTACGGGCGGCGTCCGGCGGTGCAGGGGCGTGGTCGGTTCGAGAACCGCGGCGGCCGTGACGAGCGGCGGGACGACCGTGAGCCGATCAAGCGGCTGCCGATCCCGGACGAGGTGACCGGGCAGGAGATCGACCCCAGCGTCCGCCAGGAGCTCATGAGCCTGCCCAAGACGCTCGCCGACGACGTGGCGCGCAACCTTGTCATGGTCGCGCGACTGCTGGACGAGGAGCCGGAGCAGGCGTACGCGTACTCGCGGGTCGCCCTGCGGCTGGCGTCGCGCGTCGCGGCCGTGCGGGAGGCGGCGGGCTTCGCGTCGTACGCCACGGAGCGGTACGCGGAGGCGCTGGCGGAGTTCCGGGCCAGCCGACGGATGACCGGCACGGTGGATCTGTGGCCGGTCATGGCGGACTGCGAGCGCGGGCTCGGCCGTCCCGAGCGGGCCCTGGAGATGGCGGGCGCGCCCGAGGTGCACAAGCTGGACAGGGCCGGTCAGGTGGAGATGCGCCTGGTCGCGGCCGGCGCCCGGCAGGACCTGGGGCAGGCCGAGGCGGCGGTGGTCACTCTGCAGAGCTCCGAGCTGGCGTCTCACGCGGTGCACCCGTGGACCGCGCGTCTGCGGTACGCCTACGCCGACGCGCTGCTCGCAGTCGGCCGTGAGGGCGAGGCCCGCGACTGGTTCGCGAAGGCCGCGGAGGCCGACCACGACGGCACGACGGACGCCTCCGACCGGCTGGCACAGCTCGACGGGGTGGAGTTCACGGACGCCTTCGACGAGGAGGCCGCCCAGGCGGCTGAGGCGGGCGAGGACGAGGATCGGGACGTGGCGGTCGCCGACGACGTACCGGACGACGCAGCCGACGAGGACGACCCCGCTGACGCACCGGAGCACGACGACGCGGACCTGGACGAGGATGCGGACGGCCTGGACGAGGACGAAGACGGTCTGGACGACGACGAGGACCGCTTGGACGAGGACGCCGACGACGACGGCGACCTCGTCACGGGAACCGACGAGAAGGACGAGGACGCCGAGCAGGGCGGGGCCTCCGCCTCGTTCCTCGACTCGCCGTTCCGCGAGCCGGCGCACATCACGCACATCGAGCGCGACGACGACTGACCTGGCCCGGCCGCGCGTCGCGGCAGAACCCGCCCGAGGGCGGCACCCGTGGTTCGCGGGTGCCGCCCTCGGGCGGTTCAGTCCAGGTCCAGGCTCCGCATGACCAGGCCGCCGGCCGGTTTGGGGCCGAACGAGGTGGATTTCCGGGGCATCATCACGCCCTCGCGGGCCAGTTCGAGGACGACGTGTTCGGGTACCGGATGCATCAGGACGCTGGTGCCGCCGTGCCGTTCGGCGAGCGCGACGGCGGCGGCCGAGTCGTGGATGTAGCGGATGTCGTCGGGGGAGTCGGGTATCCGCCAGACGTGGTCCAGGAGCAGGCGGTGCAGGACGGTGGCGTCCAGGCGGCGCCACGGCTCGGGCCGGTCGCGCGGTACGCAGGCGTCGATGCGGGCGGGGTCGGGACGGTCCACCAGGTGGTAGCCGTCGCCCGCCAGCAGGAAGGCATTGCCGGTGGCGGCGGCCTCGGCGAGGGTGTCGAGGGCGCGGTCCAGGGACTCCGGCAGGTGACGGACCCGGAAGACGTCGCCGGCCCGGGCCAGGGCGGTGGCCAGCGGCAGGCGCGGCAGGACGCGGTGGATGGCCCGTACACGCAGCGGATAGCGGGCGGTGTCCACCAGCAGCACCAGGCCGTAGTCCCACGGTGTGCCGGCCTGATGGGCGGCCTGGAGCCGCAGGTAGGTGGCCCAGCGGTGGTGGCCGTCGGCGATCAGGGCCTGGTGGGAGGAGAGGTCGGAGTTGATGGCGGCGAAGTCGGCCGGGTCGGTCAGCGACCAGAGCCGGTGCCGTACGCCGTCCTCGGTCGTGGTGGACAGCAGCGGTTCGGCGTCGGCGGTGGTGCGGTCGATGACGCGGGCCGTCGCCTCACCGTCGCGGTAGGCGAGCAGCAGTGGTTCGAAGTTGGCGGCGGTGGCGCGCATCAGGGCGGCGCGGTCGGCGACCGGGCCCGGCATGACGTCCTCGTGCGGCAGGACGATGCCGTCCTCGGGCGCGCTCAGCCGCAGCGCGCCGATGATGCCGCGTTGCACGTGGTCGCCGTCCCGCTGCTCGTAGACGTAGAGCGCGGGGTGCGGGTCGGCCGCGAGGACGCCCTCGTCGAGCCAACGGGCGAGAGTACGGGCGGCCTTGCGATGGCGGTCGTCCCCGGTGGCGGCGTCGGGGAGGATGAGGCGCACGACGTTGTGCGGGTCCGCGGTCTCCAGATGGCGCTGGCCTTCCGGCCGTATGACCACGTCGTACGGGGGCGAGGTGACCGCGGCGAGGCTGCCGACGCGCTCCGGTACGTAGCGCAGGCCGCGGAAGGGCGCCAGGTGCAGGCCGTGCTCGGCGCCGGCCGAAAGTCGGCTTTCCGGGGCGCGTGCGGTGTCCGGGCCGCGACGCCCGTCCGGGTCGGGTCGCCCGCCCGGGCCGCTCGGTTCGATCGGGCCGTGGAGACCGGAGTTGCTCATCAGCGCATGCTACGTCCGCGGCGGGCATGGGGGATGATCGGGCCATCGACGATATGCGAGGAGCGAGCCCGTCATGACCCATCGGACCAGTCCGAACGCCGGCGAAGAACCTCTGGATGTGGCGTACGACACCGCGTTGCTCGACCTTGACGGGGTCGTGTACGCGGGCGGCGACGCGATCACGCACGCCGTGGAGTCGCTGGAGACGGCGCGCGGGCACGGGATGCGGCTCGCCTATGTGACGAACAACGCGGCGCGGACGCCGCAGACGGTGGCCGCGCATCTGACGCGGCTCGGGGTGCCGGCCGAGGCGGAGGACGTGATCACGTCGGCGCAGGCGGTGGCGCGGCTGATCGCGGACCAGGTGCCGACGGGCGCGAAGGTTCTTGTCGCCGGCGGGGAAGGGCTGTTCGAAGCGCTGCGGGAGCGGGGGCTGCAGCCGGTGGACTCCGCGGAGTCCGGCAGGGCCGGGGAGGACGGCCTCGCGGCGGCGGTGCAGGGGTACTCGCCGGATCTGCGGTGGGCGCAACTGGTGGAGGTGGCTCACGCGGTGAACCGCGGGGTGCCGTGGTTCGCGTCCAACACGGATCTGACGATTCCGAGTCCACGGGGGATCGCGCCCGGGAACGGAGCGGCGGTGGAGGTGGTACGGATCGCGACCGGCGGCCGGCCGCAGGTGGCGGGCAAGCCGCTGCCGCCGATGCACCGGGAGACGGTCATTCGGACGGGGGCGCGGCACCCGCTCGTGGTCGGTGACCGGCTCGATACGGACATAGAGGGGGCGCATGCGGGCGGGGTGGATTCGCTGCTCGTGCTGACCGGGGTGACGCGGGCGGCTGAGGTGCTGGGGGCGGTGCCGGAGCATCGCCCTACGTATGTGGCGGCGGATCTGCGCGGGTTGTTGCAGGCGCAGCCGGCTGTCACGGCGACCGCCGAGGGGTCTTTCACGTGCGGGGGGTGGACGGCCGCGGCTTCCTCCGAGGGCTATCGGTTGGAGGGGGACGGTGAGCCGCTCGACGGGCTTCGCGCCCTCTGCGCGGCGGCTTGGACCTTCGCGGGGTCCGCGGCGTGCGAGCTCGACCCGGAGAAAGTGGTGGCTCGGCTCGGGCTGTAGTGCGGCCTTTTGATTCCGGGGGTGCGTCCCTCTCGCTCGTGCGGCCTGTCCGTTTCCGGGGTGCGGCTTCGCCGCCCGCGCGGGTTCGTCCCGCGTCCGGAGTGCGGTTCTCTCGCGGGTGGGAGCACCCCGAGCCTGGCGGCGCGGGGTGCTCCCACCGGCACCACTCGTGCGCGTACGACTCCTCACCGACAGAACGTGCTTACCGACAGAACGACGGGACGACAGGCCGACAGAGTCCGGGGCAGCGACGTGACCCTGTGCGCACACACCGACAAGTCGACCGAGGCCCCCGCCGCACCGTCCGCGGCCGGCCCGGGCGGGATAACGCTCCGGACGCCTCCTCGCGGTGGAGCTCACCATCGTGTACGACCGGTGCCGCGTCGCCGAGAGGCTGTCGGTGGGCCGTGCAGGGCCGCTCGTTCGCGGTCGTCGTCGGGCTCAGGAGAGCGGCAAGTCGACATTGCTGCAGGGGACGCCCACAAACACATCCTCGATGAGTCGATGGTCGTGGCCGGGCGGTGGCCGGTCGCTCGCCGGTCGCTATGTCGACGAACTGCCCGGCGGGCAGCCGCGGCGCGCGTCCGTTTCTGCGGCAGGAGACACAACGGTGCGAGGTGGACGGGGGCCCGGTTCTCATGAAGCCCGCACCGATCCGCGGGCGATCGACGGGTGACCCGTGGCCGTCAGTAGCTGTCCAGCATTGCCCTCGCGATGGCTGCCTGAACCGGTTGCAGTGTGGTCCCGCCGTCTTCGACACCCCACAGCGCGTTCTGCAGGACGCGTCCGAGGGTCCATCCCCTTGCGCGTCGCCGGTCCAGGTCCAGGACCTCGGTCATCAGGTCGAAACGGCGGCGCACCGCGCGTGGCACGTTTCCGGTTGCGACGATCTCGTCCCACCGGTTGTGCAGCGCGGGGAGAAGCTCGAAGCCTGGATCGCCGGCGAGGGGCTTGGGGTCGATGGCCGGCCAAGGCTCTCCCCGGTCGGGCGAGTGCGGGGCCAGGACGTTGTCGTAGTGCAGGTCCCAGTGCAGGAGCCGGTCGCCGGCCTCGCCGAGCAGCTCCCGGACGGCGCCCGCGCAGCTCTCGACCAGGTGACGATCGGACGGATCGGACAGCAGTCTCAGGGCGTGCGGGACATGGTCGACCATGGCGGCGGCGATGTCGGGCAAGCGGCGCAGGTTCTCCGGTGCCCGGACCGCGCTGAGGTGGGCCAGCAGCTCGGAGAGGATCCGCAAAGCGGCTTGGTCGTCAGGGACGGCGGAGAGCGAGCGGTCGACGTCCAGGCGTTCCAGCAGCATCGACCCCGAGTCGGGGTCGTCCTCCAGCAGCCGTACCGCGCCGTGTCCCTCCCAGGAGCGCAAGGCGATCGGCTCCCCACGGGTCTCCTCGTCGACAGGCTGGAGCTTGAGGACCGCCGGAGTGCCGTCGAAGCGGAGGACCGGGAGCACGAGCGCGACGGCCCCGTGGGTCGGCGGTCCGTCAGGGCGCAACTGCCAGCGGTCGAGGCGGTCCGCAGCCAGAGCCGGCAGCGCCGCGATCCACGCACGGCCGGAGTCACCGAAGTGCCGGCAGTGGGAGACGGCCAGAGCATCGGGGATTTCGAGTCGAGGACCGCGAGAACCGGAGGCCATGGCGTTCCTGCTTTCCGCTGTCGGGGCCGCGGTCAATTCGTGGCTCGTGCGGATGGGTTGTCGGGCGAGCTTGCCGGCAGCCGAACGGGTGAGCAGCGGCCATGATAGGTGGGCCGATCCTCACGGGCCGTGGCCGCCGGGGGCGTATCGGCTCCAGGGGTTTCGGCCTCGGTCGCTGTCCGGTCGCGCTCTTGTTGTGGTACCCGAGTGCTTGGGCGACCACGGGAGGGTGGGGCTTGGAAGACGAGCTGCCGGACGGCCGCTGTCCGACCGTGCCCGGACCGGACCCCGACGGCTTTCAGCGGGTGGCGCGGGCTGCCTGAGCGCGTGGCGGACTTGTCGGCATGCCACGTGTCCAGATCCGCCTGGGTGCGGGAGCCAGGCCGACCAGGCGGCCCGCGAGACAGACCAGGAAGCCCGGGCCTGGGCGATCCGGTTCCGGCGTTCCCGTATCGTGCTGCTGCCCGGGGGCGTCCGGGAAGGGAGGTGGACGTGTCTGCGCCGACCCCCGCCGCCTTTGTGCGGAGGGTGCACGCTTATCGAGTGACTCACACCAACGACGTAGCGACTGCCCACGCCTGGGCTGCCCTCGGTGGGCGGGCCGAACTCGTTGAGCAGGTGTCGTACGAAGGCGCCAGTGGCGTGTTGCCTGCGCGTCTGCCAGTCCGGGAGCTGGCGCGGGCGACCGTGGGTGTGTGCTCGCTGGCTGCCGCGGAACTGCTGGCGCGGCGGAGTCCGGGACCGGTACCGGCGGTGCGGGTGCGAGAGGGAGCGGTCGCCACGGCGTTCGTCAGCGAGCGACACCTGCGAATCGATGGCCGGGCCCCGACGTCGTTCGCCCCGTTGTCCGGCTTTTGGCGCACGGCGGACGGCTGGGTGCGTACCCACGCCAACTACCCGCACCACCGTTCCCGGTTGCTGGGCGCTCTGGGCGTACCCGACACGGGCGACGACCGAGCGCTGGCCGGGCTGTTGTCGGACGAGCTGGCCACGCGCTCGGCACAGTCGGTACAGGAGACCGTCTACGGAGCGGGCGGCCTGGCCGTGGCCGTGGCCTCGGCCCCGCTCGGGACCGCACTCCCGCTGGTCGAGACGCGGATTGTCGGGGAGAGCGGCCCACGGACGCTGCCGGCGGCGTCGCTGCCGGCCAGTGGGGTGCGGGTCCTGGACCTGACCAGGGTCATCGCGGGGCCGGTCGCGACTCGCACACTCGCCCTGCTGGGAGCCGACGTGCTGCGCGTGGACCCGCCCCGGCTTCCGGAGGACCTGGACGCCCACGCCGACACCGGCATGGGCAAGCGCTCGACGCTGTTGAACCTCTCCGCTCCAGAAGACCGGAACGTCTTCGAAGACCTTCTCAGCTCGGCCGATGTCGTGCTCACCGGCTACCGGCCCGGTGCGCTGGACCGGCACGGTCTGGCACCCGACGCGCTGCTGGCGAGGCGACCTGACGTGATCGTCGCCCAGCTCTGCGCCTGGGGCTGGTCGGGACCGTGGGCTTCGCGGCGCGGCTTCGACAGCCTCGTCCAGGCCGCGAGTGGTATCGCCTCGATCGAGGCTGACGCCGACGGCTCCCCGGGGGTGCTGCCTGCGCAGGCGCTGGATCACGGAACCGGGTACCTCCTTGCGGCCGCCGTCCTGCGCGCACTGAGCGATCGCCAGGCAACCGGCGGTGGGCGGCATCTGCGGCTGTCTCTCGCGGGTACCGCGTCCTGGCTGTTGCACGACATCCGTCCCGCGCCGATCGAAGGCGACGCCTACGCACTACGGCCCTGGCTGGCCAAGACCGCATCGCCCTACGGATTGCTCGATCATGCTCTCCCCCCGGTGGACTACGACGGGGCACCCCGGAAATGGAACCGCCCGCCGACCGAGTGGGGCAGAGATCTGCCGGTCTGGACCTGATCACGGGGGTTCAGGAGTCCGGCACCCCAGGCGCTTCGCCCGGGCCGGGAAGCAGGGGCGTCGTAGCCGCACCGTCCAGCGGCGAGCGTTCCGGGCGTTGACCGCCGGGTGCCCCACAGCGGTTCCAGGGCCTCGGCGATCCCCGTAGTACCGGGCCGTGTGGGGGTAGCCGAACGAGTCGGGGAGGGCGCCGGCCGCCGTTCGTACGGTCAGCGGCGTGCCGGTCGGCAACCGCACGACGGTGGGCACCGCTTGTCCCTGGCCACCGGAGAGCGGTACGCCGCAGCGTGCCGGCCGGGAGCGCGCTACAGCAGCGAGCGAAGCCGCAGTACGTCGCGCAGGCTGGCCTGCACCTTGACCCGGCCGGCCGCCCACGCCTTCGCGAAGTGGAGTTCGCCGCCGACCAGGGAGACCAGGTCGTCGCCCTCCATCGAGAGCCGGATCTGGGCCTGCTGCGGAGGCACGCCGGGAACCGTCGTCACGTCCTGGATCCGGCCCTCGGCCAGCCGGCCGACGAACGTCACGTCCAGATCCGTGATGCGGCAGCTCAGCGAGCGGTCGAGGGCGGCGGCGTCGCGTACGCCCCCCTCCGCCCTGGCGAGGGTCGCCGACAGATGGTCGAGCGCGATACGGCACTCCTCAATGGTGGCCATCAGTGCGGTGTCTCCCGATCGTGCGGTGCGTCCGGATGACCGTATCGCAGGGACCTTGGCCGGGGTGCGGCGGCTGGAAGCGGTAGCGTCGGACCACATGCTTCAACGGGCGAGGCGAGGAGTGAGAGCGATGCGGGACGCGCTGCGTAGCTGTCTGCAGATCGCGGGCGGTCTGACCGAGGCCACCCGGCGCCGTACCACCGAAACCGCGAGAAGCCTGCTCGACCAGGCGGGAATCGATGTCGACGCCCTGCGGCAGCGGATCGGCGCCGCCGTCCCGGCCGAGGTCCAGGCCCTCGCCGACGAACTGGTCACCTCCGGCCGGGCCAACCGCGACCTGCTCGTCGGCTTGATCCGCGAGGAGACAGACAAGGCGATGGTGCGGGTGGGCCGGGTCGCCGACGAGCTCACCAAGGTCGGCGTCATCCTGGAAGCACTGGAACGCCGCATCCGCAGTCTGGAGTCGCCCGCGCCCGCGCCCGAGCCTGGGCCCGCGGCGCAGCCGCCGTCCGAGCCCATGCCGACCCCGCGCGTCGAACACGTGACGGTGGAGCCGGAGGTGGCGGAGCCAGAGCCGAAGCCGGGGCCGGTCGCGGAGGAGCCGCCCGCCCCCACACGGAAGCGGGCCGCCGCGCCACGGAAGACGGCCCCCGGGAAGACCGCGGCCAAGAAGGCGCCGGCCAGGAAGGCGGCCGCGGAGAAGGCTGCTCCTGCGAAGAAGAGCGCTCCCGGCGTGAAGGAGGCGGCTGTGTCTCCGAGTGCCGCGCCCGCGCGGAAGGCGGCCACGACGCCGGGGGCCGTCGCCAGGAAGGCGGCCAGGAAGAAGGCCACGACGCCGGAGAAGACCACGACCGCCCAGAAGACGACCGCGGCCAGGGAAACGCCCGCCAGGAAGACCTCGGCCGCCCCGGCGGGGGAGACCGCCGGGGCGGCCGAGCAGGCCGCACAGGCGCCCGGGAGCGCGGATGAGTGAGCCGTACGACCTGCCCGGCCTGGAAGCCGGGAACGGGACCCGGACGGGGACCGGACCCGGGCCCCTCAGCGAGGCGACACGTGCCCCGATGGCCGGGGCGGAGACCGGCGGAGCCGCGCCGGAGGCGCCGCGCCCGCCGGGGCCGCTGGGCGTCGCCGTCGGGATGACGGGGAATGCTGAGGTGGACGCCGTGGTTGTGCGGCTGGGCGACGCGGACGAGCTGCCCACCGAAGCGCATATCGAGGTGTACGAGGATGTGCATCAGGGGCTGCGGGAGGCGCTGGCCTCGTTGGATGAGAACAGGGGCTGAAACATACGTGGCACGACGCCGACTCGATGCCGAGCTGGTGCGCCGCAGGCTCGCCCGCTCGCGGGAGCACGCGAGCCAGTTGATCGCCGCGCGCCGGGTGACCGTGGGCGGGGCGACCGCGACCAAAGCGGCCACCCAGGTGGAGACCAGCGCGGCCGTGGTCGTGGCCGAGGACGAGGACGAACCCGACTACGTGTCGCGGGGCGGCCACAAGCTGGCCGGGGCGCTGGCCGCGTTCCTGCCGCGAGGGCTGGTGGTGGCGGGCCGCCGGGCCCTCGACGCGGGGGCGTCGACCGGCGGCTTCACCGACGTACTGCTGCGCAACGGCGCCACCGAGGTGGTCGCGGTGGACGTCGGGTACGGGCAGCTCGCCTGGTCGCTGCGCAGCGACGAGCGCGTCACGGTGAAGGACCGGACGAACGTACGGGAGCTGACGCCGGACGCGATCGACGGCCGGCCGGTCGACCTGGTGGTGGGCGACCTCTCCTTCATTCCGCTCGGCCTCGTGCTGCCCGCGCTGGTCCGGTGCGCCGCGCCCGGCGCCGACCTGGTCCTGATGGTCAAGCCGCAGTTCGAGGTCGGCCGTGAACGGCTCGGCAGCGGCGGCGTGGTGCGCAGTACCCGGTTGCGCGCCGAGAGCGTCCGCAAGGTCGCGGAGCAGGCCGCGGAGCTGGGACTCGGGGTGCTCGGGGTCACAGCCAGCCCGCTGCCCGGCCCGTCCGGCAATGTGGAGTACTTTCTGTGGCTGCGCGCCGGTGCGCCCGCGCTGGACCCGGCCGAAGTCGACCGTGCTGTGGCGGAGGGGCCCCGTTGACCATCAAGAGCGAGACCAAGGACCGTACCGTCTTCCTGCTGACCCACACCGGCCGGGCGGCGGCGATCCGCAGCGCCGAGCGGGTGGTGCTGGGGCTGCTGCGCTGCGGGATAGGAGTGCGGCTGCTCGCCGACGAGGCCGCCGACCTGCCGCTGCCCTCCTCGGTGGAACAGGTCGCCGAGGTCGGCCCGGAGGCGGTCAAGGGCTGTGAACTGATCATCGTTCTGGGCGGCGACGGCACACTGCTGCGCGGCGCGGAGTTCGCCCGCGCTTCCGGGGTGCCGATGCTGGGCGTCAACCTCGGCCGGGTCGGCTTCCTCGCCGAGGCCGAGCGCGACGACCTGGACAAGGTCGTGGACCGAGTGGTGACCAGGGACTACGAGGTCGAGGAGCGGATGACCCTCGACGTGCTGGTGCGCACCGACGGCCATGTCGTGCACACCGACTGGGCGCTCAACGAGGCCTCGGTGGAGAAGGCGTCCCGTGAGCGGATGCTGGAGGTCGTCGCCGAGGTGGACGGCCGTCCGGTCTCCCGGTTCGGCGGTGACGGCGTGGTCTGTGCGACGCCGACCGGCTCCACCGCGTACGCCTTCTCGGCCGGCGGGCCCGTGGTCTGGCCGGAGGTCGAGGCCCTGCTCATGGTCCCGATCAGTGCCCACGCGCTGTTCGCCAGGCCGCTGGTCACCTCCCCCCGCTCGGTCCTCGCGGTCGAGGTCCAGCCGGAGACCCCGCACGGCGTCCTGTGGTGCGACGGCCGGCGCACCGTCGAACTCCCGGCCGGGGCCCGCGTCGAGGTCCGCCGCGGCGCTGTCCCGGTCCGCCTCGCCCGCCTCCACCACGCCTCCTTCACCGACCGCCTGGTCGCCAAGTTCGCACTCCCGGTCGCGGGCTGGCGGGGCGCGCCGACGTAGGGCGCGCCCGGACGGACGTCGCGCCGCACACCGTAAACCTCGTATGGTCGTATCCGTGTTGGAGGAGATGCGGATCCGGTCGCTGGGAGTCATCGAGGACGCCGTGGTGGAGTTTTCGCCCGGGTTCACGGCGGTCACCGGCGAGACCGGCGCGGGCAAGACCATGGTCGTCACCAGTCTCGGGCTGCTGCTGGGCGGCCGTGCCGACCCCGCGCTGGTGCGGATCGGTGCCAAGCAGGCGGTGGTCGAGGGCCGGATCACCCTTGCCCCCGGCGACCGCGCGTCGGTGCGGGCCGAGGAGGCGGGCGCCGAACTGGACGACGGCGCGCTGCTGATCAGCCGTACGGTGTCGGCCGAAGGCCGGTCGCGGGCGTACGTCGGCGGGCGTACGGTCCCGGTCGGGCTGCTCGGTGAACTCGCTGACGACCTCGTGGCCGTGCACGGGCAGACCGACCAGCAGGGGCTGCTGCGGCCGGCCCGGCAGCGCGAGGCGCTGGACCGGTACGCCGGGGACGCGGTGGCCGTGCCGCTGGCGAAGTACGGGTCCGCGTACCGCAGGCTGCGGGACGTCGCGGCCGGGTTGGAGGAGCTGACCACCCGGGCCCGGGAACGGGCCCAGGAAGCGGACCTGCTGCGGTTCGGCATCGACGAGGTCGCCGCCGCGGAACCGCGGTCGGGAGAGGACGCCGAGCTGGCGGCGGAGGCGGAACGCCTCGGGCACGCCGAGGCGCTGGTCTCCGCCGCCACCCTCGCGCACGCCGCCCTCGCCGGGAACCCCGAGGACCCGGAGGGCGTGGAGGCGGGCACACTGGTCGCCGGGGCGCAGCGAGCGCTCGACACGGTGAGCGCCCACGACCCGGTCCTGTCCACGCTGGCCGCCCGGCTCGGCGAGATCGGCATCCTGCTCGGCGACGTCGCGGGCGAACTGGCGGGTTACGCGGACAACCTGGACGCCGATCCGCTGCGGCTGGCCGCCGTGGAGGAACGGCGGGCGGTCCTGGGCCATCTGGTACGCAAGTACGGCGCCTACGGTGAGGACATCGACGGGGTGCTGGCCTGGGCCGAGCGGGGCGCGGCCCGGCTGGACGAGCTGGAGGGCGACGACGAACGGATCGCCGAGCTCACCGCCGAACGGGATGCGCTGCGGGCCGAACTCAGCGCGCTCGCCCAGGCGCTGACCGACGCGCGCGGCGAGGCAGCGGACCGTTTCGCCGCGGCCGTCACCGCGGAACTCGCCGAACTGGCGATGCCGCACGCCCGCGTCACGGTCGCCCTCCGGCAGACCGACGCGCCCGATCCGGAATCGGCCATCGACGTCGGCGGGCGGGCGGTGCTGTTCGGTCCCACCGGCGCGGACGAGGTGGAGCTGCTGCTCGCGCCGCATCCGGGCGCCCCCGCCCGGCCCATCGCCAAGGGAGCCTCCGGCGGTGAGCTGTCCCGGGTGATGCTCGCGGTGGAGGTGGTGTTCGCCGGGTCGGACCCGGTGCCCACGTACCTCTTCGACGAGGTCGACGCGGGGGTCGGTGGCAAGGCCGCAGTCGAAGTCGGGCGCCGCCTGGCGCGATTGGCCCGCACCGCCCAGGTCGTGGTGGTCACCCACCTCCCCCAGGTCGCGGCCTTCGCCGACCGCCAACTCCTGGTCGAGAAGACCAACGACGGCTCTGTCACCCGAAGCGGCGTCACCGTCCTCGACGGCGAGGCCCGGGTCCGTGAACTCTCCCGCATGCTCGCGGGCCTGGAGGACTCCGAGCTCGGCCGCGCCCACGCGGAGGAACTCCTCGCGGCGGCGAAGGCCTCCCGCTGAGAATGCCCTCCACGGCCCGCCACCGTGCTCTGTGCGGACCGCACCGCACAGCTCTTCCCGCGCCGCGCCGCACGCACCGGGCGACCTGAGCAGCGCACGGGAACGGGAAGGCGCGCAATCTGCGGGTGCGGGCGCGAGGGGCCGACGGCTGGACCGGACTCCTGCCGCACGCCACCGCCGTCGTCGTGCGGACCGCGGTCGGCGACCGTATCTCCACCGAGGCGCGGTTGTGGAACGCACCCGGAGTACGGCACGTTCACTCCTGGGGCCGCGTGGCGCACCCGTTTGGGCGATCCCGGGTCCGGGCGGGCGGGGACCGGCGCGCCCGTGGCTGCCGACCCCCGGGTACGGCCTGGCATTCTGGACAGGTCACCCCAATCAACCCGACGCCGCCCAGTCAGGAGCATTGTCCCGCGTGAGCAGCACGTCGATCCCTGCCCAGGGTCCGCTGCACGCCGTCCACGTCCTCGGCCCGGCGGCGGGCGCGCACGTCAGCTCGCTGGCCGGCGGGCTGGTGGCACGCGGGGTCCAGGTCACCGTCTGCGCCCCGGCCGCCGCCGGGACGCACTACGCGTTCGCCCGCACGGGCGCCCGCTTCCTGGCCGTCGACATCGGCCGCCGCGGCGCCGCCGACGCCACCGCGATCGGCGCGCTGCGCGCCGCGTTCGCCGACGCGGGCATCGTGCACGCGCACGGCC
>NZ_DATDBG010000115.1:0-13059 GCF_036524955.1 Streptomyces sp.
CTTCGACGGTGTGGCCTACGGCGGCGGGCCGGCCTGGGGGCCGGCCCGGTACTAGGGCTGTTGCCGCATCGACCGGGCAGGCCCGCTAACGAGACCGGTCCGGCGCCTCGCGATGCACCCGCTCCGCACGCCGCCCTTGACGGGCGGACCCTCCTGACGCGCGCCAGCCGTCGAGCGCCGCGCCCATCAGGCCCAGTGGGGGGCTTCCCAGACGCAGCAGGGCCGCGTGGAAGCGCGGGAGGGAGAAGTCCCTGCCCCACTCCCGGCGGGCCCGTTCGCGGAGGCGGAGGATTTCGAGTTTGCCCCAGGTGTAGCGGCCGTAGCCCGCGTCGAAGGTGCCGCGGCGGGCTTCGGAGACGGCGCCCGGGCGGGCGAGGTGGGCGTCGCGGATGAAGAGTTCCGTCGCGTCCTCCAAGGACATCGCGCCGGTGTGCATGCCGATCGCGCAGGTCAGACGGGTGACGCGGACCAGGGCCTCCAGGGCGACGCCGATGGCGAAGCGGGGGTCGCGGGCGCGGAAGCCCTCTTCGAGGCAGACCTCTTCGACGTAGTGGGCCCAGCCCTCGGTGAAGGCGAGGCTGTGCAGGGTGCGGCGGACCTCGCCGGAGGTGCGGCGCAGGGCGCGGCCGTGGGCGAAGTGGCCGGGCGCGACCTCGTGGACGGTGATCGACGGCAGGCTCGTACGGCTGAACACGGTCAGCCAGCCCTCGCGTTCCTCGGCGGGCCAGTCCGGTTCCGGCGGGGTGACGTGGTACCAGGAGGGCGTGTCGGGCTCGCCCGGCGCCGCCCACGTCATCATCGCCATCGTCCACCGGCGGGACGGCGGCGCCGGGCCGACCAGGCACTCGCCGTCCAGATACGGTACGAGGCCGCGCGCCTCGGTGAAGGCGATGACCTCGTCGGTGAGGCGGGCGGCCTCCGGGATGACCTCGTCGGCGGCCGGGTGGTCGGCCAGCAGCGCCGGGATCAGGTCGTCCACCGTCCGGTGCGGGTCGAGGGCGTGGCAGGAGTCGGTGAGCAACCGGGTGAGCCGGGTGCGTTCCCGGTCCGCGGCGTCCGCCAGCGCGCTCAGGTCCACCCGCATGCCCTCCTGAGCACCCATCAGCGCGGCCAGTGCCTCGCCGCCGAGCCGGGGATCGGGGTCGCCGTGTTCCGCGGCGTGCGCCATGCGGTCGACCAGCCGGGCATGCGCCTTGAGCGCCGCGGCCTCCTCGCGGCCGGCCGACGGATCGACGTCCGCGGCCAGGCCCCGTACCGCGCCCAGCAGCGCCCCGGCGACCGGAGCGCTCACCTGGTCCAGGGAGGCCAGCGAGCCCGCGATCGCGTCCGGCCACCGCGCCAGGTGCTCCCGGCGGGCCTTCGCGCGGTCCCGGCCCGGCGCGTACTCCCGGTCGTACGCCGCCAGTTCGAGGTTGGACAGATGGGGATACGGGTCGCGGCGGTGCAGTTCCAGGACGCCGTACTGGAGCCGCAGGGACTCCTCGAAGACACTCAGGTGCGCCTCGTCGTGCGGGTCCGCGAGCGGGCCCGAGGCGCGGGCGGCCTCCAGAGCGGCCAGCGCACGGCGTACACCGGACGGGGAGAGATCCTGCACCCGCCCGTCGTATGCGTGCAGCCCGGCCATCTCCCGGGAAACGGGCATCATCAGGTCGCACACCGCGCGCAGCCGATCGTTCATCACCGTTGAGTACCCATCAGGTACGCGTCGGTAACGGACGAAGAATCACCACATCACAGTTGCGCATCCCTTCGCTGTGAGGGCTGGCGGGTGATCGCCGAGGCGCAGAAGAATCCACCGGCAGAGGGCACGTATGTCCTATGCACCATCAGCAGCATCAGGCAGCACACTGGGCACCACAACTGGGAAGCACAGCGCGGCCGCACCACACGGCACAACAGATGAGTAAGCCGCTACAGCGGCGGGCGCGCGCCGGTTACCCGCCGGCGAGAGGGGTCAGCTACACCATGACCGCACCGATTGAGACCACCTCCGGACAGGCCGAGGCGCAGCCGGAAGCCATCCTCGGCGGGATGGGGCGGAAGACGATCGAGGGGCGATCCCTCGGTCAGATCGCCTGGATGCGCTTCAAGCGCGACAAGGTGGCGGTGGCCGGTGGTGTCGTGGTCATCCTGCTGGTGCTGCTGGCGATCCTCGCCAAGCCCATCGAGAGCATCTTCGGCCTCGACCCCAACGCCTTCCACCAGGACCTGGTGGACCCCGAACTCCTGGCCCCCAAGGGCGGCTGGGGCGGCATGAGCGCGGATCACCCGCTGGGTGTGGACCCCCAGTTCGGCCGGGACCTGCTGGCGCGCACCATCGAAGGGTCATGGATCTCGCTGGTGGTGGCCACCGGCGCGACGATCCTCTCCAACGTGATCGGCACCGTCCTCGGGATCGTCGCCGGCTACTACGGCGGCTGGGTGGACAGTGTCATCAGCCGGCTGATGGACACCTTCCTGGCCTTCCCGCTGCTGCTGTTCGCGATCTCGATCTCGGCGTCGCTCCAGGACGGGGCGTTCGGCCTCGAAGGGCTGCCGCTGCGCATCTGCGTGCTGATCTTCGTGATCGGTTTCTTCAACTGGCCCTACATGGGCCGGATCGTCCGAGGCCAGACTCTCAGCCTTCGTGAACGCGAGTTCGTGGAGGCGGCCCGGAGCCTGGGTGCCCGCGGTCCGTTCATTCTCTTCCGTGAACTGCTGCCCAACCTCGTGGCGCCGATCCTCGTCTACTCGACTCTGCTCATCCCGACCAACATCCTCTTCGAGGCGGCGCTCAGCTTCCTCGGGGTCGGTATCGCTCCACCCCAGGCATCCTGGGGCAACATGCTCACCAGCGCCGTCGATGTCTTCCAGGCCGACCCCCAGTACATGTTCGTACCGGGCCTCGCCATCTTCATCACGGTCCTGGCCTTCAACCTGCTGGGCGACGGGCTGCGCGACGCCCTCGACCCCCGCAGCAAGTGACCAGCGGCGCCATCAGCGCAGGCGGCTATCCATGTACCATCCACCGAACGAGGGGGCTTTCCTCGGCATGAACAGCAGAAAAGCGACAGCAGCGCTGGCGCTTGCCACGGCACTCGCCTTGGGAGCATCCGCATGCAGCAGCGATTCGGGCAGCGAGACCGGCGGCGGCGGTAAGACGAGCGGCGCCTCGGCGGGGACCGACGCGGCCAACACCTCGATCGTCAACGCGACGGACAAGCAGGGCGGGACGGTCACGATGGAGGAGTCCGACGTGCCGGACTCCCTGGACCCGGGCAACACGTACTACGGCTGGGTGCAGAACTTCTCCCGCCTGTACGGCCGGACCCTGCTGACCTTCAAGCCCGCCGCGGGCACCGAGGGCCTCCAGCTGGTCCCGGACCTCGCCACGGGCCTCGGCAAGGCCAGCCCCGACGCCAAGACCTGGACGTACACGCTCCGCACGGGTGTGAAGTTCGAGGACGGCACCCCGGTCACCTCGAAGGACGTGAAGTACGCGGTCGAGCGCAGCAACTTCGCGCCCGAGGTCATGGCCAACGGTCCGACGTACTTCAAGGCGTACCTGGAGGGCGGCGACAAGTACCAGGGTCCGTACAAGGACAAGTCCCCCGAGGGGCTGAAGTCCATCGAGACCCCGGACGACCAGACGATCGTCTTCCACCTCAGCAAGCCCTTCGCGGACTTCGACTACCTGGCGACGTTCTCGCAGACGGCCCCCGTGCCGCAGGCGAAGGACACCGGTGCCACGTACGTGCAGCACATCGTCTCCACCGGCCCGTACAAGTTCGAGTCGTACACCGAGGGCTCGGGCGCGACGCTGGTCCGCAACCCGCAGTGGGACAAGTCGACCGACCCGATCCGCCCCGCGCTGCCGGACAAGTACGTCCTGAAGTTCAAGGTCAACCCGCTGACCATCGACAACAACCTGCTGGCGGACAACACCACGGTCGACGGCGCCGGCGCGGGTGTGCAGCCCCAGACCCAGCCGAAGATCCTCACCAGCGCGAAGAACAAGAAGAACTCCGACAACGCCATCGCCGGCGCGACCTCGTACCTGGCGATGAACGTCAACGTGAAGCCGTTCGACAACGCGGACTGCCGCAAGGCCGTGCAGTGGGCGGTCGACAAGGCCTCGGTCCAGGCAGCAGCCGGTGGCGCGGTCAAGGGCGACATCGCCTCGACGATGCTTCCGCCGTCGGTCAACGGGTTCACCAAGTTCGACCTGTACCCGTCCGCGGACAACAAGGGTGACGTGGCCAAGGCCAAGGACGCTCTCACCGCGTGCGGTCAGCCGAACGGTTTCAGCACCACGCTGACGGCCCGCACCGACCGTCCGTCCGAGGTCGCCGCGGCCACCGCGGTCCAGCAGTCGCTCAAGAAGGTCGGCATCAACGCCGAGATCAAGACGTTCCCGGCCGGCAAGTACTTCTCCAACTACGTCGGTGTGCCGAGCTACGTGCACGAGCACAAGCTCGGTCTGATGATGATGGCCTGGGGTGCGGACTGGCCGACCGGCTACGGCTTCCTCGACCAGATCCTCGACGGCAGCGCGATCAAGCCCTCGGGTGGCAACAACCTGAGTGAGCTGAACGACCCGGCCATCAACAAGGCCCTGTCGGACGCCATCGCCAACACCGACTCCGCCGCGCGCACCAAGGCGTGGGGCGACATCGACAAGATGGTCATGGAGAACGCCTCGGTGGTGCCGCTGCTGTGGCGCAAGAACCTGCTCTACCGTCCGCCGTCCGCGACGAACGTCACGGTCACGCAGGCGTACCTGGGCATGTACGACTACCTGCTGATGAGCTCCTCCAAGTAAGCGGAAGGCAGGTGAAGGCTTCGGTGTCCCGCCGGGCCGGGTGATCCCGGCCCGGCGGGCCCGAAGGCCGCACGATTGTGACTGCGTACATCATTCGACGCGTGTTCGCTGCGGTGATCCTGCTGCTGGTCGTCAGCGCGGTCACTTTTGCGATCTTCTTCCTGGTCCCCCGTCTCGGCGGACAGACCACGGACCAGTTGGCGACCCAGTACGTGGGCAAGGACGCCAACCCGGCATCCATCCTGGCGGTCAAGAAGAACCTCGGGTTCGACCTGCCGCTCTACGAGCAGTACTGGCACTTCCTGAAGGCGCTGTTCGTCGGCGCCGACTACAAGTTCGGCCCCGACGCGACGCACTGCAACGCGCCGTGCTTCGGGTACTCCTTCAAGTCGCATGTCGAGGTCTGGCCGCAGCTCAAGGACCGGATTCCGGTCACGTTCTCGATGGCCATCGGTGCCGCCGTGATCTGGGTCGTCAGCGGTGTGGCGATCGGTGTGCTGTCCGCCATCAAGCGGGGCTCCGTCTTCGACCGCCTGTCGATGGGCCTGGCTCTCTCCGGCGTCTCGCTGCCGATCTTCTTCACCGGCATCCTGGTGCTGAGCCTGTTCACCGTCCAGTGGCCGGTGTGGCAGGACGGGGTGAACTACGTGCCGTTCACCCAGAACCCCGCCGACTGGGCGTGGAACCTCCTGCTGCCCTGGTGTTCGCTCGCCTTCCTCTACTCGGCCCTGTACGCCCGGCTCACCCGGGCCGGCATGCTGGAGACGATGGGTGAGGACTACATCCGCACCGCCCGGGCCAAGGGCCTGCGGGAGCGGAAGGTGGTCGGCAAGCACGCGCTGCGGGCCGCGCTGACCCCGATCGTCACGATCTTCGGCATGGACTTCGGACTGCTCGTCGGCGGTGCGGTCATCACCGAGAACGTCTTCTCGTTCAAGGGGATCGGGGCCTACGCCGTCTCCGGGATCCAGGACAACGACCTGCCGATCGTGCTGGGCGTGACGCTGGTCGCCGCGTTCTTCATCGTCCTCTGCAATCTCCTGGTGGACCTCGTGTACGCCGCCATCGATCCCAGGGTGAGGTTCTCGTGACCACGGCCGACAACACGCCCGAGGAGACCACCGGGAAGCCGGTCCGCGCAGCCGTCGCCGAACCGCTTCCGGTGGCGCCGGCGGACCCGGCCCGCTCGGCGGACCCGTTCCTCTCCGTGCGCGACCTGAAGATCCACTTCCAGACCGACGACGGCCTGGTCAAGTCGGTCGACGGCATCAGCTTCGACCTCCGGCGCGGCCAGACCCTCGGCATCGTCGGCGAGTCCGGCTCCGGCAAGTCCGTGACGTCGCTGGGCATCATGGGCCTGCACCGCACCTCGCGGGCTCGGATCTCCGGCGAGGTCTGGCTGGACGGCGACGAACTGATCGCCGCCGACCCCGACCAGGTACGGCGGCTGCGCGGCCGGAAGATGGCGATGATCTTCCAGGACCCGCTGTCCGCGATGCACCCCTACTACACGGTCGGCGCGCAGATCGTCGAGGCGTACCGGGTGCACAACAAGGTCTCCAGGAAGGTCGCCGCCGCGCGGGCCGTGGAGATGCTGGACCGGGTCGGCATCCCCGAGCCGCGCAAGCGCTTCGGGGACTACCCGCACCAGTTCTCCGGCGGTATGCGGCAGCGCGCGATGATCGCGATGTCGCTGGTCAACAACCCCGAGCTGCTGATCGCCGACGAGCCGACCACCGCGCTCGACGTGACCGTGCAGGCGCAGATCCTGGACCTGATCCGCGATCTGCAGAAGGAGTTCGGCTCCGCGGTCATCATGATCACCCACGACCTCGGGGTGGTCGCCGAGGTCGCCGACGACCTGCTGGTGATGTACGCCGGCCGGTGCGTGGAACACGGCTCGGCCGCGAAGGTGTTCACCGAGCCCCAGCACCCCTACACCTGGGGCCTGCTGGGGTCGATGCCGCGGCTGGACCGGGAACGCTCCGAGCGGCTCAACCCGGTCAAGGGCGCACCGCCGAGCCTGATCAACGTGCCGTCCGGCTGCGCCTTCCACCCGCGCTGCCCGTACGCCGCGCTGACCGGCGGCTCTTCCGAGACGATCGTCCCCGAGCTGCGCGAGGTGGCGGCCGGCCATCTCGTCGCCTGTCATCTGGCGCAGGACGAGCGGTCCCGGATCTGGACCGAAGAGATTGAACCCAAGCTGTGAAGGGCCAGGACGAAGCCGTGGCGGAGAAGACCTCGCTCGACAAGAGCGCGCCCGAGTCCGGGCCCGAGACCGCGGCCGGCACGCCCGCGGCCCGGCCGCCGGTGGGCGAGCCGCTGCTGAGGGTGACCGGTCTGGTCAAGCACTTCCCGATCACCAAGGGCTTGCTGCGCCGCCAGGTCGGCGCCGTGCAGGCGGTGGACGGTATCGACTTCGAGGTCATGGCGGGTGAGACGCTCGGCGTGGTCGGCGAGTCCGGCTCCGGCAAGTCCACCATGGGCCGGCTGATCACCCGGCTGCTGGAGCCGACCGGCGGGACGATCGAGTTCGAGGGCCGGGACATCACGCACCTGAGTACCGGGGCGATGCGCCCGATGCGGCGCGACGTGCAGATGATCTTCCAGGACCCGTACTCGTCGCTGAACCCGCGGCACACCATCGGCACGATCGTCGGGGCGCCGTTCAAGCTGCAGAAGGTGGAGACCGAGCACGGCGTGAAGAAGGAGGTGCAGAACCTCCTGGAGCTGGTGGGCCTCAACCCCGAGCACTACAACCGCTACCCGCACGAGTTCTCCGGCGGCCAGCGGCAGCGCATCGGCATCGCGCGGGCGCTGGCCCTCAAGCCGAAGCTGGTCGTCGCCGACGAGCCGGTCTCGGCGCTGGACGTCTCCATCCAGGCGCAGGTCGTCAACCTCCTCGACGACCTCCAGCAGGAGCTCGGCCTCACCTACGTGATCATCGCCCACGACCTCTCGGTGATCCGCCACGTCTCGGACCGCATCGCGGTGATGTACCTCGGCAAGTTCGTGGAGATCGCCGACCGCGAGTCCCTCTACACCGCGCCCTTCCACCCGTACACCACCGCGCTGCTCTCCGCGGTGCCGGTGCCGGACCCCAGGCGCCGCGAGCAGCGCGAGCGCATCCTGCTGACCGGCGACGTCCCCTCGCCCATCTCCCCGCCGAGCGGCTGCCGTTTCCACACCCGGTGCTGGAAGGCGACGGAGATCTGCAAGACCCAGGAACCCCCGCTGGCTCCGCTCGCCAACGGCCACCTGGTCGCCTGCCACCACCCGGAGAACGCACCTGACCAGGCACCGGGGCAGTGAGCCGGCATTCCTGAAGGGGCCGCGGCCCGGCGTCGAGCCGGACCGCGGCCCCTCATACGTGGGTCAGGAGTGGGTGACTGTCAGGCCGTACACCTGGGTCTCCCCGTAGTTGGTGGAGTCGCACGGGGAGGAGTTGGAGCAGTTGGCCTGGGTGTAGGCGCCGGCCTTGAAGTAGTTGCCGGAGCCGGAGTAGGAGATGGTGCCCAGCAGGGTGCCGTTGTAGTACGCCTTGATCTGGCCGCCGCCGACCACGTACTTGGCGGTGAACCTGGTGCCGAGCTGGTAGCTGCTGGTGGCCAGCTTCCAGTGGGTGTTGCCGTGGTAGGCGTCGGTGACGTAGAGGTTGGTGCCCTCCAGCCGGAAGACGGTGATGTCGTCGCTCCCGTCGTGGATCTGCGCGCCGACAAGGTCCGGCTTGACCTTGGGCAGGTGGGTGAACGCCTCGGTGACCACCAGCGTGTGCGTGCCGGAGGTGGCCGACCAGCTCGCGTTGGCCGTGCCGTTGCTGGTCATCTCCCGCAGCTCGGAGCGCGGGTAGCTGGAACCCGACGTGGTGACGCCGTTCACGGGGGCGCGGAACTGGACGCCGTCGCCCGCGCTGTTGACCCTGAAGTAGGGGTCGACGGCGTACGTGGCGAGCTGCGGCTGCTTGATCTCGGTCGGGCTGCCGGAGGAGCCGGTGGGCAGCGTCTCCTTCCAGTCGGTGAGGTCCAGGACCTGCGCCGGGTACTGGGCGGTGCCGCCCCCGCCCCCGGCGCCCCAGACCTCGACCTCGGTGAGGCTGTTCCAGGTGCCGGTGCCGCCGGCGTTGAGTACGTAGCCGTGGCCGACGTAGCGGACCTTGGTGGTCTGCACCGCGGTGAAGCTGAACGATTCCAGGCCGGTGGTGGTCCCGCTGCTCCGGCCGTCGAAGACGGTGGACCAGGACGAGCCGTTCCAGTACTGGAGCTGGAAGACGTTCTTGCGGGCGTCGCCGTTGTAGACGGCCACCTTGATGTGCGTGACGGTGGCGGTCGCCCCGAGGTCGAGCTGGAGCCACGCGCCGTCGCCGTCTCCCGACCAGCGGGACGTGTAGTTGTCGTCCACGACGTTGCCCGGCACGTTGCTGTCGCTGGTGCTCGCGGTGACGGCGCCGGCCGCGGGGGTGATCTGCACGTCGGCGGCGTGGGCCACGGCCGGGGCGAGCAGCGAGGCCACTCCTGCCACGAGGGTGACCACGGCGGCCAGGACACGCCTTCGACGTGTGGGGGAGGCGGGGCCGGCTGGTCGTAACGCGTGGGTACGGTTCATCGGTGACACCTTCCTGTCGCTTCACGGATGTCGTGTGTGCTGACGGACATGGTGCTGGTGGTGCTGTGGTGCCGGTAGGGCTGGTAGTGCCGTAATACGGACCGCGCAGGTGGTGCCGGCCGACGTACGACGGGTGGCGCGAGGGTGCCGCCGGTCCGCGGGGCCCGGGACGTGCCCGGTCGGGGAGTGACGGAACGCGGGCGGCTGAGCGGCCCGCCGCACGGCACCGGGCCGGCGGCTACATCTGGCCGGCCGCGCGGGCGCGCTCGACCGCGGGGCCGATGGCCGTGGTGAGGGCTTCGACGTCGGCGGGCGTGGTGGTGTGGCCGAGGGAGAAGCGGAGGGTGGCCCGGGCGAGGGCGGGGGCCTGGTGCATGGCGAGCAGGACGTGGCTGGGCTGGGCGATGCCGGCGGTGCAGGCGGAGCCGGTGGAGCAGGCGATGCCCTGGGCGTCCAGCAGGAGGAGGAGGGCGTCGCCGTCGCAGCCGGGGAAGGAGAAGTGCGCGTTGGCGGGGAGCCGTCCCTCCGGGGAGGGGTCGCCGTTGAGTACCGCGTCGGGCACGGCCTTGAGGACACCGCTGACGAGGGTGTCGCGCAGCATGCCCACCTCCCGGGCGAAGTCCGCCTGCCGCTGGGCCGCGAGCGCGCCCGCGGTGGCGAAGGCCGCGATCGCGGGCACGTCCAGCGTCCCGGAGCGGCTGCGCTCCTGGCCGCCGCCGTGCAGCAGCGGTACGGGTGTGTCCTCGCGCCGCAGCACGAGCGCGCCGACCCCGTACGGGCCCCCGACCTTGTGACCGGTCACGGTCATCGCGTCCAGGCCGCTGCCCGCGAAGTCCACCTCGGCCTGGCCGAACGCCTGCACCGCGTCGGAGTGCATCGGAACGCCGAACTCCGCGGCGACCTCGGCCAGTTCACGGACCGGCAGCACGGTGCCGACCTCGTTGTTCGCCCACATCGCGGTGACCAGCGCGACATCGTCCGGGTCGCGCGCGATGGCGGCCCGCAGCGTCTCGGGGTGCACCCGGCCGAAGGGGTCCACCTCCAGCCACTCCACGACGGCGCCCTCGTGGTCGGCCAGCCAGTAGACCGCGTCCAGGACGGCGTGGTGCTCCACCGGGCTGGCGAGGACACGGACGCGGCGCGGATCGGCCGCGCGCCGCGCCCAGTACAGCCCCTTGACGGCGAGGTTGTCGGACTCGGTGCCGCCGCCGGTGAAGACGATCTCGCTCGGCCGCGCCCCGAGCGCGGCGGCCAGCTCCTCCCGCGACTCCTCGACGGTGCGCCGGGCCCGCCGCCCCGCGGCGTGCAGCGAGGAGGCGTTCCCGGTCACCGAGAGGTGGGCGGTCATCGCCTGGACCGCCTCCGGCAGCATGGGAGTGGTGGCGGCGTGATCGAGGTAGGCCATGATGCCCCCGATTCTACGATCGGTTGGCCGCGCACCCGACCACGGAGGGGCGCGCGGGTCACTGCCGGGTGCCTGACCTCGTCTTTCGGCCGGGCAGCCGCCGCCTCGGTGGTCGGTCGCCGTTCGTCGGTCACCGGTCGTACCCGGGCGCGCGGCGGCCTCGGTGGTCAGCTGCCGGTCGCCGGTCGCCGGTCACCGGTAGCCGCCAGGCACCCGGCACCCGGCGGCTACCGGCCCATCGGCCGTCACGCCGCAACCACCGGCCCGCCGGGCGTCCGGGGGGCGGCCGACCGCGCCCGACGACGGAGGTCGCCGACCCGGCTACCCGCGAGGGGCTCGTGCCAGTTGCCGGGACTGTGCCACGAGCCGGTCGTGCGAGTCCCAGGCCTGCGTGTCCTCCTCCAGCAGCCCGCCGGCCAGGTTCCGCGTGGTGACGGCGACCCGCAGCGGGCCGGGGGCCGGGCGGCAGCGTATGTGGACGGTGAGTTCGAGGGTGGGCGTCCAGCCCTTGAGCCCGAGGTCGAAGGCGGTCGGGGGTAGCGCGTCCACCGCGAGGAGCAGGGAGAGGGCGTCGTGGTCGCGCCCGTCCGCCAGGCCCAGCCAGCCGCGCATGTCGCCGGCCCCGGACGGGGCCCCGACCGCCCACCCGGCGGTGGCCGGATCGAGCCGCAGGTCGAGGCGGTCGAGGATGGCGGTGGACCCGGGGATCGGGCCGGTTGCGGGTGGCGGCGCGTCGTCCGTGCTGACGCACTCCTCGTACGAGGGCATGCGCGGCGGGCGGGCGGAGGTCCGTACGTCGTCGGGGAGCGCGCCCAGGTCCGCGTATCCGGCGATGACCCGGATCCGCTCGACCTCGCCGCCCTGTTCGTCCGTCTGAAAGAGGGACGCCTGCCCCGTGGACATGGTGCGCCCCGACCGTACGGTCTGCGTCCTGATCACGGCGGGCCCCGGCTGCGAGGCGGTCAGGTAGTGCGCGGTGATGGTGATCGGATCGGGGTGCGGCAGCGCCTCGCGCAGCGCCCGCCCGAGCACGGCCAGCAGGTAGCCGCCGTTGACCGCCGAGATGATGACCCACCCGGGCGACAGGTCGATGTCGTACGTGCCCGGCTCGCCCGGCCGCGCCACGACCGCGGTGTCCCGGTCGAACTCACTGTCCCCGATGGCCGCGCGGGCCGCTGCAAATGCCATGAGTCGTAGGTTACCCATCAGTAGGAGCCGGTTGTCCATCCTTCGGGGGCCACAACACTAAGCGGTCGCTCAGTCTTCCCGGTCGCGCATGAACCGGGCGGGCCCATCGCGCGAAAACCGCCGTGTGCGAGCCGTGCGCCGGCGGTCGCCCCGCTCCATGTACGCGGTGTCGATCATGTGGCTTCTCCCCATACCGGCGCCGGTCCCGCGCATGCTTGAATGACCACGATCAACGATCAAATCCCCCCATTTCTCCGCTGCACTTGCGGCACGAGAGCCAAGGACGCCTCTGTGACCACCCGCGTGGATGAATTACCGCACCGGGCCCTGCCCGTCGTGCGGTTCGCCGCCCTCCTGGCCTTGTTGGCCTCCCTCCTCGTCTTCTTTCCCGGCGCCAAGCCGGCCCACGCGGCTCCGGCCTGCGGGGTCCTGTCCTCGGGCGCCGCGCCGCAGGCCAACGCGGCGGTCAACGCGGCCTGCGGTCTGATCGGCACCCCGTACTCCTGGGGCGGCGGCCACGGCGCGCAGCCCGGCCTGTCGTACGGAATCTGCGATCCGTCCAACGGTGCGCCCAACGACTGCTATGTGCGGGGCCTGGACTGCTCCGGCATGGTCCGCTACGCGTACTACCTCGCCGTGGGCGCCGATGTGATCAACGGTGTGACGAGAACCCAATGGGCCTCCTCCCGGGCGGTGGCCCGGTTCTACCGTGGCGACGGGACAGGCCCGCTGCTCCCGGGCGACCTGGTGTTCTTCGGGAGCACGGCGTCCACCATCCACCACGTGGCCGTCTACCTGGGCCAGGGCTACATCGCCGAGGCACCGTACTCCGGCGGCTACGTCCAGGTGTCGGCGCTGTCCTCGCACGGTGACTACTACGGTGCCATCCGGCTGTACGGTCCGGGCGGCGGCTCGACCACACCGCCGCCGAGCAGCGGCCAGTACTGGGTGGACACCTTCGCCAGCGCGTCGGTCTACGGTTCGCCGACCAGTACGGCGAGCACGGGCACGCTCTACGCGGGCACCAACTACGTGTTCTGCAAGGCGTGGGGCCGGCAGATCT
>NZ_DATDBG010000116.1:0-5371 GCF_036524955.1 Streptomyces sp.
TTTGGCCGGGCTCCTATGAGGTCACAAGCTCCCGACCGGCGCAGTACTTGGCGGCACCGCCCGGACGGTCGACAATTCAACCCAAGGACAGCCGGAGCGTCAGTCAGGCGGAGGGTCAGACCCCCGAGCGGTGCCATCTACATCCTCACTGTCAGGCGGCGCCGCAACTGGTGTTCATTCTGGTCGGCGGGGTGATCGCGGACCGGATGTCGCGCTCCCGGTTGATGGCGGTGGCCGATGTGGTGGGCGCCGGGGCGTACGCCGGTCTCGCGGCACTGGTGCTGACCGCGCACGCGCCGTTGGCGCTGCTGTGCATGCTGGCGGTGGCGGCCGGCACGGCGACCGCGTTGTTCGCACCCGCGATGGACGGTGTCGTGCCGCTGGTGGTGCCGGCCGACCGGCTCCAGCAGGCCAACGGGCTGCTGCGGGTCGCCGCCAACACCTCTCTGCTGCTGGGGCTCGCGCTGTCCGGCGTGACCGTCGCCTGGATCGGCGCCGGCTGGGCCCTCGCCCTCAACGCCTGCTCCTTCGTGGTCAGCGCCGCGCTGACCGCGAGGCTGCGGATCGCGGAGCGGCCCCGCAGGAAGTCGTCGGGATGGGCGGATCTGCGGGAGGGCTGGCACGAGTTCTCCTCGCGGCAGTGGCTGTGGGCGGTGGTCGCCCAGTACACGGTCGTGGTCGCCGCGCTGAACGCCACCGCGGGTGTGCTGGGGCCGCTGGCCGCCGAGCGGAATCTCGGCGGTGCGCGGGCGTGGTCGGTCATCGTGGCCGCGCAGGCACTGGGCACGATCGCGGGTGCGGGACTGGCCGTGCGGGTGCGGGTCGAGCGCCCGGTGCTGGTGGCGGTGCTGGCCACGTTCCCCGCCGCCGTGCCGATCGCCCTGCTCGGAGGTGGGGCGCCGGTGTGGGTGATCGCGGCGGCGATGTTCTGCGCGGGTGTCTCCTCCGACGTCTTCGCCGTCCTGTGGTCCACCACCATCCAGCGGGAGGTGCCGGAGGAGGCCCTGTCGCGGGTCAGCTCCTACGACTGGTTCGGCTCCCTCGCTTTCGCCCCGCTCGGCCTGCTGGCCGCCGGCCCCGCGGCCGGCGCCCTCGGCACCGACCGTGTCCTGCTCGGCTGCGCCGCCCTGGTGGTCATCGCCACCGCCGCCGCCCTGCTCTCCCCCCAGGTACGCACCCTGCGCACCGCCCGGCCCGCCCTCGGCTCAGGTGCCGCGACCCCGCAGCCCGCAGCACCTCCGGCCGCCGAAAGCCGGTCCGGCGAACCCAGGTCCGGCGAACCCGGGCCCGGCGACGACGCGCCGGGCTAGCGCCGCGTCAGCCGAAGTCCGCCCCGTGGGACGCCCGGCACGGCGCCGCGCGGTGTTGCCGCGTCGACCGAGCGGGCTACGAGGCGGTCCGGCACGGCACGTCGCGGTGTTGCCGCGTCGACCGGGCAGGCCCGCTTCGAGGCCGGTCCGGCGCCTTGCGACGCACCGCACCGGACGCCGCTCCTTGACCGGCGAACCCTGACCGGCGCAGCAGTGCCCGTACGCCCGGGGGCGGCGCTCAGGCGCCCGCGGTGAGGGCCGCGGCGCAGAGCACGAAGCCCGGGGCGAGACAGCAGATGCCCCAGCGCAGGCAGCGGTACTTGGCGGTGAGGATGACGCTCATGTCCACGAACTGGGTCATCAGCCAGCCCACCCGGTCCTCGCCCGCCGCCGCCACCGCGCGGAGCAGCGCGGCGGAGTCCTGGCCGCGGTGGGCGTCGGCGAAGTAGGTGACGCCGGGGGTGGCGCGGGACGTACGGGTGCGCGGCAGGATCGCCCACACCAGCAGGGCGACGCCGGCCGCCCACACGGCGCCGCCCAGAAAGAGCGGCGCCAGCCACGGTCCCGCCGGCTGCTGCGGGGACCACCTGCCGCCGAGCAGCAGCGCGGGCATCGCCAGGGCGCCGGAAAGCAGCACCGCGGCCTTGGTGTCCGCGCGCGCGACATCGTCGCGAACGGTGGCGAGCAGCCGTTCGGCGACGTAGAGGGTGGTCTCCGGGTCCGTGGCGGGGTCAGCCGCCCTGCCCATCCAGGGACTCTCCTTCCCCGTCCGGCACCGCGGGGCCGCCGTCCGCCTCGGGCCCGGCCGTACCGTTGACCGCGGCCGGGGGCGCCGGCACCACCGGAGACACCGGCACGACCGGAGGCAGTGGCGGCATCGGCGGCAGCGGGGGAGTCTGCGCGGCCGGAGCGGAAGGCGCCGCGCCGTCCTCCGGCTGCGGGGCGCCCGGCGGGATCGCCGGCCGAATCACCGGCGGCGTCGCGAGCGCGGTCGCGGGCTGCGGCAACCCCCCTTCGAAGACCTTCCCGCCGACCGTCCGCGCGAAGTCGATCAGCATCTGCACCTGCCCCTCCACCTGGTGCCGCTGGACGATCCCCTGGTCGATCAGCCGCGTCAGGTACTCCAGGGCGCCCTGCCGCTGCTCCTTCGCCTGGATCTGGAGCGCGCCGAGGACGTCGGCCGCGCGGGCCGGGTCCTGGGCGAGCAGGTGGACGTAGTGCTCGGCCTCGCCGGCCTCGATGAGCTGCCGCGCCGCCGGCAGGTTGGCCTTGACGCGGGCCGCGGCGGCCTGGTCGATCGCGGACTGCACGGTCGCGTTGTGCCGCACCTGCACGATGTCCTGGTTGTGGTCGGCCGCCGCGCGCCCGAGGTCGATCCGTACGAAGACCTCGGTCGCCAGGCCGAGGTCCGCGCCGAAGGAGGTCCACCGGCCGTCGGCCAGTTCCGCCTGGATCGCCTCGTCGGCGGCCTGCGCGCCGTCCAGCCGGTGCCGGCGGGTGATCATCCGCAGCCGTGCGAGCAGCGGCGGGCGCAGCATCTTCTCCACGTCCACCACGCGCTTCTCGGCGACCAGGTGGAAGTCCTGGACCTCCCAGTTGACGTCCACCGCGCACTGGAAGTTCGCCTGGTCGCCGAGGGTGGGCAACTCCATCTCGAAGGACACCTGGTGCCGGCCGCGCGCGATGTGGCACACCGACGTGGGGCGCCCGAACATGGGCTTGCCGTGGTGCTGCGACCCCCGCACGGTGATCACACTGTGCCCGCCGTTGCCGTAGAAGACGACCGAGGCGATCTGGGCGCCGCGGTGCTTGTACGTGGTCTGCGGGACGAACTCCCTGACGAACGGCCCCTGGAGTTGCAGCGGCAGCTCCACTTCCTGCTGCTGGGCGAACTGCGGGGGCCTGCCGCCCGGTCCCGGCGGCGGCCATGCGTTCTGCGTCATCGATTCCCTCCTTCCGTGACCGCCTGCCGCAGCCGGCGGGTCTGCTCCTGTCCCAGAGGATCGTCGGGATCCTCGGACAACTCCTTGATCAGCGACAGCAGCCGCTGCCGGTCGTCGGGCGTCAGCGCCAGCAGCGGCAGGAACCGCAGCAGCTCTTCCTCCCACGGCTTGCCCCGGCAGGCGCGCAGCCAGCCGGCCACCGCGTCGAGCGCGGTCCGGTACGAGCGGCTGGTGTTGAGCGCCGTCCAGATCAGACCGGCGATCTCCGCCGCCCGCTCCGGGTGCGCGGCGGCGATCGCCAGCGGCAGTGGCCACCTCTCGCGCCCGGCCAGCGCGGGGGCGGGGTTCCACAGGTGCTCCACCAGGAAGTCGGCCAGCAGCACCGTGGCGACCAGACCCAGATCCTGGTGCAGGCGGCGGTTGTCGCCGAGCCAGCCGCGAATCCTGGCCAGCGGCTCGCGGCCGGCACCGGCGCCCGCCAGGTGCACGACGCTCTCCGCGGCCACCGCCCGCAGCCGCCCCTCCTCCCAGGTGCCGATCCGGCCGAGCCGGCCCAGCGCCTCGGCCACGGTGGCGGTCGCGGTGCCGCGGCTGAGCACGGCGGCGGCCGTCCACCGCAGATTGACGTCCGAGCCGTCCGCCCAGCCGCTGACCAGGGACCGCAGCGCCGCGCCCACCTGGGGGTCGGTCAGCACGCTCTCCAGGGCGGTCGCCACGAAGACGCCGCGTCTGGCCTGTTCCGCCTCGGCCATCGGGACCAGCAGCTCGCTGAGGGTGTGGGCACAGTCGTGGCGGCACAGCTCACCGGCGGCCACCGCGGCCCTGGTCCACACGTCCTCGCGCCGGTCCTGGCAGAGCGAGTCGAGCCAGCGCAGCACCGGGCCGCGCATGTTGTGGTGGTGCTCCCACAGGTGCGCCAGGAGCGCCGGCGCCAGCCGCTCCCCGCGGAACCGCACCGTGCGGACCGGGATGTCCTGACCGGCCACGACGGGCTGTCGGCGGGCTTCGACGGTGGCGCGGGCCGAGGCGAGCCGGGCCTCCAGACCGTCGCTGAGCAGCGGCCGGCCGGTGACCCGTTCCGGCTCGATGGTGACGGCCAGCTCCCAGGCGAGCAGTTCCGCCGCCTCGGCGACGACGCTGAAGGAGCTCTGGCCGAAGACGGCCAGCGCGATGCGGTAGGCGGCGTCCCGCAGCGCGGGCAGCGACTCCGCCTGCGCGCCGCCGGCGAACCACTGCCGGACCTGCTCCACCGCGAAGCCCCGGCACTCGGCGAGCAGCCGGTCCTCGGCCAGGCCGCCGGTGACGTGCCGGGCCAGCAGCCGGGCGAACCGGGCGGCCTCGGCGGGCAGCAGCGACTCCAGGCCGAGCGCGGCCCGCACGTCCGGCCTGACCGCCAGCCGCAGCGCCGCCTCCTTCACCCCGGCCGGCCGCCCGTCGAGTTCGGCGTCGAGGTGCCCGTCGAGTACGGCGTCGGGGTCGGCCGGTTCGTGCGCCCGGTAGTAGCGGGTGTGGTGCCAGCCCGGGGCGCCCGGGTCCGGAACGGCGAGCAGTACGGCATAGGAGCCGCGGTCGGCGAGCAGCCGGCCGAGCCGGTCGAGGTGGAGTTCGTCGGGCAGCCGGCCGTCGGCGGGTTCCAGGGCGTAACCGTGGCCCTCCGCGAGGGAGTTGCCGTCGGCACCGAGCGTGGTCAGGTCCGAGCCGGGGTCGAGCCGGGACACCTTGCCGCGGCCGAGGTCGTCCAGGAGCGACAGGGCGGTGAACATCCGGCCGGTGCCGGGCTGCCCCGACAGGACCAGCAGCCGGTCCTCGCGCAACCGCCGCTTGAACTCGGCGTAGCGGGGCGGCTCGGTGAACCGGCGGCGCAGCCGCTGCAACTCCTCCGCCGGCAGCGGCCCGGCCAGCAGCCCCTGGAAGCCGCCGCCGAGCTGGAAGTTGACCGAGCCGATGGAGCCGCCGATGTACGTACTGGCGTCGTGCAGCGAGAAGGCCGCCCGGGACTCGCGGGCGATACGGGCCGCGGCGCCGCTGGCCGCGGTCCGGCCCTCCTTCGCCGCGGGGTCGGCGCCGGCCGCGCCGAACAGACCGTCCTCGGCGGCCGGCTTGCCGGCCTCGTCCGTT
>NZ_DATDBG010000117.1:0-100093 GCF_036524955.1 Streptomyces sp.
GCCCAGGACGCGGCCAGGAACTCCTCGCTGGTCGCGACCAGGTCGTGGGCGCGGGCCCGGGCACGCTCCGGGTCGAGCACGACCACGTGGGTGTCGACGGGCAGCAGGTCGACCAGCAGCTCCATGTCGTCCACGAGCGCCGGGGCGAGCGACTCCATCCCCTCGACGGCGATGCCCGCGGCCAGCTTGTCGGTCAGCTCGACGAGCTGCGGGTGCTCGCGGCCCAGGGCCGCGGCGCGTGCGCACACCTCGTCGGTGAGCAGCAGCTCGCGGCAGGGTGGTGCCCACAGCCGCTCGACGGCCTCGAGGGTGCGCTGGTCGGCCACCGCGAAGGCGCGGATCTCCTCGACGTCGTCGCCCCAGAACTCCACCCGCAGCGGGTGCTCCTCGGTCGGCGGGAAGACGTCCAGGATGCCGCCGCGCACCGCGAACTCGCCGCGCTTCTCGACCAGCTCCACCCGCGCGTACGCGGCTGCCGCCAGGCCGTCCACCACGCTGCCGAGGTCCGCGCTCTGCCCGCTCCTCAAGAACACCGGCTCCAGGTCGCCCAGCCCCTTGACCTGCGGTTGCAGCACGGAACGGATCGGGGCCACCACGACCTGCACCGGTCCGGCCGCCGGGTCGTCGGCCCGCGGGTGGGCGAGGCGGCGCAGGACGGCCAGGCGCCGGCCCACGGTGTCGCTGCGCGGGGAGAGCCGCTCGTGCGGCAGTGTCTCCCACGCCGGGTACTCCACCACCCCGTCCGGGGGCAGCAGCGAGCGCAGCGCGGCGGCCAGGTCCTCGGCCTCCCGGCCGGTCGCGGTCACCGCGAGTACGGTACGGCGGGCGCGGGCGGCCAGCGCCGCGATCGCCAGCGGACGGGCGGCGGGCGGCCCGACGAGGTCCACCCGTGGCCGGGCGCCGGACGCGGCGGCCTCCACCGCCTCCGCGAGGGCGGCGTCCTCGACGACGACGTCGACCAGACCGTTCAGACTCATGAGGTTCCGTCCCGGGGAATGAGCACATGGGGGGCGCCGCCCCGAGAGGGCAACGCGAACCGCCCGACACGTGTCACGGGCCGGGAGAGGTCCAGCCTACGACGTACCGCCGACACTCAGCGCCGGGACGGCCGTACGACCCCGCGCACGACCGTCCCGGTACGGGGCCCGGCCCCCGTTGCTCCCCGTACGGTCCCTGCCCCGGCCCTGCCCCCGCCTCACAGGGCGATACGCCTAGTCCGTCGCGATCGCGTTCAGCACGTTCATCCGCGCCGCCCGGAACGCCGGCAGCAGCGCCGCCAGCAGCCCGACCACCGCCGAGGCGATGAAGACCGTCACGATCGTGGACCACGGGACGCGGAGGATGCCGAGCCCCTGGGAGGCGAGCACCTGCTGGCCGGTGGCGCCCCAGCCCAGGCCCAGGCCCAGGCCGACGACCGCGCCGAACAGGGCGATCACCACCGACTCCAGGCGGATCATCCGCCGCAGCTGCCGCCGCGACATGCCGATCGCCCGCAGCAGGCCGATCTCCCGGGTGCGCTCGACCACCGACAGGGCGAGGGTGTTCACCACGCCCAGGACGGCGACGATGATCGCGAGGCCGAGCAGCGCGTAGATCATGTAGAGCAGCTGGTTGACCTGCTTGTGGATCAGCTCCTTGTAGTCCGACTGGTCGCGGACCGTGAGCTGCGGGTAGTCCTTGACCGCTGCGGCGAGCGACGCGGCGGCCTGCTTCTGCTCACCGTCCACGGCCTTGGCGAACACGAACAGGTCGAGCGGCTGCCTGTCCGCCGGGAGGTACCGCCGGGCGGTGGCGATGTCGGTGTAGAGGGCGCCGTGGTCGACGGCGGTGTCGTCGCTGGTGATGGCGTTGACCGTGAGCCTGGCGGGCCGGCCGCCGATCATCGTCACGGTCAGCTCGTCACCGATCGCGATGCCGTGGTCCTTGGCGTACCCCTCGTTGACGGACATCGCGTCCTTGGCGTAGGCGTCGGTGAGCCTGCCCTCGACGGTCTTCAGGCGCAGGTCGTCGGCGTAGCTGGGGCTGACCGCGCTGAGCTGCTTGGTGCTCGTCGTGCCGTCGGGGTTGCTGATCCGGGCGCTGACGCCGGCGTACTCGGTGAAGTGCTCGATGTGGGAGGCGGACTTGATCGCCGTGACGAGGGCCGGGGTCAGCGGCTGCTGGCCGTCGGGCTGGAGGATGAAGTCCGCGCCGACCGACTTGTCGAGCTGGTCGTCCGCGGAGGCCACCATCGAGGAGGCGACCACCGACATGCCGGCCACCAGCGCCAGGCCGATCATCAGTGCGGAGGCAGTGGCTCCGGTACGGCGGGGGTTGCGCAGGGCGTTGCGCTCGGCGAGCCGGCCGACGGGGCCGAAGAACCGCAGGACGACCGCGCTCACCGCGGTCACGATCGCACCGGCCAGCAGCGGGCCGACGATCACGAAGCCGATCAGGGTGAGCAGCACGCCCAGGCCCAGCAGGCCGCCGCCCGCGGACGCCCCGCCCGCCTGCCCGGCGCCGGCCAGGGCGAGCGCGCCGGCCGCGCTGACCAGGACGCCGATCGCGGCACGGATCCGGCCCGCCCTGCCGTCGGCGGGGGTGCCCGCGTCCCGCAGCGCGGCCATCGGGGAGATCTTCCCGGCCCGGCGGGCGGGAATGTACGCGGAGATCACCGTGACGACGACGCCGATGGCCAGACCGACGACCGGGGTGGTGGCCCTGATGGTCAGCTGGGAGGTGTCGAGGTGCATGCCGGCCTTGCCCATCAGCTTCATCAGGCCGACGGCCAGACCGATGCCGCCGCCGATACCGAGCACCGAGCCGGTGACGCCGAGCAGGACCGCCTCGATCAGCACCGACCGGTTGACCTGCCGGCGGCTGGAGCCCAGGGCCCGCATCAGGCCGATCTCACGGGTGCGCTGGGCGACCAGCATCGAGAAGGTGTTGACGATCAGGAAGACGCCGACCAGGACGGAGATGCCGGCGAAGCCGAGCATCGCGTACTTCATGAAGTTCAGGAAGCCGCCGACGTCGTCCTGGCCCTTCTTCTTGGTCTCGGCCGCGGTGTCGACGGTGTAGCCGCCGCCGATGGCCGCCTTGACCGCTGACTGGAGCTGCTCGTCGGTGACGCCCTTGGCTGCGGTCAGGCCGAAGCCGGTGTACGCGTCGGTCCGGCCGAGCAGCCCGGTCTGGGCGGTGGCGGTGTCGACGTAGATCACGGCGGCGCCGGGGTTGGTGGTCTTGAAGGTCGCGATGCCGGAGACGGTGACGTCGAAGTCGCCGGGCGCCGCGATGATCCGCAGGGTGTCGCCGAGCCCCAGATGGTGCTTGCCGGCGGTGTCCGCGTCCAGCACCGCCTCGGCCGGGCCGCGCGGGGGGTGGCCGGAGGAGATGTCGACCGCCCTGGTCTCGGTCGGGTCCCAGTTGCTGACGAAGGTGGGGGCGCCGGAGGACGGGCTGATGCTCTTGTTGTTCTTCGCGTCGGCGACCGTGACGTACTCGCTGGTGACGTCGGGGACAGAGGCGGCGGCCCCCGGCAGGCGGGTCAGCGTGCGCTGGAGCGAGGCCGGTACGGAGTCGGGCACGCCGGTCTTCTGCGCGTTGTCGACCTCCTTGGCGCTGATGGTGACGTCGGAGGCGGTGGAGCCGAAGAGCCGGTCGAAGGTGGCGGTCATGGTGTCGGTGAACACCAGCGTGCCGCAGACGAACGCCACCGAGAGCAGGACGGCGATCATGGAGAGCGCCATCCGGCCCTTGTGCGCGAGGAAGTTGCGCACCGAGGTCTTCAGGACGGTCACGACGTCCTCCCTCGACCGTCGAAGGAGCCGACGGTCCGGGAGTCGTCGCCCGAGAAACGCAGCATGCGCTCGAGGACGGACTCCGCGGTCGGACTGGCCATCTCGTCCACGATCCGGCCGTCCGCCAGGTACAGCACGCGGTCGGCGTAGGAGGCCGCGACCGGGTCGTGGGTCACCATCACGATCGTCTGGCCGAGTTCGTCCACCGACGTGCGCAGGAAGCCGAGCACCTCGGCGCCGGCCCGCGAGTCAAGGTTCCCGGTCGGTTCGTCGCCGAAGATGATCTCGGGGCGGGCGGCGAGCGCCCGGGCCACCGCCACGCGCTGCTGCTGGCCGCCGGAGAGCTGGGTCGGGCGGTGGCCCAGGCGGTCGCCGAGACCGACCGTCTCCACCACGCGGTCCAGCCAGTCGCGGTCCACCTTGCGGCCGGCGATGTCCATCGGCAGCGTGATGTTCTCCGCCGCGTTCAGCGTCGGCAGCAGGTTGAACGACTGGAAGATGAAGCCGATCTTGTCGCGTCGCAACTGGGTGAGCTTCTTGTCCTTCAGACCGGTGATCTCGGTGTCACCGATCCAGATCTGGCCCTCGGTGACCGTGTCCAGACCGGCCAGGCAGTGCATCAGGGTGGACTTGCCGGAACCGGAGGGGCCCATGATCGCGGTGAAGCGGCCCCGCGCGATGTCGACGTCCACGCTGTCCAGTGCGAGCACCCGGGTCTCGCCGGAGCCGTACGCCTTGGTCACCGCGCGGCCCGCCGCTGCAACGGCCGAACGTTCTTCGCTGCCCCCGGCCTTGGAAGGCGTCACTGCCGTTGTCACTCGTCACTCCTGGTGTCTCGGACTGCTCGATGTACGGGGGTAGTGTCCCCATCCCGCCCTATGACCGTATGGACCGGGCGAGGCGGGATCGTCATCCGCCGGTACGAACCGGGGGCCGCCGGAAGTAGGTGTCTCCCCCTAGGGGTCTGCTACCTCGGGCTGGTACCGGCGTCGGGGTGCAGGGTCAGGCGGACCGGCTGGACGCCGCCCACCAGGTCGGTGAGGGAGCGGTCGATGTCGGGGCCGGCGTACCAGTCGCCGGTGTGGTCGATCGTGTAGACCCGGCCCTCCGTGTCGATGGCGAGCAGCGCGCCGGAGCCGGGTTCCTCGCCGAGCGGGCTGATCTCGGTCTCCAGGGCACGGCCGAGGTCGCCGAAGGTACGGGCCAGGTACAGGCCGCTCATCGGGTCCACGACGACGCCGGAGGGCGCGATCTGGCGGCCGGGCCCGGCGGCGCCCGGGATGGCGAGGCCGCCGAACTCGGCCCACGCCTCGACCGCGGCCGGGAACACCGCGTGCCGGTGGCCGCCGGGCGACACGTACGCGCGCAGCCGGTCGGCCCACTCCTCGGCCTGCTTGATGTCCCAGCGGCCCGGCCGCCACCCCGCGGCGCGCAGCGCGGCGTCCACGCCGGCCGGGAAACGGGTGCCGCCCGCCATGCCGGTGGTCATGCCCCTGCCGCGCCGGGATCGACGGGCCGCACGCCGAAGTGGGCGAGCAGCGGGCCGCAGGAGCGGCAGGGCGGGGCGTAGGCGCCGTGGGCGGGGTCGCCGTCCTCACGGATCCGGCGGGCCGTCAGTTTCGCGCCGCGCAGCGCCTTGCGGGCCTCGGACTGGGTGAGCGGCCTGCGGGAGGCCCGTTTGCTGCGGCTCGCCTCGACGGCGGTCAGGTGGCGGGAGATCAGCACCGCTTCCGGACAGCGCCCGGTGAACCGCTCGCGCTGGCCGACCGGCAGTGCGTCCAGGAACTCCCGCACGATCGGGTGGAGATCGGGCGGCTGCTCGCCCTTCGAACCGGTGCAGGTCAGCACCTCGTCGCGGATGGAGAGCGCGGCTGCGACCGCGGGCAGGATGCTGTCCCTGCGGTGCCGCAGGGGCGGCGGGCCCGCGGGGTCCCGTGCGGTGCTCCAGCTCAGCCTGGGGTCGGCGACCCCCGCCGCCGGTGGGTGAGTCGTCATGGTGTGCGCGCATCCCTCCATCCGCCCGCCGGGGCGGGCGATCCCCCGTGTGCCGATCAGACTGCCAAACGCGCGGTCGGCTGGGGAAGCGGAACACGGTCTCCCATCCCTCCCGTGTGGGCCATGTCACCGTCGCGTGACGGAATGGCGGGGGGTGGGCACAGGACGTACACAGCCACCCGTACGAGGGGTACGGCGGGCACCGCGCTGGCGTACCGCCCGGCGTACGGGAAGGACCCGCAGTCGGCCCGCGACGCGGGTCCCCCCACCCGCCGAACCAGGGAAGGTGACCCATGCGCAAGACCCTCGTACGCCCCTCCCGTCCGCGCGTCACGCCTGCGCACGCCCCCGTCCGCACCCCGCACGTCCGCGTACCCGTATGCGTGACGCCTGTCCGGCCGCCGCGGCGCTGACCGGTCTGCTGCTCGCCGCCGCCCGCTTCTCCGGCTCCTCGGAGGACCAGCGGCGACCAGCAGGTCACCTGCACCGTCGCCGACGCCGCGACCGGGCCGGCCGGCGTCGTGCTGGTCACCGTCGTCCGCACCGGCGAGACCACCGCCGCGTACGAGACGCCGCGCGCGGACCACCGGCCGCCCACCCTGCGCCCGGACATCCCGCGCACGCAGTCCGCGAAGCTCCGCGAGGCAGCGAGGGGCGACTGAGCCCGGGGCCGCGGGCGCACGACGCTGACCTGGCGGGACGGGGGACGGGGCGGGTGCCGGGGTGGCCGGACCCCCTAGGCTGTCGTCATCAGCCAGACGCAGCAGGGGGCAACCGCCATGACGACAGGTCGGCAAGGGCTGGGAGCACCTCCCGGCCCCGGGGCCGGGGGACAGTCCGCGCCACCCAACGCGGCCTACGCCGGACAGGTCGTGCACTTTCCCGATCCGGTACGGGCGGCCCGGCACCCGCGGGGCGTACGGGTGGACGACCGCGGCTACCCCGACTTCTCGCCGTACGCGCGGGCGGCGGCCGAGATCGCCGAACCCCCGGAGGGCTTCGGCGTGGACGAACTGCGGCTGACCGACTACGTGTCCGCGAACGCCGCCCTGCACGCGGCCGGCCACGAACTGTGGGGCAGCCTGACCCCGGTGGCCACCCCGCACGGCTGGACCTGGCACCACGTCCACGGCACGCGCCGCCTCGAACTGATCCCTGTCGAGGTCAAGGCGCTGCTGCGGCACCACGGCGGTCTGGCGACCTCGACCGCCGACCAGGGCAAGCGCGGCACCCGGCCGCTCCAGGAGACCCGGCCGGTGCACTTCCGGCTGCCCAAGGAACCCGTCTCCGTCACCGAGACGCAGGTGCGCGACGTGGAGGAGGAGTTGGGGTACCGGCTGCCCGGCGCGTACCGCACCTTCCTCAAGGCGGCCGGCGGCTGCGCGCCCAAGGGCGTCGCGCTCGACCCGGAGCTCGGACTCCTGGTCGACCAGCCCTTCTTCACCGTCCGCGAGGACGCCGCCGTCAACGACCTGGTCTACGTCAACAAGTGCCTGCGCGACCACCTCACCAAGGAGTACCTGGCGATCGCGTATGTGCAGGGCGGCGTGCTCGCCGTCAAGGTGAAGGGCGAGCGGACCGGTTCCGTCTGGTTCTGCGCGTACGACGACGCGCGGGACGGCGATCGCTGGGACACCCCGGCGGACCGCGTCGCCGAACTGCTGCTGCCGTGCGGCGACACGCTCGACGCCTTCCTGCTCCGGCTCGCGGGCAATCCGCCCGAGCTGGAGACGGTGGCGAACCTGATGGTCGACGGCGGTTTCGCCGAGGCCGTACCGGTGGAGGGGTGAGGCGGCCGATGGTCACTTTCGCACAGGCGCAGGAGCGGGCCGAACGCTGGGTCAACGCGGACGTCCCGGCGTACCAGACCCGCGAGGTCCGGGTCCGCGAGTTCGATCTCGGCTTCGTGGTCTGGTCCGAGGCGCGGGAGGACGGGCCGTCCTCCGACGACGGCGCGGTCCGCGTCGTGATCGCCCGCGACAGCGGCGAGGCCACGCTCTGGCCGGGCCTGCCCATCGGCGAGCTGATCCGCCGTTACGAGGAGGAGTACGGCCCCGTCCCCAGCGACGCCGTCCCCGAACCGCCGCAGCGCGTCGACCTGGAGGCGACCTCCTTCCTGCTGAGCCCCCCGCAGTGGCTCCAGGACGCGGCGGACCGCATCGGCATCCCGGACCGGCGAAACCCGGCGGAGGACGGGGGCTCTGACGCGCCGTCCGGTTCCGGCGGGCTTTCCGGCGCGCCCTCCACGGGCGCCGGTACGCCTTCGGGCGCGGGGTCCGGGGTGGGTTACGGCACCGGCCCCGGTACGGACGAGGGCTCGGCAGCGGCGGCGGGTGCGGCGCGGGACGCGGAGCCCGACAGGGACAGCTGGGCCGGAAAGACGGTCAGCGACTCGGGGGAAGGGCAGTCCGTCGCCGTACCCGCGACCGTGTTCGCCCCGCCGCTCATCGGTGCGGACGAGCCGGAGGACGCACCCCCGGGCGCCGAGGCGAAGACGGAGCTGCTGCCGGGCGGCAGTGGGCTGCCGAGGACCGTGCTCGCTCCGGCGGAGGAGCCGGCGGTGCCGGCACCGGGGGCGGCGGGACCCGGGGCGCCGAATCCCGGCGTGCCGCACACCGTCGGCGGTTCGCCGTACCCGCCGCCGGCCGGGGCCCCCGTACCGCTGCCGCCGCCGGCCGGGGTGCGGCCCGGGGCCGCGGACATCGCGGACCTGGAGACGGCCAGGGCGGCGCCGCGCGGCAGCGTGCCACCGCCCGCCGGTGCGCCGGTCCGCAGCCCGGACGCGCCTCCACCGCCGCCCGGGCCGGGACCGCACTACGCGGCGACGATGCTCGCCGGACCCACCGTCCCGCCACCACCCGGAACCGGCACTCCCCCGCCGCCCCCCGGGCCGGTGGCTCCCGGCGCACCCGGCGACCCCCACTACGCCGCCACCATGCTCGCCGGACCCACCGGTGCGCCGCCGCCTCCGCCTTCCGGGGCGATGGCGCCGCCACCGCCGCCCGCGTACGGCTACCCGCAGCCGGTGAGCGTGCCGACCGTCGGCCCCGGCTACATGGCGGTCCTCCGCTACCGCGGCCAGGACGGCAGCGAGCAGCAGCTCATCCGGCGGTCCGCGCCGGGCACTCCGCATCCGGAATGGCAGATCCTGCACGAGCTGCGGTCGCTGCACGTACGGCCCGAGCAGGTGCTCGAGCTGCACACCGAACTGGAGTCGTGCGACCTGCCCGGCGGCTACTGCACGCGGATGATCCGCGAGACCTGGCCGCAGGTGCGGATCAGCCACACCGCGCCCTACGGCCGGGACCACGCGGGCCGACGGCAGGGCGTGCGGCATCTGCTCACCCACCAGGGCGAGCTGCACCAGGTGGCGGGCGCGCCGGCCCGCCCGCAGCCGCAGCGGGTGCCGATGCCGGACCCGCACACGGTGCTGCGGGTGCCGCCGGTGCCGCTGGACGTGATCGGGCAGGAGCTGGCGGGGGCGTTCGGACCGCAGGGCGTCTTCCGGTTCGACCAGCGGGCGGTCGCCCGGCAGGGCGTGCCGGACATCGTCGCGCAGACCCTGGTGTGGGCGGGGCTCCCGGTGGACTTCGGACCGTTCTTCTGGGCACAGGCCCAGCCGGGCCAGCCGGTGCCGACCCTGGCCGAACTCGCGGCCCAGCGGGGCGTCCAGCCGGCCGCGGACGCAGGCTCGTACCTCGTCATGGGCAATGACTTCGGCCGCCAGCTGTGCGTGCAGTACGGCACCGCGCACATCGTGGCGGTGCCGTTGGAGGCGGGGCCGGGCGGTCAGCCGGTGGCGCCGCAGTTCGTCAACTCCAGCCTGCCGGAGTTCGCCCGCTGCCTGGCGCTGCTGGGCCGGATGTGGCGGCTGCGGATCGGGCTGACGCCGGACCAGGCCGGTCGCTGGACAGTCGACTTCCAGGCGCAGCTCGCCGCGCAGGACCCGGCGGCGATCGCGTCGCCGGACAACTGGTGGTCGGTGCTGATCGAGCAGATGTGGGACGGGCTGTTGTAACGGCGGCGGCTGCGTACGGCTGCGGGCCGGACGGAGGGGAGACCCTTCCGTCCGGCCCGCAGCAGTTTTCCCGCCCGCGCAGTTTTTCCCGCCCGCAGCAGTTTTCGGGGTAGGAGAAAGGTCGGAGTGTCGACGCCCTTACAATTCGGACATAAGCGAAAAATAGCTATCGCAGAACGGCCATGACCCGGAGCGGCCCGACGGCGGACGACGAGGGGCGAAAGCGATGAGCAGTAATACGACCGCGGCGGCGGCACGCGGGCGGTTCGACAGCGTGCGCGGGCGCGGCTACCGCCCCGAGCAGGTGGACCGATTCCTGGACGAGTTGTCCGAGGACCGGGACGCCGCATGGGAGCGGGCCGCCCGGCTGACCGTACTCGCCAACGAGATGGAGGCGGAGTGCGCGGCGCTGCGGCAGCAGGTGGAGGCGCTGGGCGCGACCGCCTTCGACGCGCTCGGGCCCGGCGCGCAGGAGCTGCTGCGGCTGGTCGAGGAGGAGGCCGCGGCGGTACGGGACCACGCCGAGGCCGAGGCACAGCACGCGCGGGACGCTGCGGAGACCGCCCGCCGCACCCTCCAGGACGAGGCGCGCGCGGCGGCCTCCGCACGGCTCGCCGCGGCGGAGCGCCAGGCCGAACAGGTGCTGGACGAGGCGTGCGCCCGCGCCGCGGAGATCCTCGGCGAGGCGCGGGAGGAGGCGCAGGCGGTCCGCGGCGACGCCCAGCGAGCGCTGGAGGCGATGCGCCAGCACGTCGACCGCGACCTCCATGCGGCCGAGCAGGACCGGCGCGCGCGGCTGGAGGCCCTGCAGCACGAACTCGCCGAGCGCGAGGCGGGCGTCGACAGCAGGCTCGCGGACCTGCTCGCCGACGCGGAACGGCGGCTGGAGGAGGCCCACCGCGAGCGCGCCGCGGCGGAGGACGCGTTGCGCGCGGAGCAGAACGAGGCGGAGGAGCGCGCCGCGGCCCTCCTCGCCGAGGCCCGCGTCCAGGAGGAGCGGGTACGCCGGGAGGCGGAGCGCTCCTTGCGGGAACACGAGCAGCACCGCGACGAGATCCGGGCCCACCTCTCCCACATCCGCACCACCCTCGCGTCACTGACCGGCCGCACCTTCCCGGATCCCCACCCGGGCCCGGCTGACGACTCCCCCTGACCCGCGTGTGACGGCACGGGGGCGGCGCCCCGCCCCGCGGGGTCGTTCCCACCCCCGCACCCGTGCGCATCGGACGTGCCGGCTCTTTGCCGGGTCCCGTCACTCGTCCCTTCCCACTCGTCCGCACAGGTGGTGCGGGTACTGCGGGCGCTGCGGGCGGGAACGCTCCCGCGCCGCGGCCGAAGGCGGTGCGTCAGTCGCCCCGGAGAGGGATCGGGAGCATCGCGGAGACGCGGAAGCCGCCTTCCGGAGTGGGGCCCGCGGCGAAGCCGCCACCGTGGGCGGTGACGCGTTCGCGCATGCCGAGCAGGCCGTGACCGCCGCTGGGAAGCGGTGTCGGCGAGGACCCGTCGGAAGGACCGTTGGTGATGAGCACCGCGATCTCCGCGTCGCGGTAGGCGAGCCGTACGTGCGCCTTCGCCCCCGCCGCGTGCTTGTGCACGTTGGTGAGCGCTTCCTGGACCACCCGGTAGACCGTCGCCTCCACCCGCGGCCCGCACGGCCGCTCCTCCCCCTCGACGGTCAGCTGCACGCTGATCCCGGCCGCCTGCGACTCCTCCACCAGCGCCGCGAGCTGGTCCAGGCCGGGCCCGTCGTCGGGCTCGGGTCCGGGCGCGGGCCCGAGCCCCGACCCGGCGGTCCCCAGCGCGGGACGTGGTCCGGTCACCACCGCCGGCACCGTGGGCGCCGCCTGGGACGCCGTCCGCAGGACGCCCAGCATCTGACGGAGTTCGGTGAGCGCCTGGCGCCCCATGTCGCCCAGCAGCTCCGCGCTCGCGGACGCCTTCTGCGGGTCCTTCAGGGCCACCGCCTTGAGCGCCGCCGCGTGCACCACCATCAGGCTGACCCGGTGCGCCACCACGTCGTGCATCTCGCGGGCGATCCGGGTGCGTTCGTCGGCGCGGGCCCGCTCGGCCCGCTCCAGCGCCTTCTCCGCGAGGAGTTCCAGTTCCCGTTCGAGCCCGTCGGCCCGCTCCCGCAGGCTCTCCACCAGTCGGCGCCGGGCCCGTACGTACAGCCCGAGGAGCACAGGCGGGGCGGTGAGGCCGATCGCCATCAGGGCGGCGACGATCAAGGTGACCGGCACCGACATGGTGTCGGCGTCGCTGGAGTCGCGCAGGTCGTCCTGGAAGTTGAGGAAGGCGACCAGCATGGTGCCGAAACCGTTCATCCCGGCGAGCGCCGCGGTGATCCGGCGGGGCACCTCGGAGGCGGCCAGCGTGTAGAGGCCGACCAGCGACAGACAGATCCCCATCTGCGCCGGGGTCACCGCGATACCGACCAGCACCACGGCCACCGGCCAGCGCCGCCGCAGCAGCAGCACCGAGCCGACCAGCACCCCCAGCAGCGCCCCCGCGCCCGGCACGATCCCCGTCTTGTCCGCGAAGGTGGCCCCCTCGAACGCCGCCTCCACCGCCGAGAACGCGGCCAGACCCGCGTCCAGCACGAAACCGCGCCGCCTCGTCCACCACCACCAGCCGGCGCGGGGCCGTCCTCCAGCCCCGTCGTCCGGTACGTCCGCCCCCCTCGTACTCATGGCGTCCAGACTAGGCGGTACGTCCCACGGCGTACGGGCCCCGCCCACGTGTCCACCACGGTCTCGGCCGACGCCCGGCCGAGGTCCTGCCCGGCGTCCCGGCGGACGTCCTGCCCGGCGTCCCGGCCGACGCCTCCACCCGGGCCTGGGCCCGGGGCCGCGCGCCCCTGTCCGCCCCTGGTGTCCGCCAGGTGGGCTGGCGGTCTCGCGTGCAGGACGTCGACCTATCCTGGACCGGTCGGACAGCGAAGTCCGTGCCCACACCGCTGTACGCCGTCGCCACCGTCCCTGCATCGAGGAGCCGCACCTGTGAGCAGCGCCGACATCGCCCCGGCCGCCCCGGACGCCAGTACCGCCCTGCGAGCCGACATCCGGCGCCTGGGCGAACTGCTGGGCGGCACCCTGGTGAGACAGGAGGGCAAGGACCTCCTCGATCTCGTGGAGAAGGTGCGCGCCCTGACCCGCAGCGACGGCGAGGCCGCCGCCGCGCTGCTGGGCGAGACCGATCTGGAGACCGCCGCGAAGCTGGTCCGGGCCTTCTCCACCTACTTCCACCTCGCGAACGTCACCGAGCAGGTGCACCGGGGCCGCGCGCTGCGGGGCCGCCGCGCCCGCGAGGGCGGCCTGCTCGCCCAGACCGCCGACCTGCTGAAGGAGGGCGACCCCGAGCACGTACGCGAGACCGTCAAGCGCCTCAACGTGCGGCCGGTCTTCACCGCGCACCCCACCGAGGCCGCCCGCCGTTCGGTGCTGAACAAGCTGCGCCGGATCGCCGAGCTGCTGGAGGAGACCGACCGCGAGAGCGGCGACCGGCGCCGCACCGACCTGCGGCTGGCCGAGAACATCGACCTGCTGTGGCAGACCGACGAGCTGCGGGTGGTGCGCCCCGAGCCGGCCGACGAGGCCCGCAACGCCATCTACTACCTGGACGAGCTGCACGCCGGCGCGGTCGGCGCCGTCCTGGAGGAGCTGGCAGCCGAGCTGGAGCGGGTCGGGGTGCCGCTGCCGCCCCAGACCCGCCCGCTGACCTTCGGCACCTGGATCGGCGGCGACCGCGACGGCAACCCCAACGTGACGCCCGAGGTCACCTGGGAGGTGCTGATCCTCCAGCACGAGCACGGCATCACCGACGCGCTGGAACTGGTCGACCAGCTGCGCGGCGCCCTGTCCAACTCCATCCGCAACTCCGGCGCGAGCCAGGAACTGCTGGACTCCCTGTCCAACGACCTGGTCGCCCTGCCGGAGATCAGCCCGCGCTACAAGCGGCTGAACGCCGAGGAGCCGTACCGGCTCAAGGCCACCTGCATCCGGCAGAAGCTCGTCAACACCCGGGAACGCCTGGCCGGCGGCACTCCGCACGTCCCCGGCCGCGACTACCTGGGCACCGCCGAGCTGCTGCACGACCTCCGGCTCATCCAGGACTCCCTGCGCGCCCACCGCGGCGGGCTGATCGCCGACGGCCGGATGGACCGTACGATCCGCACCCTGTCGGCGTTCGGGCTCCAGCTCGCGACGATGGACGTGCGCGAGCACGCCGAGGCCCACCACCACGCGCTGGGACAGCTCTTCGACCGGCTCGGCGAGGAGTCCTGGCGGTACGCGGACATGCCACGCGACTACCGGCGCAAGCTGCTCGCCAAGGAGCTGCGCTCGCGCCGCCCGCTGGCCTCGACCCCGGCGCCGCTGGACGAGGCGGGCGCCAAGACGCTGGGCGTCTTCCACACCATCCGGGAGGCGTTCGAGCGGTTCGGCCCGGAGGTCGTGGAGTCGTACATCATCTCCATGTGCCTCGGTTCGGACGACGTGTTCGCCGCCGCCGTGCTGGCCCGCGAGGCCGGGCTGATCGACCTGCACGCCGGAGTCGCCAAGATCGGCATCGTGCCGCTGCTGGAGACCACCGACGAGCTGAAGATCGCGGACAAGCTGCTGGACGAGATGCTGTCCGACCCCTCGTACCGGCGGCTGGTCTCGCTGCGCGGCGACGTCCAGGAGGTCATGCTCGGGTACTCCGACTCCTCGAAGTTCGGCGGCATCACCACCTCGCAGTGGGAGATCCACCGGGCACAGCGGCGGCTGCGTGACGTGGCCCACCGGCACGGGGTGCGGCTGCGGCTCTTCCACGGCCGCGGCGGCACGGTCGGCCGCGGCGGCGGCCCCTCGCACACCGCGGTCCTGGCGCAGCCGTGGGGCACGCTGGAGGGCGCGATCAAGGTGACCGAGCAGGGCGAGGTGATCTCGGACAAGTACCTGATCCCCTCGCTGGCCCGGGAGAACCTGGAACTGACGGTCGCCGCGACCCTCCAGGCGTCGGCCCTGCACACCGCGCCGCGCCAGTCCGACGAGGCGCTGGCCCGCTGGGACGCGGCGATGGACGTCGTCTCGGAGGCCGCGCACGCCGCCTACCGCAAGCTGGTCGAGGACCCGGACCTGCCGGCGTACTTCTTCGCCTCCACCCCGGTCGACCAGCTCGCCGAGCTGCACCTCGGCTCGCGCCCGTCCCGCCGCCCCGACTCCGACGCAGGCCTCGACGGCCTGCGCGCCATCCCGTGGGTCTTCGGCTGGACCCAGTCCCGGCAGATCGTCCCCGGCTGGTACGGGGTCGGCTCCGGCCTCCGCGCGGCCCGCGAGGCGGGGCTCGACACGGTCATCGACGAGGCGTACGGGCAGTGGCACTTCTTCCGCAACTTCCTGTCCAACGTGGAGATGACCCTCGCCAAGACCGATCTGCGGATCGCCCGCCACTACGTGGACACGCTCGTGCCCGACCACCTCAAGCACGTCTTCGCGAGGATCGAGGCCGAGCACGCGCTCACCGTGCGGGAGGTGCTGCGGATCACCGGCGAGTCCGAACTCCTCGACGCCAGCCCGGCCCTGTCCCGCACCCTGCACATCCGTGACCAGTACCTCGACCCGATCTCCTACCTCCAGGTCACCCTGCTGGCCCGCCAGCGCGAAGCCGCCGCCCGCGGCGAGACCCCGGACCCCCTGCTGTCCCGCGCCCTCCTCCTCACCGTCAACGGCGTGGCGGCCGGCCTGCGCAACACGGGCTGATCCGCGGCCTTCCTTCCGCGCCCACCCGCCGGCCGGGGCGGCGGGTGGGCAGGAGAAGGCGCGGCCGTCGCGGTGTGCTCCGGGGTCGGCTCCTGCCATGCCCGAGGGGTCAGCTCTTGCGGTGCCCGATCAGCCGCGGCTTCGGCTCCAGGCCGGAGAGCCCGTTCCACGACAGGTTCACCAGGTGCGCGACGACCTGTGCCTTCTTCGGGCGCCGCGCGTCCAGCCACCACTGGCCGGTGAGGGCGACCATACCGACCAGCGCCTGGGCGTAGAGGGGCGCGAGTTTGGGGTCGAAGCCGCGCTGGCTGAACTCGTGGCCCAGGATGTCCTCGACCTGGGTGGCGATGTCGCTGATCAGGGAGGCGAAGGACCCGGTGGACTGGGCGAACGGGGAGTCGCGGACCAGGATGCGGAAGCCGTCCGTGTACTGCTCGATGTAGTCGAGGAGGGCGAAGGCGGCCTGTTCGAGGAGTTCGCGGGGGTGGCCGCCGGTGAGCGCACCGGTGACCATGTCCAGCAGGCACCGCATCTCGCGCTCGACCACGACGGCGTACAGGCCTTCCTTGCCGCCGAAGTGCTCGTAGACCACCGGCTTGGACACGCCCGCCTTGTGGGCGATCTCCTCGACGGACGTGCCCTCGAAGCCGCGTTCCGCGAAGAGCGTGCGGCCGATGTCCAGGAGTTGTTCGCGGCGCTCCTTGCCGGTCATCCGGACCCGCCGCGCCCGGCGCGCGGTCGGGCCCGGGGTGGAGACCGTCGGCCTGCCGTCTGTTGCGTCGCTCACCGGACAATCATGCCGGTTGTTCGACGCTCTCCTTACGCCGGGCGGCGATCCGGTCCGCGTCCGGCCAGCGGACGTCGTACGCCCAGCCCGCAGCCTCGAACCAGCGGATGACGCGGGCACTGGAGTCGACCTGGCCGCGGAGCACGCCGTGGCGGGCGGAGGTGGGGTCGGCGTGGTGGAGGTTGTGCCACGACTCCCCGCAGGACAGCACGGCCAGCCACCACACGTTGCCGGAGCGGTCGCGGGACTTGAAGGGGCGCTTGCCGACCGCGTGGCAGATCGAGTTGATGGACCAGGTGACGTGGTGCAGCAACGCCACCCGAACGAGCGAACCCCAGAAGAACGCGGTGAACGCCCCGTACCACGACATCGTGGCCAGACCGCCGACCAGCGGCGGCAGCAGCAGCGAGACCATGGTCCAGAACCAGAAGTCGCGGGAGATCCGGCGGATCGCCGGGTCCTTGATCAGGTCGGGCGCGTACTTCTGCTGCGGGGTCTGCTCCTCGTCGAAGAGCCAGCCCATGTGTGCCCACCACAGGCCCTTCATCAGGGCGGGCAGCGTGTCGCCGTACCGCCAGGGGCTGTGCGGGTCGCCCTCGGCGTCGCTGAACTTGTGGTGCCTGCGGTGGTCGGCGACCCAGCGGACGATCGGGCCCTCGACGGCCAGCGAGCCGGCGACCGCCAGCGCGATCCGCAGCGGGCGCTTGGCCTTGAACGAGCCGTGGGTGAAGTACCGGTGGAAGCCGATGGTGATGCCATGACAGCCCAGGAAGTACATCCCGACCATCAGGCCGATGTCCAGCCAGCTCAGGCCCCGGCCCCAGGCCAGCGGCACGGCTGCGGCGAGCGCCACGAAGGGGATGATGATGAAGAGCAACAGCGCGATCTGCTCGATCGAGCGCTTGTTGTCACCACCCCGGGTGCCCAACGGTTGCTGTCCCGAGCGCCCGGGTTCCCGGGACTCTGTGATCACGTCCGTCTGTGTGGTCATGTCTGTCCCTCGTCGGATCAGTGGGTGGGGCTGGGTCGCGCCGGTGACGTCCGGAACCTACGGCTCCGTAAGTATTGCAGTGGCGGGCGCCGCGCGACAGGACCGCCTCGTGCGGGACCCCGAGCCATCCTTACCCCGGATCGTCCCGGATCACCGTCGCGTGGGGGCGTGGTCGTACGGCATGATGGTGACGTCCAGCCCGGCGGAGTCCGCCAAACGGGCCGGGAATGTCGGATTGATCCGCCGTGGTGTAATTGGCAGCACTGGGGCTTTTGGTGCCTTAAGTCCGGGTTCGAGTCCTGGCGGCGGAGCGATGCGCCGGTCGCGCGAGCATATGCGGGGTCACGTGTGCGCCTGGGCGGCGCACACGGTCCGCACCGTACGGTACGCGACGGCCCGGGCACGCGGTCAGGACACCCGGTCGGCGGCCGAACCGCAACGACGGCCCGACCCGTCGGTATCCTGCGGGTGTCCAACACCCGAAGCCGAGGAGTCTCCCCGTGAGCCCCAACCGCCCGGCTGCCGTCGTCATCCTCGCCGCGGGTGAGGGCACGCGCATGAAGTCGGCCACCCCGAAGGTCCTGCACGCGATCTGCGGCCGATCCCTGGTCGGCCATGTCGTCGCCGCCTCCCGCGCGCTGGCCCCCGACCATCTCGTCGTGGTGGTCGGCCACGCGCGCGAGCAGGTCGCGGAGCATCTCATCGCCCTGGACCCGCACGCGCTGATCGCCGTGCAGGCCGAGCAGAACGGCACCGGGCACGCGGTCCGCACCGGCCTGGAGGAGCTGCGGCGGCAGGGGGTCACCCCGGCCGGCACGGTGGTCGTCACCTACGGCGACACCCCGCTGCTCACCACCGAGACCCTCGCCACCCTGGTCGCCGCGCACGAGGCGGACGGCAACGCGGTCACCGTACTGACCGCCCACGTCCCCGACCCGGCGGGCTACGGGCGTATCGTCCGCGGCGCCGACGGCCGGGTCGCCGCGATCGTGGAGCAGAAGGACGCCACCGAGGCGCAGCGCGCCATCGGCGAGATCAACTCCGGGGTGTACGCGTACGACGCGGCCCTGCTCGCCGAGGCGCTGTCCCGGCTCACCACCGACAACGCGCAGGGCGAGGAGTACCTGACCGACACCCTGGCGATCCTGCGCGAGGCCGGCCACGGCGTGGGCGCGTACGTCGCGGCCGACCACCGCGAGATCGCCGGCGTGAACAACCGGGTGCAGCTCGCCGAGGCCCGCCGGGTGCTCAACGAGCACCTGCTGGTCCGGGCGATGCTGGACGGCACGACGATCGTGGACCCGGCCTCCACCTGGGTGGACGTCTCGGTGACTTTCGCGCCGGACGCCGTGGTGCATCCCAACACCCAGCTCCTGGGCACCACCAGCCTCGCCGAGGGGGCCGAGGTCGGCCCCAACTGCACGCTGACCGACACGGTGGTCGGTGCCGGCGCCCGGGTCTCCAACACCGTCGCGGACCGGGCCGAGGTCGGTGAGCAGGCGAACGTGGGCCCGTACGCCTACCTGCGGCCCGGCACCCGCCTCGGCCGCAGGTCCAAGGCGGGCACCTACGTCGAGATGAAGAACGCCTCCGTCGGGGAGGGCACCAAGGTGCCGCACCTGAGCTACGTGGGCGACGCCACCATCGGCGAGTACACCAACATCGGCGCGGCCAGCGTGTTCGTGAACTACGACGGCGAGACCAAGCACCACACCACGATCGGCAGCTACTGCAAGACCGGCTCGGACAACATGTTCATCGCGCCGGTGGTGGTCGGGGACGGCGCGTACACCGCGGCCGGCTCGGTGATCACCAAGGACGTACCGGCCGGATCACTGGCCGTCGCCCGCGGGCAGCAGCGCAACATCGAGGGTTGGGTGGCCCGTAAACGCCCTGGCAGTGCGGCTGCGAAGGCGGCCGAACAGGCCGGCGAGCAGGCGGCCGAAGGGGAGGCCGGAGGCGGACGGCGGCCCGGCGGGCCGACCGGGCCGACCGGTGCGTGAGCGACGTCTCACCGCCCGCCACCGAGGTGCACGGGTGCGCCGGATGGGGCGTACCGTGTGTGGTGCACACAATTCCGCCAGCACGCCCGACTTCGGGCGACGCTGTGTCGAACACCAGTCGAACACCAAGGAGACGGTGCAGTGACCGGGATCAAGACGACCGGTGAGAGGAAGCTGATGCTCTTCTCCGGCCGCGCCCACCCCGATCTGGCGGAGGCGGTGGCACATCAACTCGGCGTAGAGCTGGTGCCGACCCGCGCTTTCGACTTCGCCAACGGCGAGATCTACGTGCGGTTCGAGGAATCGGCGCGTGGCGCCGACTGCTTCCTCATCCAGAGCCACACCAGCCCGATCAACCAGTGGATCATGGAACAGCTCATCATGATCGACGCGCTGAAACGGGCCTCGGCGCGGAGCATCACCGTGATCGCGCCGTTCTACGGCTACGCCCGGCAGGACAAGAAGCACCGCGGCCGGGAGCCGATCTCGGCGCGGCTGATCGCGGACCTGCTCAAGACCGCGGGCGCCGACCGCATCCTCACCGTCGATCTGCACACCGACCAGATCCAGGGCTTCTTCGACGGCCCGGTGGACCACCTGTTCGCGCTGCCGGTGCTCGCCGACTACGTGAGCGCCAAGGTGGACCGCGCCAAGCTCACCGTGGTCTCCCCGGACGCCGGCCGGGTACGGGTCGCCGACCGCTGGTGCGACCGGCTGGGCGCGCCGCTGGCCATCGTGCACAAGCGCCGCGACCCGGACGTCGCCAACGAGGTGAAGGTCCACGAGGTGGTCGGCGACGTCAAGGGCCGGGTCTGCGTCCTGGTCGACGACATGATCGACACCGGCGGTACGATCTGCGCCGCCGCGGACGCGCTGTTCGCCAACGGCGCTGAGGACGTCATCGTGACCGCCACCCACGGTGTGCTCTCCGGCCCGGCCGCGGACCGGCTGAAGAACTCCAAGGTGAGCGAGTTCATCTTCACCGACACGCTGCCGACCCCCAGCGAGACCGACCTCGACAAGATCACCGTGCTGTCGATGGCGCCGACCATCGCCAACGCGGTCCGCGAGGTGTTCGAGGACGGCTCGGTGACCAGCCTCTTCGAGGACTCCCACTGAGGCCGGGCCGCCCGCCGGTTCCGGGAGCGACTGAAGAATCGGTACGCCTGCCCACCTGATGTGATCGATTTCGTCCGGGGCCTTCCCGCCGGTTACGCTGTCCGCGTTGCTCGGCGAGGGAGGCCCCGGCGTCATGTCCGGGAGCCGCCGTTATCGACGCGCTCCCCGTAACCGGTCTCCGCGTGAGCGGAGACGAGTCGTGGAACGGCCCGTCGTGGGTCGGGCGACCGTACTGTCTTCCGTTACGAGGAGTTGAGCACCATGGCCGAGGTCAAGATCGCCGCCGTGCCGCGGACCGAGTTCGGCAAGGGCGCCGCCCGCCGCGTGCGCCGCGCCCACCAGGTCCCCGCCGTCATCTACGGCCACGGCGCCGAGCCCAAGCACGTCTCCGTCCCCGGCCACGAGCTGCTGCTCGCGCTGCGCACCCCGAACGTGCTGATCTCCCTGGAGATCGACGGCACGTCCGAGCTGGTCATCCCCAAGGCCGTGCAGCGCGACCCGCTCAAGGGCTTCCTGGAGCACGTGGACCTGCTGGCCGTGAAGCGCGGCGAGAAGGTCACCGTCGAGATCCCGGTCACCCCCGAGGGCGAACTGGCCCCGGGCGGCAACCTGCTGGAGCACGTGCTCAGCGCGCTCCCGGTCGAGGCCGAGGCGACTCACATCCCCGAGGGTGTCACCGTCTCCGTCGAGGGCCTGGAGGCCGGTGCCTCCATCCTCGCCAAGGACATCACGCTGCCGAACGGCACCGTGCTGGCCGTCGACGAGGAAGCCGTCGTCATCCAGGTCGTCTCCGCGCAGGCCGAGGCCCCGGCGGAGGGCGAGGCCGAGGAGGCCGCTGCGGCGGAGGCGTCCGAGGCCTGATCCCCGCGGGGGCCGGGTCCGAACCCGCGGGGGCCGGGGTCGGGGGTCCGGCCGCGCACCGTCCGGCACCTGGTCCCCGGACTGTCCGGCCTTTCGGCCGGTCTTCCTGCTCGCTCCCTGCGCGGGTGGCCTCGTTCCTCGGCCACCCACTCCAGGAGCTCGGGCGTCAGCCCTCCGGGCCGCCGTCGTACCCTCCCTCCGGGGGTGCGGCGGCGGCCGTTTTCCGGTTCCTCCCGATACGGAGACGTGGATGAGCGACAACACAGGGCCCTGGCTGATCGTGGGCCTGGGCAATCCCGGCCCCGAGTACGCGGGGAACCGGCACAACGTCGGATTCATGGTGGCCGACCTGCTGGCCGAGCGGATCGGCGGCCGGTTCAAGCGGGCGCAGAAGGCGCAGGCGCAGGTGGTCGAGGGGCGGATCGGCCCGCCCGGACCGGCCGGCCGCCGCGTGGTGCTCGCCAAACCGATGTCGTACATGAACCTTTCCGGCGGCCCGGTGACCGCGCTCAGGGACTTCTACAAGGTGCCGACCGATCAGATCGTCGCCGTCCACGACGAGCTGGACATCGGTTACGGCGCCCTGCGGCTCAAGCTGGGGGGCGGCGACAACGGCCACAACGGGCTGAAGTCGATCACCAAGTCGCTGGGCGCGGACTATCTGCGGGTGCGGGCCGGGATCGGCCGGCCGCCAGGCCGGATGGACGTGGCCGCGTTCGTGCTCAAGGACTTCTCGGCGGCCGAGCGCAAGGAGCTGGACTGGTTCGTGGACCGCGCGGCCGACGCGGTGGAGGCACTGGTCACCGAGGGGCTGGAGCGCGCGCAGAGCACGTACAACGGCTGAGCGCGGCGGCGCGTCGGGCCCGGCGGCACCGGTGGGTCCACCGTGACGGCGGGCCGGATGTACGACCGCGCGGGCGGCCGGGAGTTGACCGGACGGCGTGCCATGGCCAAAGATCGCCCGCATGGTGACACGGAGCCGTTCACGCCGGACCGCCGAGGGCCCCCGGGGGCTGGTGCTGCTGGTCCGCGTGGTGGGCGTGTGGGCGCTCACGGCGCTGATCCTCGTCTCGGGCGCGTGGGACTCCTGGCACACGGCGCAGCACGTGATGCTCGCCAAGGGCCGCGAACACGGCACGGTGACCCTGGCCGCCTGCGGCGACTCCGCCTGCACCGGCCCGTTCACGCCCGAGGACACCGCGACCGCGCGCCCGAAGGTCACCGTCAGCCTGCCGGTACGCCATCACGTCGGCGATCACGTACCGGTCGTCCTGGAGCCGGGCACGGACACCGCGGTACGGTCCGGCTGGGGCGGACTGCTCTTCGCCTGGGTGCCGCTCGGCGGGGCGCTGCTGCTCGCCGCGGTCGTCGTCGCGGGCGGCCTGCGGATGCCGCGCACCGCGTGGGCGCTGGCCACCGCGGGCGCGGCCCTGCTCGGCGGGGCGTTCCTGACCCTGTGAGGGCCGGGGCGTCCGCGGCCTGACGCCGCGCCGGCCGCTCGGCCGACGCCGGCCCCGCCGGGGTGGAGCCCGGCCAGCGTGAGGCCCCGCCAGCGTGAACGGGTGCCGGGCCTCCCCCACGGGTACGGGGCGTCGGTTCACCGTCGGCTGCAGGAACTCCAGCCGGTTGCCGACCGGGTCCTCGGAGTGGAACCGCTCGTGGCCCGGCAGGTCGTGGTCCCAGGCGACCTTCGCGCCGCGCGCCGCAGCCGCTCCGCGAACTCGTGGATCCCGGTGACGCGGATACCCGGACGGGCCTTGCGCGCGGGCCGGAAGTCCTCTTCGACGCCGAGGTGCGGTACGGCGGCGCCGGCGCCGGACCAGCAGCCGCCGCGGCTCGCGAGCACCGGCGGCTTCGCCGGCTCGGTCATCCCGGGCACCCCGACGCGGTACGCGCGCGGGTCCGGTTCGCTGCCGGGCGGTGCGGCGGGCTGGACGTGGTCGACGGCGGCGATCACGCGGTGGGCTCCTCGCCGGGACGGCGGACGGCGGCGGGTGACCTCCGGGCGACCGCGCAGATGCGGCGGAAGGGGAAGACGGTGCCGTGCGGGCCTGCCGGGTAGGCCTTGCGCAGCAGGTCGCGGTACTCGCCGACGAACTCCCTGACCGCCGCCCGGTCGTCGTCGAGCGCGGTGAGCACCGGCCGCAGCGCGGTGCCCTTCGTCCACTCCAGCACCGGGTCCTCGCCCTGCAGCAACTGCACGTAGGTGGACTCCCAGACGTCCACCACGTCGCAGCCGAGCACGGAGAGCCGTTCCAGGTAGTCGGAGGCGCCGAGGATGTGGACGTAGTGGCGGCCGTGGCCACCGAGGCGGGAGCGCCACCTCGGGGCGTCGCACAGCTCGGCCAGCAACGCGTGGCTGGGGGCGTCGAAGTTGCCCGGGACCTGGAAGGCCAGGGTGCCGCCGGGGGTGACGCGGTCCAGCCAGGCGGGGAAGCGGTCGGCGTGCCCCGGCACCCACTGGAGCGCGGCGTTGGACACGATCAGGTCGTACGGCTCCTCGGGCGTCCAGGTGGCCGCGTCGGCGTGCCGGAAGTCGAGTGCGCCGCCGCCGTGGGTGGGTCCCGCGTGGTCCGCCGCCGCCCGGAGCATCTCGCGTGAGTTGTCGAACCCGGTGATGCGCGCGCCCGGCCAGCGGTCGGCGAGCAGCGCGGTGACGTTGCCCGGACCGCAGCCGATGTCAGCGATGCGGGGTGCTCCGTCACCGGGCAGTTCGGTGATCCGGGCGAGCAGGTCGAGCAACGGGCGGGTGCGGTGGGTCGAATGCCGGAGATACTGTTGCGGGTCCCATGTAGGCGCTTGCATCGTTCGTACTCCCTGGGCTGGTACGGAGCCGGTACCGCATACGGAGGGCGATGTTCTGCCCACTGCCCCGTCAAGGCTCCTCCCCCAGATATCTTGATGTCAAGAGACTTCATATCGACAGACCTACTACACTGATCGTCATGGAGGACGAGGTCGATCGGCTGGTCGCTGCATGGCGCCGGGAGCGCCCCGACCTCGACGTTGAACCGCTTGAGGTGCTCAGCCGGGTCAGCAGGCTCGCCCGGCATCTGGACCGGGCCCGGCGGCTGGCCTTCGCGGAACACAGCCTGGAGCCGTGGGAGTTCGACGTGCTCACCTCGCTGCGCCGCGCGGGGCCGCCGTACCAGCTCTCCCCGGGTCAGCTGCTCACCCAGACGCTGGTCACCTCGGGCACCATGACCAACCGCATCGACCGGCTCGCCAAGAAGCAGCTCGTCGAGCGGCTGCCCGATCCCACCGACCGGCGCGGGGTGCTGGTCCGGCTCACCCCGGAGGGCCAGGACCGCGCCGACCAGGCGCTGGCCGGGCTGCTCGCCCAGGAGCGGGCCATCCTGGTCGAGCTGAGCGAACGGCAGCGCGTTGAACTGGCTGCCCTGCTACGACAGCTGACCGCGCCGTTCGACAACGTCCCCGGCTGACGGCACCAGTTCCACCGGCCCGACCCCGGCCCTGCGGGCCAGGGCGACCGCGGCAAGCGTGGAGTGCACGCCCAGCTTGCCCAGTACGTTCTGCATGTGGGTCCGCACGGTGTGCGGGGAGAGGAACAGCCGCTCGGCGACCGCCTTGCGGCCGAGCCCGGCGACCATGCAGCGCAGCACTTCCTGCTCACGCGGCGTCAGCGACTCCACCAGCCGCTCGCTCTCGGTGCGGTGCCGCCGCGCCGCGGTCAGCTCCCGCAGCACCCCGGTGAGCAGCGCGGGCGGCAGATGTGTCTCGTCGCGCAGCACGCCGCGGACCACCGCGAGCAGCCGGGAGAGCGAGCAGTCCTTGGCGACCCAGCCGGAGGCCCCGGCCTGCAGTGCGCGGGCCGCCCGCATGGGGTCGTCCCGCTCGGCCAGCACGACGGTGCGCGTCCAGGGATACTCCGCGCGCACCCGCTCCACCAGTGCGAGCCCGTCCAGTACGGGGTCGCGGGGCTCCACCGGCCGCTGCTCGGTCAGCGGCGGCACCGCGGCCAGGGTGACCGGCGGCCGGGGCCCCGCGCCCAGGTCCGCGTCGACCAGCAGGACGTCGTAACGCCGGTTGTCGAGCAGCGACCGGTCCAGGCAGCGCTGTGCCGCGGGACCGCTCCCCGCGGCCGAGACGTCGACGTCGGGTTCCGCCGCGAGGGCGGCGGCAAGCGACTCGGCGAAGATGCGATGGTCATCCACGACGAGAACGCGGATTCGTCCCACGGACACCACTCCCGGTTAGGGCACTCCCCCAGTGGCGGGGCGCCTTTCGCGTGGGATCCGGCACCCGGACCGGGACCGCCGCCCCTTCGTCCGGGTGCCGAACCCCTTGCGTCTCGCCCCCTGATGAGCGCCGGCCCCCACCGGCGCTGTGGGAAAAGAGTAGGCGTTCTCACCAGGATTGGCGCCGTCTTGGCAGAAGTTCCCCGGCGGGCGGTCCGGCCCCGGCGACAGGTGGGACGGCGGTGACGTGAGCCGCCTCCCGGGTCGGCTCTCCGGTCCGGGAGGCGGCTCATCCACCAGCTCAGCTCCGGGCGGGCGTCGTGCCGTAGCGGCGGTGGAACCGCTCGACGCGGCCGGCGGTGTCCAGGACGCGGGCCGAGCCCGTGTAGAAGGGGTGGCTCGCCGAGGAGATCTCGACGTCGACGACCGGGTAGGTGTGGCCGTCCTCCCAGGCGACGGTGCGGTCGCCGGTGGCCGTGGAGCGCGTGAGGAAGGCGAAGCCGCCGGCGTTGTCACGGAAGACGACGGGACGGTAGGCGGGGTGGATGGCGTGCTTCATGGTCGTCCTCGTCTCAGGGGTTACGGGATCGGAAGGGTCTGGCGCGCGGTTCGTCAGCGCGCTTCGCGGTACGGCACGTGGCGGCGGACCACCGGGTCGTACTTCAGCAGGACCAGCCTGTCCGGGTGGGTTCGCCGGTTCTTCCGCGTGGCGTAGCTGTGGCCTGTCCCCGCGGTCGAACGGAGCGTGACGACCGGTCGCACTTCGCTGCGGGCCATCGGACCTCCTCGATTGGAACGGTTTTCATGTTCGCTCCGACCAACGCAAGGGACTCCGCGCGCATTCCCGCGGTGCCCGGCCCGCCCGGACCGGGAGGCGCCTCACCGGAGCCGCCGCGCCCCCGCCCCCGGCGTGGTCGGGAACTGCCGGGCCTGAGGGAGGGCCGCGGCGATCGCCGTGGTGACCGCGTCCGCGGCGGATTCGGTGACGAGGACGATCGCCGAGCCGCCGAAGCCGCCGCCGGTCATGCGGGCGCCGAGGGCGCCGGTGGCGAGGGCGGCGTCGACGACGAGGTCGAGTTCGGGGCAGGAGACTCGGAAGTCGTCGCGCAGGGAGGCGTGGCCGGCGGTGAGGAGGGGACCGATCTCCGGGGTGCGGCCGGCGTCGAGGAGGGCGATGACGTCCTGGACGCGGCGGTTCTCGGTGACGACGTGGCGGGTGAGACGGCGCAGGCGGTCGTCGGGGAGTGCGGCCAGCGCCGCGTCCAGGCCGTCGTGGGGGAGGTCACGCAGGGCGGGCAGGCCGAGCAGGGCGGCGGCCTCCTCGCAGCCGGCCCGGAGCCGGCCGTAGGCGCCGTCCGCGTGGGCGTGCTTGACGCGGGTGTCCACGACGAGGAGGCGCAGGCCCTCGGCGGCGAGGTCGAAGGGGACCTGGCGCTGGGCGAGGGCGCGGACGTCGAGGTGGAGCGCGTGGCCCTGGGTGCAGCACGCGGAGGCGGTCTGGTCCATGACGCCCACGGGCGCGCCGACGTAGTCGTTTTCGGCGCGCTGGCAGAGCAGGGCGAGCTCCTGCCGGGGCAGGTCCACCTCGTGGAGTTCGGTGAGGGCGAGGGCGGTGGCGACCTGGAGGGCGGCCGAGGAGGACAGGCCCCCGCCGACCGGGACCGTGCTGTCGTAGTGGATGTCGGCGCCGCCGACGGGGTGGCCGGCCTCGCGAAGCGTCCACAGGACGGCGGCCGGATAGCGGGCCCAGCCGGGGGTGGCGCCGGGGGCGAGTTCGTCGAGGCGGAGTTCGACCACGCCGTCGTCCATGGCGGCGGAGTGCAGCCGCAGGATGCCGTCGTCACGGCGGGCGACCGCGGCCCTGGTGGTGTGCGGGAGGGCGAACGGCATGACGTAGCCGTCGTTGTAGTCGGTGTGCTCGCCGATGAGGTTGACCCGGCCGGGCGCGGCCCACGCGCCTTCCGGCGCCCGGCCGAAAACGTGTCTGAACGCGATCTCGAACAAGGTTTCCGTCATCAGTCCCCCTGCGTCGTTGCGAAGGTCCAGGCGTCGCGGATGATCTCCGCCAGGTCGGTTCGGGTGGGCCGCCAGCCGAGCACCTCGCGGGCGCGGTCGGCGGAGGCCACCAGGACGGCGGGGTCGCCGGCCCGGCGCGCCACGGTGGTGGCCGGGACGGGGTGGCCGGTGACCCGGCGGGCGGTCTCGATGACCTCGCGGACGGAGAAGCCGCTGCCGTTGCCGAGGTTGCAGATCAGGTGCTCTCCCCGCGGCGCCTTGTCGAGGGCGAGCAGGTGGGCCTCGGCGAGGTCGGCGACGTGGATGTAGTCGCGCACGCAGGTGCCGTCGGGCGTCGGGTAGTCGTCGCCGTAGACGGAGATCGCGGCGCGGCGGCCCTGCGCGACCTGCAGCACCAGCGGGATGAGGTGGGACTCGGGGTCGTGCCGCTCGCCGTGCTTCCCGTACGCGCCCGCGACGTTGAAGTACCGCAAGCTGACCGCGGACAGGCCGTGGGCGGCGCACTCGCCGCCGATCATGTGGTCGACGGCGAGCTTGCTCGCGCCGTACGGGTTGGTGGGCGCGGTCGCCGCGGATTCGGTGATGGGGATCGCGGCGGGTTCGCCGTAGGTGGCGGCGGTGGAGGAGAAGACCAGGGTACGGACCCCCGACTCGCGCATGGCGGCGAGGAGTTCGAGGGTGCCGGCCACGTTGTTGCGCCAGTACTTCTCGGGGTCGGCGACGGACTCGCCGACCTGCGAGGAGGCGGCGAAGTGCAGCACCGCGTCGTAGGAGCCGTCGAGGATCTTGGCGGCGTCCTGCACCCGGCCCTCGACGAAGTCGGCGCCCCGGGGCACGCCGTCCCGCAGGCCGGTGGACAGGTCGTCCAGAACGGTCACCCGGTGGCCGGCCTCGATCAGGTGGGCGGCCACCACCCCGCCGACGTATCCGGCTCCGCCGGTGACCAGCAGCTTCTTCCGCAGGGTGCTCAACTACTCGCTACCTCTCGCAATCGCAACGCGGCGGACTCCGGCGGCACGTCGTTGACGAAAGCGCTCATTCCGGATTCGGAGCCCGCGAGGAACTTCAGTTTGCCCGACGTACGTCTGATCGTGAAAAGCTCCAGATGCAGCGCGAAGTCGCGGCGGTCTGGGGCGGGAAAGCCGGGCACGGTGAGCCCGTCCCCGGTGAACGGCGCCTGGTGCCAGCCCGAGACGTACGGCGTCGGCGGCTGCCCCTCCCCGAAGATCCGGTCGAAGCGGCGCAGCAACTCCAGGTACAGGTGGGGGAATTCGGCGCGCGCGTCCTCGTCGAGGCCGAGCAGGTCGGGTACCCGGCGGTTGGGATAGAGGTGCACCTCGTACGGCCAGTGCGCCGCGTACGGCACGAAGGCCGTCCAGTGGTCGCCGGTCAGCACGATCCGGCTGCCGTCCGCGATCTCGTCGGCGAGGACGTCGTCGAAGAGGTTGCGGCCGGTGCGCCCGCGGTGGGCGGTCAGGGAGCGCAGCATCCGGTCGGTGCGCGGGGTGGTGAACGGGTACGCGTAGATCTGGCCGTGCGGGTGGCCGAGGGTGACGCCGATCTCCTCGCCGCGGTTCTCGAACGGGTAGACCTGGACGACGCCGGGCAGCTGGGACAGCTCGCGGGTGCGGTCGGTCCAGGCGTCGAGCACCAGGCGGGCGCCGGCCGGGGTGAGACCGGCGAAGGACGCGTCGTGGTCGGAGGTGAAGCAGACCACCTCGCAGCGGCCCCGCGTGCCGGCCAGGGACGGAAAGCGGTTCTCGAAGACCGCCACCTCGTAGTCGGCGGCCGGGATCTCGCTGGGCCGCCCGGGTCTCGACGGGCACAGCGGGCACTGGTCGGCGGGCGGGTGGTAGGTGCGGCCCTGCCGGTGCGAGGCGATGGCGACGGTGTCGCCGAGCAGCCGGTCGTGGCGGATCTCGGAGGTGGTGGCGACGCGCTCCAGCGGGCGCTGATCGACGGAGTCGCGGACGACCGCGTCGGCGGAATCGTAGTAGATCAGCTCGCGGCCGTCCGCGAGCAGCGTCGTCGTCTTCTTCACCCGGGGGCACCTCACACTGCAAGCCGCAAGCCGCAATCAACAGAACCGCACACAATGAACCACAACAGAACAGTGCAGTCAATGCGCGGCGCAGTATGAAGTTCTCGCGGGACAGGTCGGCGCGCCAGAGGGCCTCCACCGGGTCATCAAACAAAGTCGCACAGATTACAACGGCAGGTGCGCGGCACAGGGCCCCGCCCCGGTCCCGCCGCCCGGACGGTTACTCCGGCTCCCCCGCCGCCCGCTCCAGCAGCCCCGTACGGGCCGCGAGCGCCGCCGCCTCGAGCCGGGACCCCACGCCCAGCTTCATCAGCACCCGCTGCACATGGGTGCGGGCGGTGCTCGGCGCTATCCGCATCCCGGCCGCGATCACCCGGGTGTCCTCGCCCTCCGCGACCCGGACCAGCACCTCGATCTCGCGCGGGGTGAGGATCTCCAGCAGCCGCGCGCCCTCGTCGTCCGGCTGCCGCGCCGGGTTGAGCAGCTCGGCGAACGCGCCCTGGAGCAGTGGCTGCGCCACCGCAACCTCTCCGGCCCGTGCCTTGGCCATCGCCCGCTCGACGCCCTCGATGCGCTCGTCATGGCGTACGTACCCCGACGCGCCCGCCGCGAAGGCCGCCGCGATGCCCCGCGGGTCGGGCACCGGACCCAGCACCACCACGGCCACCACCGGCCGCTCCCGTTTGATCCGGGCCACCGCGTCGAAGGCCCCGGGCTCGGCCGGCGCCGCGGTGCCGAACAGGCACACCTCGGGCGACCTGCTGAGCACCAGTTCCGCCGCGCCCGCGGCCGGAGCCGCCGCGGCCAGCACACGATGGCCGCGCAGCTTCAGCGCCGAGGCCAGTGCCTCGGCAAGCAGCCGGTGGTCGTCGACCACGACGAGCCGTACGCCCATGTCGGGTATCCCCAATCCCCCCGGAGCCCGGACTGCCGCCGGCCCCGTCCCCTGCGCATAGCGCGACCCGACGAGTCCCCACCGCGCCCCTACGGCCGCAACCCGCCCATTGGGCGCGAAGCTACACGCTCTCTGACACGCGTGCGCCCCCAACCGCGCAGATCGCCCCGGCAATTCCGGAGTGCCTGCCGTCCGGGGGTGAACCGGCCCGCTTCCGGTCCCGGCGCGGCGGCCGGGACCGGACCCCCGGTCAGCCGAAGGTCACCAGGTACTTCTGGTCGGAGGAGGACGCGTAGATCCGCTTCGTCACCATGTAGAAGCGGCCGTCGTGCCACACCGGATAGCTGTGCATGGCCGCGTCGTCCAGCCGGTCGTACGCGTCCTCGGAGAACGTCGCGTACGGGCTGATGGCGCCGGTCGCGGGGTCGAGGGTGACGAGCCGGCCGCGCGCCTCGTAGTCCGGCGGCTCGTACGCCAGCACCTTGCCGTCCTGGAAGTCCAGGCCGCTGATCTCCTGCTTGCTGCCGGGCTTGGCGACCCACTTCTGCCTGCCGTCGCTGAGGTTGAACGCGACGATGCCGCTGAGCACGTTGCCGTTGCCGTCGCTCTTGCCACGCAGCGTCAGGTAGAGCGAGTCGTTGCTGACCAGCACGTTGTGCACGGCCTGCTTCTCGGTGCCGTCGTCGTCGATGTCGTACTTGTCGGTGCCGAGCGACACCCGGGACTGCAGGCGGCCGTTGACGATGGTCGCCACGTCGGTGAAGGTCTCGCCCTGGGTGCCGAGCAGCACCACCACCGGGTCGGTGGAGACGATCGCGTTGACCTCGGTGCCGACCGGCGCCGGCCAGGACCACTTCGGGGCGCCGTTCCTGGCGGGGTCGATGACCTGCACCTTGTAGGTCTTGTAGTCGCAGTTCACCACGGCGACGAACTGCTTGCCGCCCGCGTAGCCGTCGTCCTCGCAGTCGCCGTCGCCGGCCCGCCACAGCACCTTCTGGTCGCTCAGCCGGTAGGCGATCGAGCCCTCCAGCCAGTCCACGCCGACCGTGTCGCCGCTGACCGCCATCTCGGTGTAGTCGAAGTCCGCCGAGGCCCCGCCGGCCCCGGGCAGGGTGGCCGTCCACTTCGGCTGCCCCGCCGCGAGGTCGATCGCCATGATCTTCTCGCAGTTCACACCGTACTGGATGGCCGTCAGGTTGTTGTACGTGTCGCGGGCCGCGGTGCAGTCGCCGCGCCCGGGTGCCGGGATCGTCCAGGCCTGCGTGCCGGTGGCGGCGTCGTACGCCACCACCTTGTCGATCTGGTTCTTCACCACGTAGGTGCCGGTGAACCAGATCCCGAGCGCGTCCTTCAGGTTGTCCTTCTCGGCCACCGCGTCCGCGGCCTTGTCCCACCCGAAGGACAGGGCGGAGTCGTGCGGCTTCGCGGTGTCCGTACCGCCGCTGGGGCCGCCCGAGGTGGCCTGCGGCTCCGGCTCGGGGTCGCCGCCGCCCCGGGTGGTGAGGAACACGCCCCCGCCGATCACCAGCACGGCCGCGACGACGGCGGCGACGATCACCAGCAGCTTGCTGTTCGACCGCCCGCCGGGCGCGCCCCGGTACGGCGGCTGGTTCCCGTACGGGCCCGGCGGCGGCATCTGCGGTCCGTAGCCGAACGGGGTCTGGGGCGGCGGGGCCGGCTGCCCGTACTGCTGCGGGCCGTAGCCCTGTTGCCGGCCCGGGTAGCCGTGGCCCGGCGGGGGCGGCGCAGTCTGGACCTGCTGGGCCCCGGGGAACTGGGCCTGCGGGAAAGCGGGTTGGGTCGGTGCGGAGGCGTACGGGTTCTGTGCGGGGGGTACGGGTGCCGCGTACGGGTTCTCGGCGGGCGGCGCGCCCGGTGCCGGATAGCCGTAACCGCCGGGCGGGGCCTGCGGTGCCGCCTGCGGGGGGCCCTGCGGAGGAGGCGGCGGCACGGCTCCGTCGGACTTCCCGAACTGCGGCGGGTTTCCGGGCGGCGGGGGCGGCTGCGACATGGCAGGTCCTCTTCGTGCAGGTGGTGCGGGTCGGGTGAGCGGAAAATCTTTCTATCACCCGGCCTACTTGACGCCGTCAGCCGCCGCTCTTCCGTTACCGGGCCATTACACGTCCTCCGCGAGCTCCAGCCACCGCATCTCCAGTTCCTCCCGCTCCTCCCGCAACGCCCGCAGCTCCGCGTCCAGCGCCGCGACCTTCTCGAAATCGGTGGCGTTGTCGGCGATGCTCACGTGCAGCTTGCTCTCCCGCTCGCCCACCTTGTCCAACTGCCGCTCGATCCGCTGGAGTTCCTTCTTCGCCGCACGGGTGTCGACCGCGGGCTTCTCCTTCACCGGAGGCGGGGGCGGCACCGCGGCCTGAACCGCCTTGCGGCGCCGCTCCAGGTACTCGTCCACCCCGCGCGGCAGCATCCGCAGGGTCGCGTCGCCGAGCAGCGCGAACACCCGGTCGGTGGTGCGCTCCAGGAAGTAGCGGTCGTGGCTGATCACCACCATCGATCCGGGCCAGCCGTCGAGCAGGTCCTCCAGCTGGGTCAGCGTCTCGATGTCGAGGTCGTTGGTCGGCTCGTCCAGGAACAGCACGTTCGGCTCGTCCATCAGCAGCCGCAGGACCTGGAGCCGGCGGCGCTCACCACCGGAGAGGTCGCCGACCGGCGTCCACTGCTTCTCCTTGGTGAAGCCGAACTTCTCGCACAGCTGCCCGGCGGTCATCTCCCGGCCCTTGCCGAGGTCCACCCGCTGCCGCACCGACTCCACGGCCTGCAGCACACGCTGGGCGGGGTCCAGCTCGGCCACCTCCTGGGACAGGTAGGCGAGCTTCACGGTCTTGCCGACGACGACCCGGCCCTGGGCGGGCTGCCGGTCACCGCCGGTCACCGCCGCGTCGGCCAGCGCCCGCAGGAACGAGGTCTTCCCCGCGCCGTTCACACCGACCAGCCCGATCCGGTCGCCGGGCCCGAGCTGCCAGGAGATGTGCTTCAACAGCACCTTCGGGCCCGCGGCGACCGTCACGTCCTCCAGGTCGAAAACGGTCTTCCCCAGGCGCGAGTTGGCGAACCTCATCAGCTCCGCGGTGTCCCGCGGCGGCGGCACGTCCTCGATCAGGGCGTTCGCCGCCTCGATCCGGAAGCGCGGCTTGGAGGTGCGGGCGGGGGCGCCGCGGCGCAGCCACGCCAGCTCCTTGCGGACCAGGTTCTGCCGCTTGACCTCCTCGGTGGCGGCGATCCGCTCCCGCTCGGCGCGGGCGAACACGTAGTCGCTGTAGCCGCCCTCGTACTCGTGGACCGCGCCGCGCTGCACGTCCCACATCCGGGTGCACACCTGGTCCAGGAACCAGCGGTCGTGCGTGACGACCACCAGCGCGGAGCGGCGGGCCCGCAGGTGGCCGGCGAGCCACGCGATGCCCTCCACGTCCAGGTGGTTGGTCGGCTCGTCCAGGACGATCAGGTCCTGCTCGTCGATGAGGAGTTTCGCCAGCGCGATACGGCGCCGCTCCCCACCCGACAGCGGCCCGATCACGGTGTCCAGGCCCTCCGCGAACCCCGGCAGGTCCAGCGCCCCGAACAGCCCGGTCAGCACGTCCCGGACCTTCGCGTCCCCGGCCCACGCGTGGTCCGGACGGTCCCCGACGATCTCCTGCCGGATGGTCGCCCCGGGGTCCAGCGCGTCGTGCTGCGTCAGCACCCCCAGGCGCAGCCCGCCCTGATGCGTCACCCGCCCGGAGTCCGGCTCCTCCAGCCGCGCCAGGATCCGGACGAGCGTCGTCTTCCCGTCCCCGTTCCGGCCCACCACCCCGATACGGTCACCCTCCGAAACCCCGAGCGAGATCCCTTCGAGCAGCGCCCGCGTCCCGTACGTCTTGCCGACGGTCTCGACGTTGACCAGATTGACGGCCACTTCCGTTTTTCTCCCGCTGAGCTAGGGGGTGCAGCTGTCCAGAGTAGTCGGGCGGAGGCAAGGCCACGTGCGGGCGGACGCCGACGGCGGGGAAGCCCCCACGGGAAAACGCGTACTCGCCCAGGATCCGCACGGGTGGCGCGGCCGGGAAACCCACCCGCGATCCACACCGGTGGCCCGCCCGGAAAACACCCCGCGGACGGGTGGGCGAACGCCGGCGCCGCGCAACCCGCACCGGGGACCCGCACCCGACATCGAACCCGCACGGGTGAGCGAGGCCGGGAAGGCCCCGCCGGGTGCGGCTACGGGAGGAGGGTGGCCCCGGGAGCCGGGGAGGGGGCAACCCTCGCACCGCCGCCGAGCGTGGCAGCGATCTTGCCCGCGCTGTCCGCGTCGGGAGCGAGAAAGGCACACGTGGGCCCGGACCCGGAAACGAGGGAAGCCAGCGCCCCCGCCTCCCTGCCGGAGGCCAGCGTCGCCGCGAGCCCCGGGCGCAGCGAGACCGCCGCCGCCTGAAGGTCGTTCGCCAGCACCCCGGCCAGGGCATACGGATCCCCGTCCCGCAGCGCGGCGACCAACGCGGGGTCCACCACGGGTTCTGGCACATCGGAAACGGAGTCCCCACCCCCCGCGGCCCGGCGCAGCCGGTCGCACTCGGCGTACACCGCCGGCGTCGACAGCCCCGCGTCCGCCACCGCGAAGACCCAGTGGAAGGCCCCCCCGACCTCCAGCCCGGTCAGCACCTCTCCCCGCCCGACCCCGAGCGCCGCGCCCCCCAGCAGGCTGAACGGCACGTCGCTGCCGAGCTCCGCGCACAGGGCGAGCAGCTCGTCCCGGGAGGACCCCAGCCCCCACAGCGCGTCGCAGGCCAGCAGCGCCCCCGCCGCGTCGGCGGACCCGCCGGCCATGCCACCGGCCACGGGGATGTCCTTCTCGATGTGCAGACGGACCTTCGGCTCGATCCCGTGCCGCGCGGCCAGCGCCACCGCCGCCCGGACCGCGAGGTTCGACCCGTCGAGCGGAATCCCCGCCACGTCCCGCCCCTCCGCCGTGACCCGCAGCTCTCCCGCCGCGGTCGCCGTCACCCGGTCGTAGAGCCCGACGGCGAGAAACACACTGGCCAGGTCGTGGAACCCGTCCGGCCGCCGTCCGCCCACGGCGAGCTGCACATTGACCTTGGCGGGTACACGTACGGTGACGGCGTTCACGGGCGGGGACTCCTCATCGGCACGGGATCGGCGCGGACACCACCGGGTACGGCGCACGCGCAGGGCGGGAAGCGGACAGACGCGCACGGGAGCGCGTACGGGAAAACGTAACCTCCATCACGCCGACCGGTGCTCGGCGATCGCCGCGAACTCCGCCACCGTCAGCGCCTCGCCGCGCGCCTGCGGCGACACCCCGGCCGCGACGAGCGCCGCCTCCGCGGCCGCCGCGGACCCGGCCCACCCGGCGAGCGCCGCCCGCAGCGTCTTGCGCCGCTGCGCGAACGCGGCGTCCACCGCGGCGAACACCTCGTCCCGCGACGCCGACGTCCGCGGCGGCTCGCGCCGTACCAGCGACACCAGGCCGGAGTCCACGTTGGGCGCGGGCCAGAAGACGTTACGGCCGATCGACCCGGCCCGCTTCACCTCCGCGTACCAGTTCGCCTTCACCGAAGGCACCCCGTACACCTTGCTGCCGGGCCCCGCCGCGAGCCGGTCCGCGACCTCGGCCTGCACCATGACCAGCGTCCGCTCGATGCTGGGGAACGTCGCCAGCATGTGCAGCAGCACGGGTACGGCCACGTTGTACGGCAGGTTCGCCACCAGCGCGGTCGGCGCCGGCCCCGGCAGCTCGGTGACCCGCATCGCGTCGCTGTGCACCAGCGCGAACCGCTCGGCCCGCCCCGGCATCCGCGCCGCGACCGTCGAGGGCAGCGCGTCGGCCAGTACGTCGTCGATCTCGATCGCGGTGACCCGGTCCGCCACCTCCAGCAGCGCCAGCGTCAGCGACCCGAGCCCCGGCCCGACCTCCACGACTGTGTCGTCTGGCCGTACCCCGGCGGTCCTGACGATCCGCCGCACGGTGTTCGCGTCGATCACGAAGTTCTGGCCGCGCTGCTTGGTGGGGCGTACGCCCAGCGCGGCGGCCAGCTCGCGGATGTCGGCGGGCCCGAGCAGGGCGTCGGGGTCTGTCGTACTCACAGCGGCAAGGCTATCGGCCGCGCGAGGGTGCGCCCTCCGCGTCGGCCGGGGCGACCGACGCCCTGAGAACTTCTCAGTGTCCCGTCAGCACCCCCTCGGCACCCCTGAGCACCCCCGTCCCCCTTCAGCACCCCCCGTAGTACCCCCTCAGTACCCGAACGCCCGCGCCGTGTTGCCCGCCACCGCCGCGGCGAGGGTGTCCTCGTCCACGCCTCGCGCCGCGGCCATCGCCCGCAGCGTGACGGGGATGAGGTACGGCGCGTTCGGCCGCCCCCGGTGCGGTACGGGCGTCAGGAACGGCGCGTCGGTCTCCACCAGGAGCCGGTCGAGCGGCGCGACGGCGACGGCGTCCCGCAGGTTCTGCGCGGACTTGTAGCTGACGTTGCCCGCGAACGACAGGTAGTACCCGCGCTCGGCACAGACCTTGGCCATCTCGGCGTCGCCGGAGAAGCAGTGGAAGACGACCGTCTCCGGGGCTCCCTCCTCGGCCAGGATCCGCAGCACGTCGTCGTGGGCCTCCCGGTCGTGGATGACCAGCGCCTTCCCCTCCCGCTTGGCGATCTCCACGTGCCGCCGGAACGAGTGCTGCTGCGCGGCCACCCCCTCGGGCCCGGTGCGGAAGTAGTCCAGGCCCGTCTCGCCCACGCCGCGGACCTGCGGGAGGGCGGCGAGGGCGGCGATCTCGTCGATGGCGGCGTCCAGCGCCGCCATGCCGCCCGGCTGCCGGGCCCCCGGCCGCGACCGCCCTCCCCCAGTCCCCTGGGGCTGGGGCGTGCCCCCGGGATCCCCGTGCACGATCCGGGGCGCCTCGTTGGGGTGCAGGGCCACCGTGGCCCATATGTTCTCGTACTGCTCGGCGGTCTGTGCCGCCCACCGCGACCCGGCGAGGTCGCAGCCGACCTGGATGAGGGTGCCGACACCGACGGCGGCGGCCTGCTCGATCGCCTCCGGGACCGTACCGGACTGCATGTCCAGGTGGGTGTGGGAATCGGCGACCGCGATCCGCAGCGGCTCGGGCGCCGGCGGCGCCGTGTTCGTGGCCGCGCTGTCCGTGTTCTTGTTCGTCGGCATGCGTCCGATCCTAGGGACGGGGACTGGCCCCTGGACCGTGGCCCGTGGCCGCGGGCCCGTCCGGGCGGGTCGGCGTCAGCCGGAGTGCGCCTCCCCCTGCCCGCGGTGGTGGTGCAGGAAGCGCAGGGCGGACCAGCGCTCCGTACGGCGCTCGCCGCGCGGCTCCGCCCACCGGGCGGCGAGGTCGGCCACCAGTCCCGAGCGCATGATGCGCACGTGGTGGCCGTCGCAGTTCCGGCAGGTGGGACGGGTCAGCGGTGACGGCACCTTCACACCGTCCGCCAGATAGGTGACGAAGGGACGGCCGAACGTGTCCGCGTGGTGCTCTATCTCGTACGCCTGCTCCCAGCCGAAGCCGCAGTTCATGCAGGCGAAGGAGTACGCCTCGGTGGTGTTGGGGCCGGCCGCGGTGTTCCGGTCGCCGATGGTGTTCCGGTCGCCGATGTCCCCGTTGCCGGCGCCTCCGGGCGCGCCCGCGCTTCCGGCCGTACTCGCGCTTCCGATGGTCTCGCTCATGGCAGCTCCTGCGTGCCCTCCGGGCGACGCGCCCGGACCGGGACTTCCCACCACCAGCGAACGCCTCATCCCCGGTTACCGCACCAGAGGTGCCCCACTCTTGGGGGAGATTTGGGTTCCTTGTGGGTGATGGCCGTTATTGCTTTGCCATGTCCCAAGTTTAGGCCGGGTGACCCTTGTCACACAGTCCTTTCATCGGACCGTGGGACCGGTTCCGCCCATCGGTGTGACCCCTCTCCCGGGCCCTGTTCCCCCTCACCCGCCCGCGTGTTTCGCCGCCACCACCGCGTCGAACACCTCCCGTTTCGGCAGCCCCGCCTCGGCCGCGACTGCCGCGATCGCCTCCTTGCGGCGCTCCCCCGCGGCCTCCCGCTCCTGGACCCGCCGCACCAGCTCGTCCGGCCCGAGATCCGCCGGGCCGGGTTCCGGCGCGCCTTCGACCACTACGGTGATCTCGCCCCGCACCCCGGCCGCCGCCCACTGCGCCAGCTCCTTCAGCGGCCCCCGCCGCACTTCCTCGTAGGTCTTGGTCAGCTCCCGGCACACCGCGGCCCGCCGCTCGCCCCCGAACGCCTCCGCCATCGCCCCCAGCGTGTCGTCGATCCGGTGCGGCGCCTCGAAATACACCAGGGTCCTGCGGTCCCCCGCCACCTCCCTGAGCCGGGCCAGCCGCTCCCCCGCCTTCCGCGGCAGGAAACCCTCGAAGCAGAACCGGTCCACCGGCAGCCCCGACACGGCCAGCGCGGTCAGCACGGCGGACGGCCCCGGTACCGCCGTCACGGTGATCCCGTGCTCCACCGCAGCCGCGACCAGCCGGTACCCCGGGTCCGACACCGAGGGCATCCCCGCGTCCGTCACCAGCACCACCCGGGCGCCGCCCGCCAGCGCCTCCACCAGCTCGGGCGTGCGCCCCGCCTCGTTCCCCTCGAAGTACGACACCACACGCCCCGGCACCTCGACGCCGAGCGCCTGTGTCAGCCGCCGCAGCCGCCGCGTGTCCTCCGCGGCCACGATGTCGGCCCCCGCCAGTTCGGCCCCCAGTCGCGGCGGCGCGTCCGCGGGGTCGCCGATGGGAGTTCCGGCCAATACGAGGACGCCTGGGGCTGAGCTGGTCACGGCATCAGTTTCCCACTCCCGGATCGTGCGGGTTTCCGCTGCCCCGGAGCCCTCCTCCGCCTCGGAACGCCGGGCGGACCGGGTCGTGCCGCCCGCACCGCATCGGCACACCACGTCGCGATGGCAGGCCCTTTCCCTACGATGGCCCGGTGATGAGTGAGACGGCGACGGAATACCGGGCCGACGAGGGCGTTCGGGCGCAGGCGGGGCGCAGCGCGTGGGCGCGGCGGCTGCGCGGGTTCGGTTATGCCGAGCGTCCGCGCAAGGACACGCGTGAGCGGTTGGTCCCGCCGTTCCCCGAGCCGGGGACCCGGATGTGGGAGGCGCTGGGGCTGCGGCCGGTCCTGGCGTACCGCCTGGCGAGGTGGATCGGGTGGCTCGGCCCGCTGCTGGTCGCCGCCGTCGCCGGGGGTATCCGGTTCTGGCACCTCGGCCGCCCGCGCGAGGTCGTCTTCGACGAGACGTACTACGCCAAGGACGCCTGGTCGCTGCTGAAGCTCGGGTACGAGGGGACGTGGCCCGACGGCAAGGTCGCCAATCCGCAGCTCCTCGCGCACCCGCAGACGATCCCGCTCTCCGACGCGCCCGGGTACGTCGTGCACCCGCCGGCCGGGAAGTGGGTGATCGCGGTCGGGGAGTGGATGTTCGGCCTGAACCCCTTCGGCTGGCGGTTCATGACCGCGGTGCTGGGCACGCTGTCGGTGCTGATGCTGTGCCGGATAGGGCGGCGGCTGTTCCGTTCCACCGCGCTGGGCTGCGTCGCGGGCACCCTGCTCGCGGTGGACGGGCTGCACTACGTGATGAGCCGCATCGCCCTGCTCGACCTGGTCATCATGTTCTTCGCGCTGGCCGCGTTCGGCTGTCTGCTCATCGACCGCGACCGGGCCCGTGCCCGGCTGGCCGCGGCCCTCCCGGTCGACGAGACCGGGTTCGCCGGGCCCGACCAGCACACCGGCGACCGCGCGGGCATGGGCCCGCGCCCCTGGCGGATCGCGGCCGGCGTCTTCCTGGGCCTGGCCGCCTCCAGTAAGTGGAACGGCCTGTACTTCCTGGCGTTCTTCGCGCTTCTGACCGTCGCCTGGGACATCGGTGCCCGCCGGATGGCCGGCGCCCGCCGCCCGTACCTCGCGGTGCTCCGCAAGGACCTCGGCTGGTCGGTCCTGTCGATCCTGCCGACCGCCCTGGTCACGTACCTGCTGACCTGGACCGGCTGGTTCCTGTCCGACAAGGCCTACGGCCGCCACTGGGCCGACGGCCGCGGCGGCACCTGGTCCTGGATCCCGGCCCCCCTGCGCAGCCTGTGGCACTACGAAGTGCAGGTCTACGACTTCAACGTCCACCTGCACGATTCCCACCCCTACCAGTCCAACCCGTGGAGCTGGATGGTCCTCGGCCGCCCGGTCCTGTACTACTTCCAGTCCCCGAAGAACGGCCAGGACGGCTGCCACACCGCCGCCGGCTGCTCCCGCGCCGTCCTCGCTCTCGGCACCCCCCTGCTGTGGTGGGCGGCCTGCTTCGCCCTGGTCTACCTCCTGTACCGCTGGGCGATGCGCCGGGACTGGCGGGCGGGCGCCGTCCTCTGCGCGGCCGGCGCCGGCTACCTCCCCTGGTTCGCCTTCCAGGACCGCACGATCTTCTACTTCTACGCGGTCTCCTTCGTGCCCTACCTGTGCCTCGCGGTCGCCATGATGGTCGGCGCCTTCCTCGGCCCCCCGGGCGCCTCCGAGACCCGCCGCATGTGGGGCGCGGTCGGCGCGGGCACCCTGGTTCTGCTCATCGTCTGGAACTTCATCTACTTCTTCCCCATTTACACCGGCCAGACGATCCCGTACAGCGCCTGGCAGGCCAGGATGTGGTTCGACTCCTGGATCTGAGCAGGCGGTCCGGAGCGGATCGGGGTCCGTGCGAACGCGCCCCGGGATGCTCCGCGCCGTGCGCCCGGCAGGCAGCGCGCGGGCCGCCCGCGGTCAGTCCGCAGCCGCTTCCGCCGCCGCCGTGAACACCGGGTTGCTGATCAGGATTCCGCCCTCGGCCGGCAGCGTCACGCCGGTGATCCAGGCCGCGTCCGTGGAGGCCAGGAAGGTCACCGCGGCGGCGATGTCGGCGGGTTCACGCACCCGGCCGAGGGGGTACGCGCGGGCCGCCGCGTCGAGTGCGGCCTCCTGGCCGCCCCGGGCGGGGGTAAGGACCGTGCCGGGCGCGACGAGGTTGGCGCGTACGCCGGCGGGTGCCGCGTGGATGCGAACCGGTGAGCCGTCGCCTCTCCGATCCCACACGCCGCACCCGTCACCACAGCACCGTAGGTGTCGAATCGTCCCACACGGTCAGCGTATGCACTCCCGGACGGCTCTGACCAGAGCCTGCGCACGGGGATCGGCGGTGACGTTCTTCTGCATGCCGTTGGTGACGTAGCCGAAGCCGATCCCGGTGGCGGGGTCGGCGAAGGCAAGCGAACCGCCGCGCCCGGGGTGGCCGAAGGAACCGGGGCCGAGCAGCGGGGACGCCGGGCCGTGCAGCATGTACCCGAGCCCGAACCGGGTGTTGACCACCAGCACCCGGTCCGGCCCCTCCGCCTCCACCGTGCGGGCGGCGGTCAGCGTGGCGGGCACGAACAACCGCCGGCCGCCGCCGTCCACGTCACCGATCAGCGCGGCGTAGAAACGCGCGAGCGCCCGGGCGGTGGCGATCCCGCCGGACCCGGCCAGCTCGCCGGCCCGGTACGCGGGGTCGTTCTCGTCCGGCGGCGGGGTGATCGCGGCGAAGGCGCGGCGGGTCAGCGACGCCGGGTCGGCATACGCGTCGTGCACCGACTGCTTGGTGCGCGCCCGCAGGCCGCCGGGCGCGGGCGGCTCGGGCGTGGCGATGTCACCGATCCGACCCACCCGGTGCGCCTGCTCCGGCGGCAGCCCCACCCACAGGTCGAGCCCGAGCGGCCGGGCGATCTCGTCGGCGACAAAACGGCCGATCGTACGGCCGCAGGCCCGTAGCACCAGCTCGCCCAGCAGCCAGCTGTACGTCTGGGCGTGGTAGCCGTGCGCGGCGCCGGGAGGGAACAGCGGCGGCTGGGCGGCGACCGCCCGCGGCCCGGACACCCCGTCGAGCGCCTGAGCCGGCGTCAGCGGCGTGTCGAGCGCGGGCACCCCCGCCCGGTGCGCCAGCACGTCCCGTACGGTCACCCGCTCCTTGCCGCGCGCCTTGAACTCCGACCAGTACGCCCCCACCGGCGCGTCCAGATCGAGCTGTCCGCGCTGGTGCAGCAGGAGCAGGCAGGCCGCGGCCACCCCCTTGGTGGCCGAGCGCACGGTCTGCGCGGTCCGCTCCTCCCAGGCCGCGCCGCCGTCGTACTCGACGGTGCCCGCCCACAGGTCCACCACCGCCCGACCCTCCCGGTAGACCGCCACCGCGGCCCCCCGCTCCCCCCGGCCCGAGAAGTTGCGCGCGAAGGCGTCCCGGACGGGCTCCCAGCCCCCCTCCGTACTCCCCTGGACGTCCCCGAAGCCCATGAGCGATGCCCTCCCGCGATCCGAACTCTCCCGGCACCCATGGTGCACGACGGGTACGACAACGCCCCCCGGCCCCCCGGGTACCGCCCCTCGGCCAACCGCTCCTGCGCGGCGGCCGGTCACGCCGGCGGCCGGTCGCGGCTGAGCACGGCCCAGCACGGCCGGGAACTCGAAGAGGCGCAGTCCGACCGTGCGGTGCACCGGAGCAGGCGGCCACCAAGGCGTGCGGGGGGGTGTCCGTAGGTACTCGCCGTCGAGTGCGGTGAGCCCCCTGACGTCGAGGAACGCGGCGGACCCGGTGGAGGCCCACCGCCCTGAGCGCCGCAGGGCGCCCGGGGGCGCTTTGAGGGCGCGTTGAGGCGTCGGGGCGCGAAAAGTTGCCCGCGCCTGCGGGGAGTCGAACCATGGGAGAGATGAGCGATGGCGCGTACCTCCGGTTCCCGCACCTCCACGGCGACCTGCTCTGCTTCGCCGCCGAGGACGACATCTGGGTGGCTCCGCTCGGGCCGCCCGGCCGCTCCCCGGAGCGCGCCTGGCGGGTGACGGCGGACCGTACGCGGGTGGGGCCGCCGCGTATCTCACCCGACGGTACGACGATCGCCTTCACGAACTGGCGCAGTCTCGACCCTGAGGTGTACCTCGTTCCGGTGGACGGCGGCACCACGCGCCGCCTCACGTACTGGGGCAGCTCCGACACCCGGGTGTGTTCCTGGACGCCGGACGGTCATGTGCTGGCCGTATCGTCACACGGTCAGCCGTTCGCTTATCACACCTGGGCGCACCGTGTGCCGGCCGAATCCGGTCCCGGCGGACCGCTGCCCTGGGGACCGGTCTCCGACATCGCCGTGCACGACGGGGACGACGGGGAACGGCGCACTCTCCTGCTCACCGGCACCCCGCCGCACGAGCCGCACGCCTGGAAGCGGTACCGCGGCGGCGCGATGGGCCGCCTGTGGCTGCACGGCGAACGCCTCGTCCCCGACGTGGAGGGGCACCTGTCGTCCCCGATGTTCGTCGCAGGCCGGATCGCCTTCCTCTCCGACCACGAGGGCATCGGCAACCTCTACTCGTGCCGCCACGACGGTACGGACCTGCGCCGGCACACCGATCACGCCGAGTTCTACGCCCGCAGCGCGGCCACCGACGGGGAGCGGGTGGTGTACCAGTGCGCGGGCGAAGTGTGGCTGGTGGAGGACCTGGCCTCGCCCGACGCCCGACCGCGCCGCCTCGGCCTGCGGCTCGGCGGCCCGCGCAGTGGCCGCCGCCCCTACCAGGTACCGGCCGCCGCCCACCTCGACGGCCTGGCCATGGACGGTACCGGCCGGGCGAGCGCCGTCTGCGTGCGCGGCAGCCTGTACTGGCTCACCCACCGCGACGGCCCCGCCCGTACGATCTCCGACCGGCCGGGGGCGCGGGTGCGGCTGCCGGAGATGCTGGGGGACACCGGCCTGGTCGCGTACGTCACGGACGCGGAGGGCGAGGACGGGATCGAGCTGGCGAGGCTGCCGGGGCGAGCGTCGCGGGTGCCGGCCCGGGGGCCGGACGAGGCCGGGGACGTACCGGCGGACCGACCGGCGGACGTACTGGCGGAAATGGTGGGCGCCGGCCTGTCCGCGGGCGCGGACGCGATACCCGTACGGACGGGGTCCACGCGGTGGGAGAGCGGCGAGGACGGTGGTGGTGACGACCAGGGCACGGCGGCAGCCGAGACTTCCGTACAAGCGCCCGTACAGTCACCCGTACGACTGACGGACGGCACGGATGACGCGCCGCGCCCCGACAGCACGTCCGGTACGGACATCGGATCTTCCGACGACAGCTCGCGTGATTCCGGGGGGACCGACGCAGAGGCGCCGGGCGGGAGGGGCGACGCCTCTGCGTCGACCCGAACGGGCGATCCCCTGGTCCGGCTGGCCGTCGGCCGCCTCGGCCGCGTCCTGGAGCTGATCTCCTCCCCCGACGGCGGCATGCTGGCCGTCGCCGCGCACGACGGCCGCCTGCTGCTGGTCACGACGGGCCAGGGCGAGGACGCCACGGCGACCGGTCCCGGTGAACCGCCGGACGCGACCGCCGACGCGTACTCCGGCGAGCCGCCCGAGGACGGTACCGGCCCACGCGTCCCTGGCACCGTGGACGAACTCATCCGCTCCACCAACGGCCCGGTCCGCGACCTCTCCTTCTCACCCGACTCGGCATGGCTGACCTGGTCGCATCCGGGGGTGGGCCGGTCGCTGCGTTCCATCAAGATCGCCCGACTGTCCGACCATACGATCATCGATGTCACCAATGGCCGTTTTGAGGATGAACAGCCTGTCTTCACGCGCGACGGCCGCTACCTCGCGTTCCTGTCGTGGCGCGGTTTCGACCCGGTGTACGACGTTCATACCGGCGACCTGTCGTTCCCGCTCGGCTGCCGCCCCCACCTCGTACCGCTGAACTCGGCGACCCCGTCACCCCTCGCACTGAGCGCGGACGGCAGCCCGGTCGGGGCCGGCCTCGACCCGGGCGAGGGCATCGGCGACGGCCCGGTGGTGGTGGAGGCGGAGGGCCTGCCCAGCCGCGTGACCCCCTTCCCGGTGGCGGCGTCGAAGTACTCCTCCCTCACGCCCGTTCAGGGCGGCCTGGTCTGGCTGCGGTGGCCGATCTCCGGCGCGCTGGGCGAGACCTTCGTCAACCCGGCCGACCCCTCGGCCCGCCCCACCCTTGAGTTCTTCAACCTCGGCAAGTCCCGGCGCACCGAGCTCGTCCACCACATGGACTGGTACGCCGTCAGCGGCGACGGCCGGCGCCTCGCCGTCTTCGACGACGGCGAACTCGCGGTCGTGCCCGCCACGGAACGCGGCGACGACGACACCACCGTCTATGTCGACATGCGGCGCATCCTGCACCAGGCCGAACCGGCGGCGGAGTGGCGGCAGTCGTACGCGGAGGCCGGCCGCCTCATCCGCGACTACTTCTGGGCGTCCGACATGTGCGGCGTGGACTGGCCGGCCGTCCTCGACCAGTACCGGCCGCTGGTCGACCGCGTCGCCACCCCCGACGAGTTCGCCGACCTGCTCCGCGAGGTGCTCGGCGAACTCGGCACCTCCCACGCGTACGTCCAGCCCGCCCGCCGTAACGAGGGCCCGCCGCACTACCAGCGCCCCATCGGCCTGCTCGGCGCGGACTTCCAGCACAACAAGGACGGTACGTGGACGGTCGCCCGGATCCTGCCGGGCGAGTCCTCGGACTCCAAGGCCCGTTCCCCGCTGGCCGGTACCGGCATCCGGGAGGGTGCGGTCCTCACCCACGTCGACGGCCGCGCCGTCGATCCGCACGCCGGCCCGTACCCGCTGCTCGCGGGCGCGGGCGGCACCACCGTGGAACTCACCTTCGCTCTGCCGGACCGCCGGGGCGCCCCCCGCCGGGTCGCCGTCGTCCCGCTGATCGACGAGCGTCCGCTGCGCTACCAGCACTGGGTGGCCCGCCGGCGTTCCGTCGTGCGCCACCTCAGCGGTGGCCGCTGCGGCTATCTGCACATCCCGGACATGGGCGGTTCCGGCTGGGCTCAGTTCAACCGCGACCTGCGCAAGGAGGTCGCGTACGACGCCCTGATCGTCGACGTCCGCGGCAATGCGGGCGGCAACATCAGCGAGCTCGTCGTCGAGAAACTCAGCCGCACGGTGCTCGGGTGGGACCTGACCCGCAACGCCCAGCCCGTGTCGTACGCGGGCAGCGCCCCGCGCGGCCCGGTGGTGGCGATCGCCGACGAGGCGACCTCCTCCGACGGCGACATGATCACCGCAGCCTTCAAACTCCTCGGCCTGGGGCCGGTGGTGGGCCTGCGCACATGGGGTGGGGTGGTCGGCATGACCGGCCGTCACCGCTTGGGTGACGGGACCGTCATCACGGTCCCCATGAACGCCGCCTGGTTCGACGCATACGGCTGGTCCGTCGAGAACCACGGGGTCGCCCCCGACATCGAGTGCCAGCGCACACCCCTCGACTGGGCTGAGGGCCGCCACGGCCAGCTCACCGTCGCCGTCCGCACCGCCCTCTCCCTCCTCGCCGACCACCCCGCCGCCGTTCCCCCGGACCTCTCTACCCGCCCCACCCGCGCCCGACCTCCGCTCCCACCGCGCTGACGCCGCTGACGCCGCCGGCGGCAGCGGGCGCAGGCGGGCTGGGCGCAGGCGGGCGCAGACGCGATAAGGGGCACCCCCGGACGGGGTGCCCCTTACTCGTTTCTCACTCGCCCGGGATGGATCAGAACTGCTGGACGAAGTACGGGGTGACCGTCATCCAGCCGTTGCCGCGAGCGCCGTTGAGGCGGCCGTTGGAGGACTGGGCGAGGGTGTACCAGGAGTCCACGTAGTCGGGGTCGTTGGTCCACCAGGACGTGGGGATCGCGTCGAGGATGGCGTTGACGAGGGGGGTGTAGGCGCCCTGGTCGGTGATGTAGAGCAGGGCGTCCGCGATGGCCTTGGCGAGGGAGGAGTAGTTGGTGTCGCCGTCGTCCTCCATCATCACGACGTCGGCCAGGTTGTACTTGTAGGACGACCAGTTGACCAGAATCTGGTTGGGGTAGTACGTGGTGTGGTCGTTGTCGAGGTACGGCATGGTGACCGTGTCGACCCGCACCTTGCCGTCGAAGCCGAAGCCGCTGACGATCGAGAAGACCTCGGCGTCGCCGGAGGTCCAGGGCTCCTCGTCGTCGTTGAGGTAGACCGAAGTGATCTTGGTGGTCCAGAAACCGCCGGCCGCCGCGGCCTTGGGCGAGACCTCACCCGTCGCGGTCTTGCCGGTCGTCGTCTTGCCGGTCGTCGCGGCCGGCGCGGTGAGACCGCTCTTCGCGAACTGCTGGTCCACCTGTGCCAGGCCCAGGGCCATCGCCTTCGACACATCGATGTCGACGACGTAGACCGGCTGCCGCGGGGTCTGCCGGGCGCTGAGCGTGTGCGCGCGGCCCGAACTGTCGTACGCGGTCACGGTGGTCGCCGAGTCGTCGTTGCCGGCGACGGCCACCAGCGGTACGGCGGAGGGCGTGAGCGCCGCACGCATCGAGTCGGCGCCGAGCCGCAGCCGTAGCAGCGAACCGGTCTTCGTACCGAGGCCCTTGGCGGCCGCGATGCGCTGATCGGCGCCGGCCACTGCGGATTCGAGCCCTGCGGGGGCGCCGGTACGGGCGGTGAGCGCGCCGAGGTCGACGTGCTCGGAACCGAGCGCGGCGCTCCGTACCTGCGCCCGCCAGGCGGGGTCGGCGAGCGAGGCGGCGAACGTACGGGCAGTGGCCGTCTCGATGCTGCCGACCGGCGAGGCGGAGGCGGAGGCGGAGCTGGGGGTCGAGGCGTGGGCGGCCGGCAGGGTGAGGCCCTGGAGCGCGGTGGCGGACGCGGCGCACAGGGCGAGGGCTATCGCGCCCCGGCGCACGGGGGTGAGGTGCACGGGTTCCTCCTGGAGGCGTGCCGCAGCCACTTCATGGGCGGCGGGCGGCGGGTGGGGGCGTTCAGGTGGAGCCGGATCTATGCGGGTAGAACCTGCACCTCAGCAGAATGTCTGTAGCATGCCAATAAAGCAAGGGTGCCCTCGGCGCGAAGCGAGTGCGGACCGGCCCGGAATCCGGCGGTCCGACGGGGCGTCAGGCACGTCAGGGCACATGGAGAAGGGGCGCCCGAGGGGCACCCCTTCCCGTGTCACGGTGTTCGCCCGGCGTCAGCGCACGCGCGACGCCGGCATCAGCTCAAGACCGGCGTCAGGCCCAGTCGTTCTCGTCCAGGCCGGACTCCGCGTCCCGCATGCGCTGCGGCGCACGCTTCTCGGAGTCGGAACCGCGGCCGCGCTGGTCCTGCCGCATGCCGCGCTCGGCACCCATCTGCTCCGGACCCTGGGCGGCGCCGCCCTTGCGGCGCTTTTTACCGAGGGCTTCCTTGGCCTGGTCCGCGACCTTCTCGGACTGGTCCTTGAACTGGTCGAAAGCACCCATGGTTACTCCTCCTGGAGTTGTGGGGATGGGGCCTCGACAAGACTTACATGAGGGGATGATGCTCGCACCCTGGGACAATAACCCCAGGTCAGCAGGCGGTTACGGTCACGGAGTGTGATGCATCGACGATCGCGCCGCCTCGTCTGCGGCCCCTCCGCGGCCGACAAGACCCCGCCGCACACCCGCGTTGCGCGCCAGCGCCGGTTCCGCGCGCCGCATTTCGCGCTGTACGAGCGCACCGCCGAGCAGCGCCGGCAGGTAGCCGCGTACGGACTGCATGCCGCGCAGCCACCACTGCGTGTACACATGAGGCGATCGTCGTACGATTCCGGCCACGAGGCGGTCGACTGCGGGGTCCAGGGGGTAGGTACGGTTGGCCGGCCACGGCAGCCGGGCGCGCAAGTGGCGCAGCGCCTCGTCCTCGTCGGCCCCGCGCACCATGTCGGTGTCGGTCCAACTCAGGTAGGCAACGCCGACCTTGACACCCTTGTACCCGACTTCCGCACGCAGGCAGTGTGCGAAAGCCTCCACGCCCGACTTGCTCGCGCAGTACGCGGCCATCATCGGCGCGGGGGTGATCGCGGCGAGCGATGCTATCTGCAGAAGGTAGCCGCGCGAGGCGATCAGCGCGGGCAGGAACGCGCGGGCGGTGACGACGCTGCCCAGCAGGTTGACGTGGATCACCCGGTCGAACGCGACGGGGTCGGAGTCGAGGAACGGACCGCCGGTCGCCACCCCGGCGTTGGCGACGACGACGTCGACACGGCCGAAGTGCGCGACAACCTCCCCGGCGACCTTCGTCATCGTCTCCCGGTCGGTGACATCCGCGGTCCACGTGGCCACGTCGGCGCCGAGTGACGCGGCGACGTTCCTCAGTTCATCGGGTTCCAGGCCGACCAGGGCGAGGCGGGCGCCACGAGCGGCGAGTTTGCGCGCGAGCAGCGCACCCACTCCGCGAGCCGCACCGGTGACCACCACGACCTGACCGTCCAACGATGATCCGCTCATGCGCTTTTCTCCTCCTCGTCGGGCGTGGCTTCGGTCACGGCCGCGGCGGCGGTTCCAGCCGCGACTGCGGCGGCAGCCGGGGCAGAACCGCCGACCTGACCGCCGGGCAACGTCATCCGGTCCGGCTTCGTACGATCCGACGTACGACCAGCCGACTTCGGATGGTCCGATGTCAGGTGATCGGACACCAGTTTCCGTATCGCCGCCTCGACCGCCGACGCGTCCTCGATCGGCGTCATGTGGCCGAGGCCAGGCAGTTCGGTCAGGCCCACGCAGTCGGGGAGGGCCGCTGCCATTCCACGGGCGTGCGCTTGGGGGGTGAGTCTGTCGGCGGTGCCGACCAGGACCGCGGTGGGAGCGGTGAGCGCCCCGAGTTCTGCGTCCAGGTCGAGTACGGCGAGTACCCGGCCCCATGCCGACCGCTGCCGCGCCTGGCAGGCGTGCACGATCCGCGCCGTGAACGCCACCTGCTCGGACGTCGATCCGGCGGCCAGCACGCCGTACTTCAGTGCCGCCTTGGACAGCCGAGTCACCGGTCCGAGCGGCATGCGCGAAACCAGCAGTTGACGGTGGAAGAACCGTCGCAGCCACCGAGAACCGAAGCGCGGAGGCAGTACTTCGGCCGCACCGAGGAGCCGCCCGCTGCCGGTGCTGGCGAGAAGCACCGCGGCCGTGCGGCTACGGACGGCCGCGCGTCCGGACGCCGCCATGATCGTCATACCGCCCATGGAGTGACCCGCGAGCACGGCCCGTTCACCGTCCGGGAGGGTGACCTCCAGCACGGCTTGCAGATCATCGGCCAATAAGCCGGTTCCGTAACCCTGGCGGGTGGCGGGCGCAGCGCTGCGACCGTGACCACGCTGGTCATATGCGACAACCCGGAAATCGGCCGACAGCGCGCGGACGATCGGCGCCCAGAAAAGCGTGGAGCAGGTCCATCCATGTGACAGTACGACCGTCGGACTGTCGGGCCGCCCGTACTCCTCCACATGAATACGGGTTCCGTCCGCGGAGACCGCGGTCAGTTCGCAGCGTGCGGGCACCCGCTCGTACGGCACGCTCATGACACCACCCCAGAGGCTTTGGCGCGGTCGTCGGCCGGGACCAGCAGTTCGTACTCCGAGAGCTTCACCTGCCGGGTAGCCCGCCGGAACTCCGCTGTCGTGCCCGGCCACGCGGTGGTGTTGCGACCGTTCGCGTCCAGGTACCAGCTCGTGCAGCCGCCGGTGTTCCACACCGTACGGACGGCGCGGCGCCGCATCTCGGAGTTCCACGCGGCGACCGCAGCCGGCTTGGCGTCCAGCGCCGCCGCCCCCGTGCGCGACAACGTACGCAGATAATCGGCGACGTAGTTGAGCGATGATTCGATCATCAGAATCATCGAGCTGTTCCCGAGGCCGGTGTTGGGCCCGATGATGAACAGAAGATTCGGAAACCCGTCGACAGCGCAGCCGCGCAGCGCGGCCATGCCGTCCTTCCAGTGCTCGGCGAGCGTCCGGCCGTCCGCGCCGATCACCCGGTCGGCGATCGGCATGTCGGTCACGTGGAAGCCGGTTCCGAAGATGATCGCATCGACTTCCCGCTCGGTGCCGTCCGCCGTCACCACCGACGAGCCGCGCACCTCGGCCAGTGCCGACGTGACGACCTCGGTGTTCGGCTGCACGAGCGCCGGATAATACGCATTCGACAGCAGTATGCGCTTGCAGCCGATCGTGTAGTCGGGCGTGAGCCGCGCCCGCAGCGCCGGGTCCTCGATGGACCGCCGCAGATGGTTGCGGGCGATCCGCTCCGCAGCCTTCATCAGTCCCGGCCGCCTGACAAACGCGCCGACCTGGAACTCCCGGATCGCCCAGAGCAGGCCGCGCCGCGCCTTGGCCGTGCTGGGGATCCTGCCGTGCAGCCAGCGTTCGGCGGCACCGATCGGCCGGTCCACACGCGGCATCACCCACGGCGGCGTGCGCTGGATGACAGTCAGTCTCCCCACCTCGGGCTGGATGGACGGCACGATCTGGATCGCCGAGGCGCCCGTACCCACCATCGCCACCCGCTTGCCCCGCAGGTCGTAGTCGTGGTCCCAGCGCGAGGAGTGGAAGACCCGCCCCGGGAAGTTCTCGATCCCCGGTATGTCCGGGATCTTCGGGTCGGACAGCGGCCCGGTGGCGGACACCACGATGTCGGCGGTCAGTTCTCCGGCCGCCGTCGCCAGGTGCCAGCGCTGTGCGTCACCGTCCCAGCGGGCCCGCTGCACCTCGGCGCCGAACCGCAGGTGTGGCCGCAGCCCGAACGTGTCCGTCACCCGTTCGAGGTACGCGCGGATGTGCTCCTGCCCCGAGAAGGCCCGGGGCCATTCCGGGTTGGGCGCGAAGGAGAAGGAGTAGAGGTGGGAGGGTACGTCGCAGGCGCAGCCCGGGTAGCCGTTGTCCCGCCAGGTACCGCCGACCGAGTCGGCGCGTTCCAGGATCACGAATTCCGTGACTCCCTCCCGCCGCAGCTTCACCGCGGCCCCCAGACCACCGAACCCGGACCCGATCACTGCCACCCGCACGTGTTCCAAGCCGCCGTCCATGGCACCACCCTTCCTCGCGTCCCGCGATCGCCGCCTCCCGTGCCCACCGTGAGGTATCCCACCGGTCACCCCGCCGGTCAATCCACCGGCGGCCCCGGTCCACCGCCGGTCAACCCGCCACGGATGGTCCCCACGGCCGGCGGACCGGTCAATCCACCGATCAACCGCACCAGCAACCACTGGCACACAGTCGGACTGTAGGCCACCTGGAGTTACCCACGGTAGTGGCTGGTTCGAAGTTGCTACCGACCGGTAGGACACGCGGCACCCGTTTCCCCGGCACACAGGCTGGCCGCGTGGACGAAAACGGGACCGGGGAACGGCATACCGCGTGGAGGAGCTGGCCGAGGCGTCCGGCACCCCCGTCAGCACTGCGCTTCTCACGCAAGCGCCGCCTCCTGCCCGCGCCGCGACGGCCGCGTCGCCTGGCACCCCGAGAGCCACCTCGCCCGCCTCCGCACCATCGCCGCACTCCCGCCCCCGCGAGGAATGGGCCTCCGCGCCCCCGCGCCGAGCGCCACGCCGCACGACCTGCGAGAGTGGAGCCGTAACACCGGATCGGGAGGACCACCGTGCAACAGCCTCATGACGCCGACGCCGAACACGCCATCCTCGACCGAATCAGCAAGATGGTCGCTGACGAGAAGATGCTGCGTGAACTGCTCGCCGAAGGCGGCATCGACGGCGCCACAGAACACGAACGGCTCGCCGACCTCGAACGCGAGCTCGACCAGTGCTGGGACCTGCTCCGCCAGCGCCGCGCCCTGACCGAGGCGGGCGAGGACCCGGGCGCCGCCCGCGTACGCCCCTCCTCCACCGTGGAGGGCTACCGCTCATGACCGGCGACCGCGATGTCACCGTCGTCGACGTCCCGCACCATCGGCAGTACGAGGCCAGGATCGGCGGGGACGTCGCGGGCGTGGCCACGTACATCCGCACCCCAGAGCTGATCGCGTTCATCCACACCGAGGTCGGCGAGGCGTACGAGGGGCGCGGCATCGGCTCCACGCTGGCCCGTACCGCCCTGGACCAGGCGCGCGTCCAGGGCCTGCAGGTGATCGCGATCTGCCCGTTCGTCCAGGGCTGGCTGGCCAAGCACCCCGAGTACCAGGACCTGGAGTACGAACCGGCAAGCCAGGTGACCGACTGACGGGCCGCTTGACCGACCGCCCGGCCTCCCGACCACCCGGCCTCCCGACCGGGCGACCGACTTTCCACCGCCCACGTCCACGTCGGATTTCCGCCAGACCGGCCGCGTGACGAGGGGCGATCCTGGTGAGGTGCATACGGACTTCGATGCCTGCGTACGCGCCGTCCGGTCGAAGGACGCCCGGTTCGACGGGTGGTTCTTCACAGCGGTGCTGACGACACGTGTCTACTGCCGGCCGAGTTGTCCGGTCGTACCGCCGAAGGTCGGCCATATGACCTTCTACCCGAGTGCGGCTGCCGCGCAGCAGGCCGGTTTCCGCGCCTGCAAGCGCTGCCGCCCGGATGCCAGCCCCGGCTCACCGCAGTGGAACGAGCGCGCCGACCTCGTCGCCCGCGCGATGCGACTGATCGCCGACGGGGTGGTGGACCGCGACGGCGTACCGGGGCTGGCCGCGCGCCTGGGCTACAGCGAGCGCCAGGTCGAACGGCAGCTCCTGACCGAACTCGGCGCCGGTCCCCTCGCTCTCGCGCGGTCGCAGCGCGCGCAGACCGCCCGGCTGCTGATCGAGACCACGTCACTGCCGATGGGCGAGATCGCCTTCGCGGCCGGTTTTACCAGCATCCGCGCCTTCAACGACACCGTCCGCGAGGTCTTCGCCCTCTCCCCGAGCGAGCTGCGTACCCGTGTCGCCAAGGGTCGCCCGACCGCCACGACCGGCACGCTCGCGCTGCGGCTGCCCTTCCGTCGCCCCCTTACCCCCGACAACCTGTTCGGACACCTGGTGGCCACCGCCGTTCCCGGCGTGGAGGAGTGGTACGGGGGCGCATACCGGCGCACTCTGCGCCTCCCGCACGGCACCGGCATCGCTTCACTGCGGCCGGAACCCGACCACATCGCCTGCCGGCTCTGGCTCGCCGACTGGCGCGACCTCGGGCAGGCGATCAGCCGCTGCCGCCGCGTGCTCGACCTCGACGCCGACCCGCTCGCGGTGGACGCGGCGCTCGGCGCGGACCCGGTGCTGGCGCCGCTGGTCGCCAAGGCACCGGGGCGGCGGGTGCCGCGGGTCGCGGACGGCCCGGAGTTCGCGGTGCGCGCCGTCCTCGGCCAACAGGTCTCGACGGCGGCGGCCCGTACCCTCGCGGCCCGGCTGGTCCGCGCGTACGGCGAACCGGTCGCCGATCCCGTCGGCGGCCTCACCCACCTCTTCCCCTCCCCCGAGGCGCTGGCCGACCACGACCCGGCCGAGCTGGCGATGCCGCAGACCCGCAGAAACACCCTGGCCACGCTGGTACGGGCGCTGGTCGGCGGCGAACTCGACCTGGATGTCGGCAGCGACTGGCAGCGAGCCCGCGCACACCTCGCCGCACTGCCCGGCTTCGGTCCGTGGACCGTCGAGGCGATCGCGATGCGCGCGCTCGGCGACCCCGACGCCTTCCTGCCGACCGATCTGGGCGTACGTCACGCCGCCCGCGCCTTGGGGCTGCCGACCACGCCCGCGGCCCTCACCGGACATGCCGCCGCCTGGCAGCCGTGGCGCGCGTACGCCACGCAGTATCTGTGGGCGACGGGCGATCACCCCATCAACACTCTGCCGGGCGACGATGTCACCCTTCTGTCCTCCGGTTCACCCACCCTGAAAGGCACTTCGCGATGACGACCACCGTCCACACGGTCGTGGACAGCCCCTGTGGCCCGCTCACCCTCGCCGCCCGGGACGGCGCGCTCGCCGGGCTCTACATGACCAGCCAGCGCCACCGCCCCGCCCAGGAGACCTTCGGTCCGCGCGACGACAGCCTGCCCGCCTTCGCCGAGGCCGCGCGGCAGCTCGACGCCTACTTCGCCGGCGACCGCACCAGCTTCGACCTCGAACTGACGCTCTCGGGCACGCCGTTCCAGCAACGCGTGTGGGCGGCGCTGTGCGAGATCCCGTACGGCGCGACGGTCTCGTACGGCGAACTCGCCGTGTCCCTCGGGCAACCGAGCGCCTCCCGCGCGGTCGGCCTGGCCAACGGCAAGAACCCGATCAGCATCATCGTGCCGTGCCACCGCGTGATCGGTGCCAACGGCAGCATGACCGGATACGGCGGCGGCCTCGAGCGCAAGCGCTGGCTGCTGAGCTTCGAACGCGGCGGCCCGCAGCAGCCGGTGCTGGCCTGACGGCCAAGTCACTCTCCTGTGATGTCGCATCACTCTTCGGAGCGGCGTCGCATCACTCCGTGGGGTGAGCCGGGGTCACCCCACGGAGTGACCCCGGCTCACCCTCAGACCACGCGGTCCTCGACCAGCGCCCCCGCCCTCCGCGGTGTGGCATCGTCCTCCGCGCCGCTCACCGAACCACCGCTCACCGAACCACCGCTCACCGAACCACCGCTCGCCGAACCGCCGGCGTTCCAGCCACCGTCATCCGTGCCGCCGGCCCCGGAAGACCGCCGCCGCGCCCGCCGCCACCACTCGTACGCCGCCAGCCCCGCTACCCCGAGCAGCGACGCCCCGCACGCCGCCTCACCCAGGCGCAGCCCGGGCGGCGTGAACGTGCACGACACGCGTGTCGTACGCCCGTCCAGCGGCACCGACAGCAGGCCGAGGTACGACTCCACCCGATGCGAGGCACCGTCGGCCGCGCAGCCCCACCCCTTGATGGACGGCGTGGAGATCACCGCGAAACCGCGGGAGCCCGGGGGCAGTTGCGCGCTGATCCCGTCATCCGTGACATCCACCCGCGTCGCCGCGCCCGCCGCGAGCCCCCGTTCCGCCGCCGCCAGCCGCCTCAGATCCAGGCAGCCGATGCCGTCGGCCTCCAGCGTGCCGGGCTCCAGCACCCGAACCCACGCGGTGAACCGCCCGTTGGCCGGGGCCGTACCGAGCGGCTGCACCGGCGCCCGGTGCGATGGTGCGCGCCCCACGAACCGCACCGGCTGCTCCCTGGTGAGATGCACGTTGCCCATCAGGTTCGGCGACCACAGGAAGATCCGATCACCCGCCGGACACGACGCTTCCAGCTTGTACATGCTGCTCTTCCAGTCACCATGGCTGCCGGTGACCCGGAACCCGTCCGGACCGCTGTCCACAGCACGGCCCTGGCTGTCGTGCAGCCGGAAAGCGCCGGGCGTGGTGTAGACGCGGCTGCCGAGCAGCAGCTCCTGGTTGCGGTACGGCGACCGGCCGTACGGGGCGGTGGCCGGCGCGTGCACGGTGACCAGCGGCGGGACCTGCTCCCGGGTCACGGTCGGCGGGGCGGTCTGCGGCGCGGCGCCACGCTGGTGGGGGTCGATCGGGGAGTGCAGCCGGGCGCCGACCGAGAACAGCACGTCCGTGACGGGGTTGTCCAGGTTCTGCAGGGACCGGCCGCGTGACGTCCAGCCGCCGCCGAGTGCGGTCAGCGTGCGCGTCCACACCTCGGGAGTGTGACTGCTGTAGTACTGCGCTCCCTGACCGCCGACCACCAGCGGGTCGTTGCCGACGGTCTGTTCGCGTCCCGGCTCGGTTCGGTACGCCGGCCAGCCATCGGCCGCGGCGATCGTCTCGTACTGCCACTGGTGGCGCTGGCCCCACACCGCGTAGTCGTCGAAGGCGGCCTCGCGCTTGCCGTCCGTCCAGGCGTTGCTGAGCGCGGACTGTGCGAACTGGGTGGTGAACAGCAGGCCGATGCCGATCGCCGCCGGCAGCGTGCGCCGTACCCGCTCGGCGCGGCGCAGCAGCAGGAGCGCGCCCACCACGGCCACCAGGCCCAGCGCGGCACCAGGGTACGCACCCACGCCGGCCAGACCGCGCTCGGCTCCGATCGCGCCGATGCCCACGAGGGCGGTCATCACCCCGGCGCCACAGGCGACCTGGCGCCTGCCGGGCAGTCCGTGCGCGACCGCCAGCCAGGCGACGATCACCAGCACTCCGCTGAGCACGAAGGTCTGCCGGTACTGGCTGCCGTTGGGCGAGGTGAAAGCGTGCCAGAACGCATGCGTCGGCCCCCACTGCAACGACCCGGTGACCGCGACCGCCAGGACCGTCCACACGGCACGGGTGCGGCGCGGCACCGCCGGGTGAAAAGGCAGCACGAGAGCGAGCAGCAGCGCCCCGGTGTCGATGTACGTGGAGGGGGTCTCGAAACCGTACGTCCCCGGCAGTAGGCGGGTCAGCAGGTCGTACCACGAGGTCGGCTCGAACTCCTCCACCGGCAGGGGGTATGCGAGGTGCGCGCCCTCGACGATGGGGAGCAGCAGGGGGGCCGTCAGGCCGATGCCGAGGACGAGGCTGATCGCGGCCCGCCCGGCGGAGGACAGCTTGCGGCGAGTGGCGGATCCGGTGTCGGTGAGCAGGCGGGCGATGAACACCAGGCCGGCGCCGACCGTGGCCATGTAAGCGGAATAGAAGTTGGCGGTCCAGCACAGGGCGACCACCAGAACCGACACGATCGGCCGCCGCCCGGCCCTGGCCCACTCCCCCACCAGGCACAGCAGCGGGAAGGCGATCAGGCCGTCCAGCCACATGGGGTTGTACGAGGCCAGCATCAGCGTCCAGCCGCACAGCGCGTACGAGGTGCCGAGCAGGCCGGCCGCCCACCAGCGGCCGGGGCGCAGCGCCAGCAGTAAGCAGGTCATCGCGGCGGCGGCCGACGCCGTCTTCAGCACGGTGATGACGTAGAGCGCGAGATCGATGCGATCACGCGGGAAGACACCGACCAGCAGTGCGAAGGGGCTGGTGAGGTACGTGCCCAGGTCCGGCAGGAAGCTGGTGCCGTAACCGGACTGCCAGTTGAGCAGCAAGCCGCCGTCAGCCTTGCCGTGCAGCAGGTCCCACAGATGGACGTGGTACGGGACGTACTGGTTGCCGAGGTCGTTCACATTGCGCGTGCGCCACCCGAACGGGTACTGCCGCGCGATCGCATCCCCCACGCAGAACGCCAGCGCCGCGACGCAGGCCGCCACGACCGCCGCCCGCAGCCGCTCGGCGGCGCCCGGGGGAAGTGTCTTCGGTGCCATCGGTTTCCCCCGGTGCACATGATTCCCGTGATGTCACCAGATGCTAAACCGAATTTCGCGGTGCAATGGCCGCTTGCGGCCGCTGTGAGGTGAACGTGACGTCCCCGCACGCTAATTGACACCGATGGGCAGAACCTTGACTCAATTGTGAACACACAGCTGGAACCGGGCCTGGCGAATTCCCATCGGGGGCGGCGCGGACATGTCGGCGTTCATCACGCTGGTACGGGTGACGATCGCGTGCGCCGGTCCTGTCGTCCTACGACAGCCGCAGCGCGGGTACGACCACCGCATCGATGTACCGGTGGCTGTACTCGGGATCCGCGTCCACGCCTTCGATGATCGGGCGTGCGAGCGTACTGCCGAACAGCATGTGCGGGATGAACTCACCCGCCGCGTTGTCCGCGGCCAGTTCACCGCGGTCCACGGCGCGCTGCACCAACGCCCGGAAGCTGGCCAGTTCCGGCTCGATGAGCAGTTCGCGCAGCGCGCGGAACAGGTCCTCGTTCTGGAACGCGGCGTGCGCAAGGCCGCGCATCAGCTGCTGGTCCCGCTTGACGTCGTTCTCGTCGTGACAGCGGATGAGTTCATGCAGGTCGCCGGCGAGCGATCCGGTGTCGATGTCCGAGGAGGACACCTGCTTGGAGTGCCGCAGCGCGGTGGCGACCAGTTCCGGCTTGCCCTTCCACTGACGGTAGAGGGTGGCTTTGCTGGACCGGGTACGGGCGGCGATCGCGTCCATGGTGAGCGCCTCGTACCCGACCTCCCGCAGGAGCTCGACCACCGCCTCGTACAGTTCCCGCTCGCGTTCGGGAGTCAGGCGCGTACGACGCGGAGCGGGTGCTTCGGTCGGCATGCCCCGCCTCCTTCTCCTGCTCGACCCTGCTTGTTCGCGCCGGCTGGCCTGTGCTCGTGCGCGCTGGTCGGGTTGTCCGTACCGGTGGCACTGTCCTTGCCGGTTACGCGAAGGGCGAAACGTATTCGTACACATGAAGGGTAGCCGCCCTAACATCGAAACGCTACCGTTTCGGTAGTGGGCCCCATCACCTCCGTGACACCGAGAGTCCACACCGTCGGGGGCGAGCGCGCGCACCTCGTCGACCAGGTGGCGGTGGTCGATCACGTGGTGCGCGCCCATGTCGAGGGCCCAGGCGCGGGATTCGGGGCGGGACGCGGTGGCGATGACGGTGAGCCCGGTCAGGGCGCGGGCGAGCTGGATGAGGACGGACCCCACCCCACCGGCGCCGGCCAGTACGAGGAGCGTGCCGGTGCTCTCACTGTTCAGCCGGAAACGGTCGAACAGCGTCTCGTACGCGGTGATCGCCGCGAGGGGCAGCGCGGCGGCCTCGGGAAACGACAGGCTGCGCGGCTTGTGGCCGGTGATGCGCTCATCCACCACGTGGTACTGCGCGTACGTGCCGGGCCGGTCGATCGAACCGGCGTAGTACACCTCGTCGCCCGGGCTGAACAGCGTCACCCCGTCGCCGACCGCGATCACCACGCCCGCCGCGTCGTAGCCGAGCACCTTCGGCCCGCCGCCGGGATCGGCGTTGGCGCGCACCTTGACGTCGGCGGGATTGATCGAGATCGCCTCGATCCGGACGAGCAGGTCGCGGGGACCGGGCGTGGGCACCGGGAGTTCGGCGTCCTCCAGGCTGGCCGGATCGGCGATGGGCAGCGACTTGCGGTAGACGACGGCGCTCATGGTCTGCTTTGTGGCGTGATGCGTGGTCTCGTTCACGTCCTCCACGGTAGGCAATGGGAACTGGTTACCCACAAGGGCCACAAGTTCCCATTGGGTACCATCACAGCATGAAGCCTGATTCCTCGCGCGGACCCCTCGACGTCTACGCCGCCGCGTGCCCCTGCCGCGACATGCTCGACCTCCTCGCCAACAAGTGGAGCGCCCTCGCCCTCGGGGCCCTGGAAACCGGCCCCCAGCGCTTCGGCGCCCTACGCGCCCGCCTCCAGGGCATCAGCCCGAAAGTCCTCACCCAGACCCTCCGCCGCCTTGAGGACCACGGCCTGATCACCCGCGAGGTCTTCCCCGAAGTCCCCCTCCGGGTCGAGTACGACCTCACTCCCCTCGGTAAGGACGCGTGCGTACCTCTCGCCCACCTGCGCTCCTGGGTGGAGGGCAACATCGACCGCTTCCCGGCGGAGGTGTGAGCGGTTCGTACGGGCGGGTCGGCCCGCACGCCGGAGCCGGACGGCGGATTGCGCTGAGGCCGGGCAGCCAAACCGCAGATGCGACAAATCCCGCCCGATCTGATGATCGGACGGGATTTCGTCATACAAGCCGTTGAGCAGAAGTTGTAGTTATTTGTTTAATTGTGGACCTGAGGGGATTCGAACCCCTGACCCCCTCGATGCGAACGAGGTGCGCTACCGGACTGCGCCACAGGCCCTTGCAACGAGGAAAACTCTAGCATCCCGGCGAGGGTGGTCGTGAACGCGATTCGGCTGGTGGGCGAGGGGCGCTCGACCGGTACGGCGGGCTCACTCGTTGGCGGCGCGGGGGCGGTCGGGGTCGGCGTACTGGTCGAAGAGGGGCGTGCGGGAGGTACGCGGGCGCCGAGTGGGCGGCTGCTGGCCGCCGCCGCGGGGCGGGGCCGGCTCAGCGGGCGTCGTGCCGGAGCGCGCCGAACTCCAGGTGTCGGGGGCGCCGAGATCGATGCCGCCGGGGGCTCGGGGGGCAACCGGCGCGGTGACGTAGGTGGGGAGCGGTACCGGTACGGGGTCCCAGCCGTCGTCACCGGTCTGCTGGGCGCGCTGCTGGTCGACCCACTCGGCATGGTCGGTCTGCTCTACCAGGGCGCGGCGGTCGGCGGTACGCGGCGAGGGGGCGGCTGAGGTCGTCTCGGGGGTGGGGGGCGACGCGGCGGGTTCGCGCTCCTCGGACGCGGGCGGGGCTGCGGCCGGCGCGCGCCGGGCCCGCAGCCGTCGCGCGGCCTCCGCGGCGTGCCGCTGGTCGAGCCGGACCTCGTAGCGCCGCCGCTCCTGGCGCCGCATCTGACCGATGTAGAGGGAGAGCAGCACTGCGGGGACGGCGGGTGCCCAGAGCAGGGCGACGCCGCCGACGGCCGCGGCGATGGCGCCGGCGGTGAAGGCGAGGAAGAGCAGGGTGGTCGTGCGGCGGCGGCGCGCGAGGACCTTGGCGCGGGGGTTCGGCGCGTTCTGGGACGCGGTCGGCAGCGCCGGGGCCGGGCGTGCAGCGGGGCGCCGCACCTCGGTCGCGGGCACGGCGAGGCTGCGGACGTCCACGTACCCGGCCGGTACCGGGTCGTCGTCCTCGACTGCGTCGGCTGGGGGCTCGACGGTCTCACCTCGCGCCTTCGCGACACGCCGCTCCATCGCCGCTCGCCCGGACAGGAGCCGGATGGCGGTACTGAAGCGTTCCGTCGGACGCGCTTCGTTGAGCTCGTCCTGCCTACGGAGCCACATCGGCACCAAGTAGGCAGCCCAGGCCCCGACGATGACTGCGTAGATGAGGCCGCTACTGCTCACTCGCTACACGTTAGGGGTGATCGAGACACGCCATACGGAATTTGGGCCGGTGTGTCGCACGATCTGGCTGATATACCGAGAATTTTTTCCGATTGAGTTCATCTTCGAACAAAAGTTTTATTTCCGCGTGGCGTCCGGCCTTGCCTGGTGCCAGCGGTTCAGCAACCCCTCCGGTACTTCCTCGGCTGTCAGCGCGTAGACCAGATGGTCGCGCCAGCCGCCGTCGATATGCAGATAACGCGGGCGCAGCCCTTCCTCGCGGAAGCCGAGCTTTTCCGCCACACGGCGGCTGGGGGTGTTCTCCGGGCGAACGCACACCTCCACGCGGTGCAGCCCCACCCGGCGGAAGCAGTGGTCCACGGCGAGCGCCACCGCGGTGGGCATCACCCCGCGACCGGCGACCGCCTCGTCCACCCAGTAACCGATGTGCGCCGAGCACATCGAGCCCCAGGTGATTCCGGCTACGGTGAGTTGACCAGCCAGCCGCCCCTGGTACTCGATGACGAACGGCAGCATGCGTCCGGCGCTGGCCTCGCCGCGCAGATGTCGGACCATCTGACGATAGGTGGGTCGCTGCGCCACATGACCGGGCGGCGCGGGCGGGACAGTCGCCTCCCAGGGACGCAACCACTCGCGGTTGCGCCGGTTGACCTCGCGCCAGGCGCGCTGATCGCGCATCCGGATCGGGCGGAGGGTGACGTCACCGTCCACCAGCTCGGCCGGCCAGGACCCGTTCAGCTCGGTCTCCCAGTGACGGAATTCGGATGATCCTTTGTCGGATGATCGTTCCTACGATCATCCGGTTGCCCCTTCGGGTGATCGTGCGGGCGGTGACGCGGGTGGTCGCCCACGTGCTCGTTGGGGTGATCGCCACCGCGGATCTGATCAACGGCATGTACGACGAGCGGGGCGAGTACGGCCAGGCCGTCCTTCACTCCTCCGGTGGAACCGGGCAGGTTCACCACCAGGGTGCGACTACTGACCCCAGCGACGCCACGGGACAGCACAGCGGTCGGTACCTTCTCGCGCCCCGCCGCGCGGATCGCCTCCGCGATGCCGGGAATCTCGTAGTCCAGCACCGCCCGGGTCACCTCGGGCGTGCGATCGGTCGGTGAGATGCCGGTACCGCCGGTGGTGACCACCACGTCGTACGCCGCGGCTACCGCCTCCCGCAGCACCTCCCCGACCGGCTCGCCGTCCGGCACGACCCGCGGGCCGTCCACCGCAAAGCCAAGCTTCTCCAGGGCGGCGACGATCAACGGCCCGCCGCGGTCCTCGTACACCCCGGCGGCGGCACGGTTGGACGCGGTGACGGCGAGCGCCCGCAAACCCGCTACGACGGTCATGACCGGTGCCAGTCGCCGGACTTCCCGCCAGTCTTCTCCTCGATCCGGATGTCGGTGATCACCGCCGCCTTGTCGACGGCCTTCACCATGTCGACCACCGTGAGCGCGGCGACACCGACCGCGGTCAGCGCCTCCATCTCGACGCCTGTGCGGTCGCTGGTCTTCACCGTCGCGGTGATCTCCACGGCGTCGTCGGTGACCGTGAGGTCGACGGTGACGCCGGAGACGGCCAGCGGGTGGCAGAGCGGAATCAGCTCGGGAGTGCGCTTGGCACCCATGATGCCGGCGATCCGCGCGGTGGCGAGGGCGTCACCCTTGGGTACCCCTGCGCCACGCAGGAGCTCGACGACGCGGGGGGCGACGAGGACGCGTCCCGTGGCCCTGGCGGTGCGCGCGGTGACGTTCTTGCCCGAGACGTCGACCATGCGCGCCGCGCCGGCCTCGTCGAGGTGGGTGAGGTGCTGCTGGGCGCTGCTCATGGTTCTCCCGGTGCGGTCTTCTTGGGCAGACACCGTACCGGCACGCAGCAGTGCCCGGCCCGCTGGCCCACCAGCCCGGGGTCCGCGGTTCTAGTCCAGCAGGATGACGTCGACTTCGCCGCCCGCAGCGACCGAGGTGACCGATTCCGGTACGACCATCAGCGCATCGGCGTGTGCGAGCGCCTTCACCAGGTGAGAGCCGGAGCCACCCACAGGAGTGACCGTACCGGTCGTACGGTCATATCGCCCGCGCAGGAACTGCCGCTTGCCCTCCGGTGACCCCTCGACCGCCGTCGCACACACAGCTCGTACGACTTCCCGATGAACGGCGCCTGCACCCATCAGCGTGCGGATCGCCGGTCGGACGAACAGCTCAAAGGAAACGTAGGCACTGACAGGATTACCGGGCAGGGCGAGCAGCGGAATGCGGTCCGGGCCGATCCGGCCGAAGCCCTGCGGTTTACCCGGCTGCATGGCGAGCCTCCGGAACTCCACGTGCCCGGCGGTACCCTCCGCGTCCTGCCCGAAGGAGTCGCCGAGCGTCGACAGTGCCTCCTTCACCACGTCGTACGCGCCGACGCTGACCCCACCGCTGGTGACGATGATGTCGGCGCGGACGAGCTGGTCCTCGATGGTGGCACGCAGCGTCTCGACCTCATCGGCGACGGCGCCGACCCGGTACGCGATGGCACCGGCGGCACGCGCGGCGGCGGTGAGCGCGAAGCTGTTGGCGTCGTGGATGCTGCCGGGACCGAGGGGGTCGCCCGGCTGCACGAGTTCGCTCCCGGTGGAGAGCACCACCGCCCGCGGACGCGGCCGTACGGTGACGGTACCGCGGCCGATCGCGGCCAGCAGTCCGATCTGTGGCGGGCCGAGCACGGTGCCGGCCGCGAGCGCCAGTTCGCCCGCGGCGACATCGCTGCCGCGGGCCCGTACGAACTGACGGGCCTCCGCGGGCCGGTGCACGCGCACCTCACCGCTCGCCCCCGCCGGGTCGGCGCTACTCGGAGCCATGCCGGTGACGGGCCCCTGCCCGGTACCGCCGTCGGTCCACTCGACCGGCACGACCGCCTCGGCGCCGGGCGGCAGCGGGGCGCCTGTCATGATCCTGGCGGCTTGACCGGGTCCCACAGTCGGCAACGCGCCACTGCCGGCCGCGACATCACCGATCACGTCCAGTACAGCGGGGTGCTCGCGCGTCGCGGCCGTCACGTCGGCGACCCGAACCGCGTATCCGTCCATGGAACTGTTCGCGAACGGCGGCAGTGCGACAGGCACCGTGACGTCCTCAACCAGTACGCATCCCTGAGCGTCGAGCAGTTGGAGCTCGATCGGGTCCAGCGGGGTGAGCTGCCCCAGGATGCTTTCCAGATGTTCGGTGACGGACCATACGCGGTCGGCGCCGTGACTCACTCTTGCATCTCCTCGGTGACGTACGAACGCAGCCAGGTCCGAAAATCGGGCCCGAGGTCATCACGTTCGCACGCCAGTCGGACAATCGCCCGCAGATAGTCGCCGCGGTCACCGGTGTCGTAACGGCGCCCCCCGAAGACGACGCCGTGCACCGGTCCGCCGCTGTCGTCGCGGCGCGACAGCTCGCGCAGGGCGTCGGTGAGCTGGATCTCACCGTTCCTGCCGGGTTCGGTCTTCTTGAGGGCTTCGAAGACCGCGGGGTCGAGGACGTAACGGCCGATGATGGCGTACGAGGACGGCGCCTGGCTCACCTCGGGCTTCTCGACGAGGTCGGTGACGCGGACCACGTCCTCCTCGTCGGTGGGCACTATCGCGGCGGAACCGTAGAGGTGGATCTGCGACGGGTCGACTTCCATGAGGGCGACGATGCTGCCGCCGTGCCGCTCCTGGACGTCGATCATGCGGGCGAGCAGCGGGTCGCGGGGGTCGATGAGGTCGTCGCCCAGGAGCACGGCGAAAGGTAGGTCACCCACGTGCGGTTCGGCGCAGAGCACGGCATGTCCGAGACCCTTGGGGTCCCCCTGACGCACGTAGTGCATCGTGGCGAGTTCACTGGACTCGCGCACCCGGGCGAGGCGGGACTCGTCACCCTTGCGGGTGAGCGCCTCTTCGAGCTCGTAGTTGCGGTCGAAGTGATCTTCCAGCGGCCGCTTGTTGCGGCCGGTGATCATCAAGACATCCGACAGCCCTGCGGAAACGGCTTCCTCGACGACGTACTGGATCGCCGGTTTGTCAACTACCGGCAGCATCTCCTTGGGCGTCGCCTTGGTCGCCGGCAGGAAGCGCGTGCCGAGTCCGGCCGCAGGGATGACAGCTTTGCTGATCCGAGTACGTGATTGCATCATGACGTGCACCATAGCGGTCAAGTATGTGCGGAAGATGAAAGACTGGTTGATTGTGACGGATAGGCGACCGTTGTGCGTGCTATGAGCGACGCCCGAGCGCGGAAGGCAGAACTGCGGGCCCACCTCTTGAAGGCCCGGCGCGGCCTCACCGCCGACGAACGCCAGGCGGCGAGCGTGGCGTTGGGGCAGAGAGTACGTGACCTGCCGGAGCTGGCAACCGCCGGGACCGTCGCGGCCTATCTCTCCATGGGCACGGAACCCGGCACTCGGCAGCTCATCGGCGCCCTGCGGAACGCCGGTACCCGCGTCCTGCTGCCGGTCCTGCTGGCCGACAACGACCTGGACTGGGCCGAGTACCGCGGCCCGGGCACGCTGGAACGCACTCCCCGCGGTCTTCTGGAACCCACCGGCGAACGCCTCGGCCCCCACAGCATCACCGAGGCGCATGTCCTGCTGCTTCCGGGGCTCGCGGTGGATGCACACGGCGCCCGGCTGGGACGCGGCGGAGGATCGTACGACCGCGTCCTCGCACGACTGCGGCGGATGGGCGCCCCTCCGCCGTTCATCCTCCTGCTGTACGCGCACGAGGTGGTCGAATCGGTGCCGCGCGAGCCGCACGACCACCTCGTGGACGCCGCGATCACGCCTGCGGCGATGCACCGCTTCACGAGGTGACGTTTTGCGACACATTTGGTGCGGTTTTTGTGTCACCAGGCGTCGCTTCCGTGCACCTGGTGACGTCTTCAAGCTCCATGTGCGCGATTACGGTGTGAGCGCCATCTTCTGCTCCGCCGCCGCGTCCACCCGGGCATCAGTGAAGTACCAGGGCAGCAACTCACCGTTGGCCCACTTCCCGGTCTGATCGGTGTAGTGCGCGTTGTAGGCGTGGCCCGAGGCACCGGTGAGATTTATCCAGCGGGACTTGTCCAGGTCCTGGAGGTTGACGACCATGCGCATGGACGGGACCCACACGACGTCGTAGCCGCCGGCCGCGTTCCAGCCGGTCGCGTCGACGGCAGCCTCGCCGCCGCTGAGCTGCCAGGGGCCGCGGTTGAGTATCCACTTCACGATGCCCGGTCCATCGGTCCCCAGCGTCTGGTTCTTCAGGTCCAGCTTGTGGAGCCGACCCCAGCTCCAGGTGCCGATGTCCTTGCCGAGCTTCGCGGTCAACTCGTAGCGGGCGTCCTTCATGGCCTGCTCGAGCAACCGGTCACGGGTGCTGTGGTGTGCCTTGTTCGTGTCGCCGGTGAAGAAGGCGGTCGGGGACATCGTCCACCAGGGGTTGTCCGGGACCTGGATGATACTGCGGACCACTTCGAACCACCGGTCGCCGCCGTCCGGCTGCGCCTCGTCCGCATCACGCTCGCCGCACTCCTGGACAGCGCCGTTGTTGCCGTCCAGGTCGTCGACGGGACCGGTCTGCCCGACGGGCGGCACCCGTAGACACTGGCCCTTCGGGCGAAGTTCCTTGGGTAGTTTGTTGCCGAATGCGAGCTTGAGGACGTTGCGCCACACGGCGTTGAAGTACGCGGCGCCGGCGGAGTCAGCGTCCTGCTTGTAATCCCATCCTTCAAGCAGCTGTTGTGCGTGGCGGACGTAGTCACCCTTGTCGTTCTTGATGTCGATCTTCAGAAGGTACGGAACGAGAAGCCTTGCGATCTCGCTGCTGTCGTCGTTCTGCATCGACTGCATGTCGTCCATCGAGACCTTGCCACCGTCCTTGATCTTGGACGCGATGAGGTCGTTGATCCGCTGGCTGCGGGTTCCGTAGCTCCAGTCGCTGGTCAGCAGGTACGGATACGTGCGCTGATCGATGACCGCCTGGTTGGCGGTGACGATGTAGCCGAGCGCCGGATCGTATGCGTACGGCATCTGCCCGGGCGGGATGTATCCGGTCCACTTGTAGCGCGGGTCCCAGCCGGGCACCGGGTAGGTGCCGTCCACGTCCTTGGCGCGGATCGGGACCTGGCCGGGCGCCTGGTAGCCGAAGTGCCCCTGGGTGTCGGCGTAGATCAGATTTTGCGACGGGACGGCGAAGTGGAATGCGGCGGCACGGAATTCCTTGAAGTTCCTCGCCCGGTCCAGTTCGAAGACGGCGTCCATGGTGTTCGACGGGTTGAGTGCGGTCCACTTCAGTGTGACCGCGTACCCGCTGTTGACGCCGCCCGGTGGATCGGCGACGGGTGCGGCCTGGCCCACGTTGCGGATCTCGTCGCTCCGGTCGGAGATCACCGGGCCGTTGTCGGTCGAGCGAACGGTGATCGTACGATCCTTCCCGCCGGCCACCTTGATGGTTTCCTGGCGGGTCTTGAACGGCTTCTGCCTGCCGCCGTAGAGATACGTACCGGCGCTGACCTTCTCCAGGTAGAGGTCGGTGACGTCGGCGCCGAGATTGGTCATGCCCCATGCGATGTTCTGGTTGTGGCCGATGATCACACCGGGCATCCCCGAGAAGGTGTAACCGGCGACGTCGAACGGGCAGGCCTCGGTCAGTGTGCGACAGTGGAGGCCCATCTGATACCAGAGCGACGGTAGCTGCGGTGCCAGATGCGGGTCGTTGGCCAGCAGCGGCTGACCGGTGGTCGTGTGCTTCCCCGACACTACCCAGGAGTTGGAGCCGATGCCGCTGCCGCTCGGCCCGAGGAGCGCCGGCATCCGGTCGATGATCTGGGAAATACCGGCGAGCTGGCTGCCCACGGACCTGTTGAGGCCCTGCGGCCCACCCGATCCTGCCGGTTCATACCGTCCGCTGATCCGATTGACCGACCCGCCGTGAACGATCGGATGATGGCGACTGTACGGATATGCCGGGTAGAGCTGTTTGATCTGCGCCTGGCTCAGGCGGCTGGTCATCAGGGCACGGTCGATCTCGTCCTGCATGTTGCCTCGCAGATCCCATGCCATCGCTTTGAGCCAGGCAACGGAGTCGACCGGCGTCCAGGGCTGCGGTTTGTAGTTGCTCCGGAAGGACAGGGCCGCGTACTCGACGGAGAGCGCCGCGCCACTGTGGTCCTTCAAGTACGCGTTGACACCGTCGGTGTACGCCTGGAGGTACCTCTTCGTGCCGGGGCCGAGCTTGCTGTCGTACTCCCGCTGGGCGACGCCGTGCCAGTCGAGGGTGCGAAGGAAGGCGTCGGTCTCGACCTGTCCCTTGCCGAACATCTCCGACAGCCGCCCGGAGGTGAGGTGGCGGCGCACATCCATCTCGTAGAAGCGGTCCTGCGCCTGGACGAATCCCTGCGCGCGGAAGAGGTCCGCCGCGGTGTCGGCGTAGATCTGCGGGATGCCGTTACCGTCACGCTTGACGTCGACCGGCGCGGACAGGCCCTTGAGCTTCAGGGAGCCGGAGGTCTGCGGGAAGGAGGCGCGCACCGTGCTGACGCTCCAGTACGACCCGTATCCGGCGCCCCCCACCAGCAGCAGCACGATCGCGATCACGATGAGGCGTACTCGGCGGGACTTCTTCCGTGCGGGCATCGCTGTCCTTCGAGGGGCAGGGCGGACCGGTGATCATGGTGCTCGTTGTGCAAGGGCAACCATAGGCGCACGCTTTGCTGCCGTCGGACGCGGCGTCTGGGTGACCATGAAGTGGACCATGGAACGTCAAGAGAGAGTAAAATATTAGGTAAGGCAACGAAGTTGAAAGGACCAACCCCCTGACTGTCCACCACCTCAACGAGATCCTGCTGATCGGCACCGCGGTGCTCCTGGTCGCTGTCGTCGCTGTGCGGCTCGCTTCGCGCAGCGGCTTGCCGACGCTGCTCATCTACCTCGGCATCGGCGTCGCGATCGGGCAGGACGGCCTGTTCGGCTTCACCTTCGATGACGTTCAGCTCACCCAGGTGCTGGGCTACGCCGCACTTGTGGTGATTCTGGCCGAAGGTGGGCTCGGCACGAGGTGGGAGGAGATCAAACCCGTGATGCCGGCCGCCGCCGTGCTCTCCACGGTCGGCCTCCTGGTAAGTGTGTTCATCACAGCAGGTGCCGCGCACTACCTGGTGGGACTCGAATGGCGCCAGTCACTGATCATCGGTGCGGTGGTCTCGTCGACGGACGCCGCCGCGGTGTTCTCCGTACTGCGAAACGTTTCGCTGCCGAAGCGGGTGATCGGCGTCCTCGAGGCCGAGTCCGGCTTCAACGACGCACCGGTGGTGATCCTGGTGGTGGCGTTCTCCGCCACGGGTCCCGTCGCTCCTTGGTACGAGCTGGTCGGCGAGGTGGCCTTGGAACTGGCGATCGGCGCGGCGATCGGCATAGCGATCGGGTGGGTCGGCGCCTACGGTCTCAAACGGGTGGCGCTGCCCGCCTCCGGCCTTTATCCGATCGCCGTACTGGCCATCGCCGTCGGCGCGTACGCGGCCGGCGCCATCGCGCACGGCTCCGGCTTCCTCGCCGTCTACATCGCCTCCCTCGTGCTGGGCAACGCCAAGCTGCCGCACCGGCCGGCGACCCGCGGTTTCGCCGAAGGCCTCGGCTGGATCGCGCAGATCGGCCTGTTCGTGCTCCTCGGCCTCCTGGTCACCCCGCACGAACTCGGTGACGACATCGTGCCCGCGATTGTCATCGGGCTGTTCCTCACGGTGGTCGCGCGGCCCGCTTCCGTGGTGATCAGCCTGCTGCCGTTTCGGGTGCTCTGGCGTGAGCAGGCGCTGATGTCGTGGGCGGGACTGCGGGGCGCGGTGCCTATCGTGCTCGCCACCATTCCGATGGTGGCCGGCGTCGCCGACAGCAGGCGGATCTTCAACATCGTCTTCGTACTTGTGATTTTCTACACACTGGTGCAGGGTCCGACGCTGCCCTGGCTGGCGAAGTGGCTGCGGCTCGGCGAGGGTGTGGCGAGCGACGCCGCCGACCTCGGCATCGAATCCGCCCCCCTGGAACGGCTCCAGGGCCACCTGCTGTCCGTCGCCATCCCGGACGGCTCTCGTATGCACGGCGTCGAGGTGGACGAACTGCGGTTGCCCGCCGGCGCGGCAGTCACCCTTGTGGTACGTGACGGCACAAGTTTCGTCCCACTGCCGACGACCGTGCTGCGGCGGGGCGACGAGTTGCTCGTCGTGGCCACCGACCCGGTACGGGACGCCGCGGAGAACCGACTGCGGGCGGTGGGGCGGGGCGGCAAGCTGGCGGGGTGGCTGGGCGAGCACTAGAACATGGGGAAAGCGATGACCACGCTCCTAGCCGACCTGTGCACGAAGTTGCCTGGTGCACGCCGGGCCTGCTGGGCGCGCTCGCCCGGACAACAGACCCGTGCGTCGTCCCCTGTTCTGATCGCCGACTGTGCTCAGGCCGATGCCTGGGTAGCGTCGGCACCGCACCGAAGCAATAGCCTGACTGTAAGGATCGGTCGGATTCGGTCAGACAGTGGCAATTACGACGGCCGGGCTGCTCACCCGATCGGGTGGGATCGCACGCGGGTTGTCGTGCCACTTTTCGACACCACGCAGGTCTGGCGGCGCTCAGAGGGCTGCACGGGCGGCTGATGTCACCCTCGCACGTAGTGGTCCCGAGTGTGATCAGTCACCGTCCGCCGGTCGCGGTGGACTGGCGGCTGGAAATACTGCACTATTGAAGCTCGTTAGCACTCAACGAGTGAGAGTGCCAGGAGGAGCAAGTGCCGACGTACCAGTACCAGTGCACCGAGTGCGGCGAGGGCCTCGAGGCGGTGCAGAAGTTCAGCGACGACGCGCTGACCGTATGCCCCAACTGCGGCGGACGCCTGCGCAAGGTCTTCTCGGCCGTGGGTGTGGTGTTCAAGGGCTCCGGCTTCTACCGGACCGACAGCCGCGGCTCGTCTTCAGCCAGCACCCCGGCGGCCAAGAGCGGCAGCACCTCGGACACCAAGTCCTCCGACAGCAGCAGCACGTCGTCGGGTTCTTCGTCCGGCACGTCATCCTCGTCTTCGAGCAGCACCTCGGCGGCATGAGCGGCACCTGACGCTCCTCCGGCGGCCGAAGATCCTGAGCCCCCGTCGTTTCGGCGACGGGGGTTCATAGCGTTCCTGTGCCCGGAATAGGGTGAGCGCATGGTGCAGAGCAGCAGTGGGACACAGGTACAAGCCGAGATCGGCGTCATCGGCGGGTCAGGCTTTTATTCATTTCTTGATGATGTGATGGAAATCACGGTCGACACGCCCTATGGCCCTCCGAGCGACTCGCTGTTCATCGGCGACGTGGCCGGCCGCAGGGTGGCCTTTCTGCCGCGCCACGGCCGCAAACACCACTTGCCGCCGCACAGGATCAATTACCGGGCCAACCTGTGGGCGCTCGCCTCGGTCGGCGCACGCCAGGTACTCGGTCCGTGTGCGGTCGGCGGCCTGCGCGCCGATTACGGCCCCGGCACCCTCTTGGTGCCCGACCAGCTCGTGGACCGCACTAAGTCACGCGCGCAGTCGTACTTCGATGGTGAACCGCGAGCCGACGGCAAGGTGCCGAACGTGGTTCATGTGACGTTCGCCGACCCGTACTGCCCGGTGGGGCGGCGGGCGGCAGTGGATACGGCACGGATCGGCGGGTGGGAGGCGGTGGACGGCGGGACGCTCGTCGTCGTCGAGGGGCCGCGTTTCTCGACCCGCGCCGAGTCGCTGTGGCACGCGGCGCAGGGCTGGTCGGTCGTCGGGATGACGGGGCATCCCGAGGCGGTGCTCGCCCGCGAACTCGGACTCTGCTACACGTCGATGACGTTGGTCACCGATTTGGACGCGGGCGCCGACACCGGCGAGGGCGTTTCTCACGAGGAGGTCCTGGAGGTGTTCGCGGCCAACGTCGGGCGCCTGCGCGGGGTGCTCTTCAACGTGATCCGCGCACTGCCGGACAGCGACGAGCGGAACTGTCTGTGCGTGAATCCACTGGGTGGACAGGATCCGGGAATCTCTCTGCCGTAGCGGGGCACGCAGACCCGGCGGGGGGAGTGTGAGCCGTTGACCGTTCACGCTTGCGGGCGGCCGGTTTTTCCACAACCGCCGGGTTGTCCACAGCGCTCCCGGGGTTGTCCGGGAGATGCGCGATGGTGGATGCGTCGACTGGTGTGCGGTCGTCCCCTCTCGTGTCAGGCGGTGTTCTCGTGCATGCGTTCGTTCCCTCTTCGCCCTCAGCCCTGTCCTCCTCTCCAGAGGGGGGATCCACCATGGCCGGTGGCCCCGGTCTCACCGCGCCCCAGCCGTATACGCCACCGCGCTGTGACGTGCCTGCCTTCCCACCGATTCGGGCAGGCGGCCGGGGCAGCAGACGCCTCCTGCGCCGGGCGTTACGGCGTAGGGGGCGATCGGTAGCGGCCCTGCTCACAGTGACGGCCGCGGTACTGGCGGCGTCCGCCGCTCAAGGTGCCGCGCCCCGGCATCCGTCGGCCGCGCCCCGTGGCCCTGCGACCGCCGCCGTCCACCACATGGCCCGCGATCTCGTCAAAGCGCCGGTACGCATCGCGGACGCGGCGGTCGTGGCGCTGCTCCACCCCGGCGACCGCGTGGACGTACTGGCCAGGGCACGGATCGTGGCCACGGGTGTCACCGTGGTCGCATTGCCAGGACGGCCCGTGCCCTCTCCTGCCGTCGATCTCCCCGAGGGCAGCCAGGCGAGCGGCGCACTGGTCGTACTCGCCGTGCCGCGCGGTACGGCCGCCGCGCTCTCCGGAGCTGCGGCGTCGTCGCCCTTGGCGGTGACGTTGTGCTGAATCAGCCGTTCGTGGAAGGGGATTGGACACCACGATCCCCGACTGTCCCGGATGGCGGAACCCATCGTTCCGACACACCGGCCTCCGGTGAGAGGCACTTCGATGACCGACACGAGCAAGCCGCGCCTGGTGGCAGGGTTCAAGGAATTCGTCATACGCGGGAACGTGATCGATCCGGCGGTCGCGATCGTCATCGGTGCGGCGTTCACCGACGTCGTGAACTCGGTAATCAACGGCGCGAGCAACCCGCTCGTCGGAGCATTCGGTATGAGGGACCTCGCTGGGTACTCGTCCTGTCTCAAAAGCCGGTGCACGGTGAACGACAAGGGCGAGTTGGTAGCTGGCGTTCGGATCCAGCGGGGTTCGGTGGTGAGCGCGAGCCCGACCTTTCCGGTCACGGCGGTCGTGTACTTCCCGATGGTCCTGCCGATGTCTCGCTACCTGGCGCGGCAGGCGGCCTAGAGGAAGCCAGCGGAGGTGAAGGAGAAGGCGGCCGAAGTCGAGGAGATCACACTACGGCGCGACATCTGCGACGCTCCGGTGGCGCCGCGCGCCGGTACCGGGAACCACTCGGTGGCGTCGTCGGGACGGCGTTCCCGGCGGCGGCAGACGGGCCGGAACGTTCTGATCGGAATACGACGCGGATTCAGAGGTGGTGGGGCGGCTTCTCGTTGAGGAAGCGGGCGAAGTCGTCGTCCATGGTTCCGACCCCGGAGAGCCCCTCCCCCCAGCCGCGGTCGGAGTCGTCAGCCGAGGGCCGGTCCAGCGGGTCGTCGAAGACAAGTCCGGCGGTCGGCGCGGGACGTGGAGAAGAGAGCACGGCTTCGGCTGCGACCGGCGGATCTTCACGGCCGGTTTCTGTGACGGAGTCGGCGCCCAGCGGGCTTTCCGGGCCGGGGACGGTGGTCATGCCTCCAGAGTACGACCGCCGAGCCATCGCAGGTTCGCTGCCCGCGTCCAAGCCGGTGTACGGAGATACCTCAAGTGTCCGTTTGAGGCAGTCGAGCGGATATACCTGGCCTCATGCACAGAACCGAGCAGACCCCGCCCGCCGCGCCACCGGCCCTGGACGCGGAGGAACTGGACATCGACCGAAGCGATCCAGGGTACCGCCGCTGGTTGAGCGAGGCTGTGGCGAAGGTCCATGCCGACGCCAATCGGTCCGCAGATACCCATTTGCTGTCAGTGCCGCTCCCGGCGGACTGGGGCGTCGACCTCTATCTGAAGGACGAATCGACACATCCGACGGGCTCGCTGAAGCATCGCCTGGCCCGCTCACTGTTCCTGTACGCCCTGTGCAACGGATGGATCCGACCGGGTCGTCCGGTGATCGAGGCGTCCAGCGGGTCGACGGCTGTCTCGGAGGCCTACTTCGCTCGACTGATCGGTGTCCCCTTTGTGGCCGTGATGGCCCGCGGGACGGTACGGGCGAAGGTCGAGCTGATCGAGTTCCAGGGCGGCAGGTGCCACCTGGTGGACGACCCGTCCGGAGTGTACGAGACAGCGACGCGGCTGGCCCGGGAAACGGGCGGCCACTACATGGACCAGTTCACGTACGCGGAGAGGGCGACGGACTGGCGGGGCAACAACAACATCGCGGAGTCGATCTTCCGGCAGATGACCGCGGAGCGTCATCCCGTGCCGAGCTGGATCGTGGCCACGGCGGGGACGGGGGGCACATCGGCGACGCTGGCCCGCTACGTACGGTACGCACAGGCGACAACCGGGATCTGCGTGGCCGATCCGGAGAATTCGGCGTTCTTCCCGGGATGGCGCGACGGCGACCCGCAGGCGACGACCGGCACGGGCTCGAGGATCGAGGGTATCGGGCGGCAGCGAGTGGAGCCGAGCTTCGTACCAGGAGCGATCGACCGGATGATGCGGGTCCCGGACGCGGCGTCGATCGCGTGCGTACGCGTCCTGGAGCGCCTCCTGGGACGCCGGGCGGGCGCCTCCACCGGAACCGGTCTGTGGGCGGCGTTCCGGATCATCTCCGAGATGCGTGAGCGCGGTGAGCAGGGCAGCGTGGTCGGCCTGCTGTGCGATCCGGGCGAGCGCTATGTGGAGAAGTACTACGCGGACGACTGGCTGACCGCGCAGGGAATCGACATCGGCCCGTACCTGGAGCGCGTGGAAAGGTTTCTGACCACGGGCACATTGGACGGGCCGAAGCCGATCGGAGCCCCGTGACAGGCGTAATCCGCCAGCCGGGGAGCCGGGTTCCGTCGGGCGAGGATAACGGCGCTGCGCGCCGCGGTCTGTTTGACTGCTTCACTCTCGGCACTCCAGGCGCGACGTGGTGCAGCAACTCATTCTCCCCGTAACCGTGTTGGCCGTTCTGACCTGCAACGTCGCAGGCTCGCACGCAGCGCTGCGGGCCGGGCTGGTGCGTGCGGTCGCCGTTGCGCTGGCGTGTTGCTGCCCGAGGCGGAGGGCCGGGTGACCTCGCGCTTGGGAAGCGGGCGTGAAGGCGTATCGGTCACACACCGGTAGCACCCAGCAGCGCGCCGGCCGCGTAAGTCACTGTCATCGCGATGGCGCCGCCGGCTGCGTTGCGGATGATTGCGGGGCGGGCTGGTGCGTTGCCGAGACGGGCGCTGCCCCAGCCGCAGCCGACGAGCGCGATCAGTACGGACACGACGGTGACAGGTAGCCGCCAGTCCGGCGGCGGCAGCACGATCGCGAGCAGGGGCAGCAGCGCGCCGGCGGTGAAGGAGATGAAACTGGCCCACGCGGCGTGCCAGGGGTTGGCGAGTTCGTCGGGGTCGATGCCGAGTTCGACGCGGGCGTGGGCGCCGAGTGCGTCGCGTTCGGTGAGCTGTTCGGCGACTTCGCGGGCGAGGTCGTGGCTGATGCCGCGGTCCTGGAGGAGGCCGGCGAGCTCGTCGAGTTCGGCCTGCGGGGTGGTGGCGAGCTCTTCGCGTTCCAGGGCGAGGGCAGCCTGTTCGGAGTCGCGCTGGGTACTGACGGAGACGTATTCACCCGCCGCCATCGACAAGGAGCCCGCCAGCAACCCGGCGAGGCCTGCGGTGAGCAGCGCCGAGCGGGAGTCAGTGGCCCCGGCCACGCCGACGACGAGCCCGGCGGTGGAGACGACACCATCGTTTACGCCGAGGACAGCAGCCCGCAGCCAGTTCAGCCGGGTGCCAAGGCCTTCCTCGTGCGGTTCCTCCGCGTGCGGTCCGGCCCTGCCCGCCCTGTCTGCGGGCGCCTTACGCGAGGGCCCCGTGTCGTCGTTCATGGGGCGCAGCGTCTCACCCCGCACCGTGCCCAGTGTGCGGGACAAGCCGAACCCCGGCACGGGGGGATGCACCGGGGTTCGGGTCTGGAGGGGGCCACCATGGGCCCGGAATCATTTCTACGCGGCTTCGTACTCGAGTCCTGTACCCCGCGCCATGCGCTTGAGGTCGGCGAGGGCGTGCTTCTCGATCTGGCGGATGCGTTCGCGGGTGAGGCCGTGCTCCTTGCCGACCTCGGTGAGGGTGCGTTCGCGACCGTCCACGATGCCGTAGCGGGCACGGATGATGGAGGCGGTGCGGTCGTCCAGGCGGTCGATCAGCCCGTCCAGTTCCTCTCGGCGGAGCATGACGAGCACGGAGTCCTCCGGGGACGGCGCGGCGCCGTCCTCCACCAGGTCGCCGAACTCGGTCTCGCCCTCGGCGTCCACCGACATGTTGAGGGACACCGGGTCGCGGGCCCAGTCCAGAACGTCGGCGACACGCTCTGCGGTGGAGCTCAGCTCGACGGCGATCTCCACCGGTTCCGCGTCGCGCCCGTGCTCACGGCTGAACTCGCGCTGCACACGCCGGATCCGGCCCAGTTCCTCGACAAGGTGCACGGGCAGCCGGATCGTACGGGACTGGTCGGCGATGGACCGGGTGATGGCCTGGCGGATCCACCAGGTCGCGTAGGTGGAGAACTTGAAGCCCTTGGCGTAGTCGAACTTCTCGACAGCGCGGACGAGCCCCGCGTTCCCCTCCTGGATGAGGTCGAGGAGCGGCAGGCCGCTGCGCGGGTAGCGACGGGCGACAGCGACGACGAGGCGCAGGTTGGACCGGATGAAGATGTCCTTGGCGCGTTCGCCGGCGGCGACGACGGCTTCCAGCTCCTCGCGCTTGGCGTCGCCGCCCGCGTCGGCGGGCAGGTCGACGTCGGCGGCAAGTATGCGCTCTGCGTAGACGCCGGCTTCGATGTCCCGGGACAGCTCGACCTCCCGGGCGGCATCGAGCAGCGGTGTGCGCGCGATCTCGTCCAGGTACATGCCGACGAGGTCGCGGTCGGCGACTTCCCCGCCTGCGGCGCGAACGCTGCTGGTCCCGCCTGCTTGACGACGGGCGACGGCACGGGTTGCCATGCGTGCTCCCTTACGAAAGTGCGGTCGGTCTCGGTCGGATCAGGCTGCCGCGTCGGTTACCACCGTCGGCGGCTCCTGACTTTCGGCTGCCCCATCCGATCGGGATAACGACTGGAATCCGGACACAATTCCCATGTCGTCACCTGTTTTTTATGATCATGCAGTACCCTGTCCCGCCACGCAGTGAGGTCGTTTGATGCCAGAACGTATGGAAGTGCAGGTCAGTCCGGGCAAAGAGGATGACCTGGCCGCACTGACCAACATCTACAACCCCTACGTCCGTGAGACGCCGATCACATTCGACTTCGCCCCCATTACTCCCGACGAGTGTCGGCCGTGGCTGCTCTCCCATCCGGAAGACGGCCCGCACAGTCTCCTGATTGCCCGGCCCCCCGGCCTCTCGGACAGGATCCCCGGCCACGCGGCCAGCAGCCCGTTCCATGTGAAGGCCGCGTATGCGCTATGCCAGGTCGGCCGCGGCAAGCATCTACCTGGCACCCGACGCGGACGGCCGTGGTATCGGCACATTGCTCTACAAGCAGCCTTTCGAGGCGCTTGAGAGTGAACATGCACCGCGGGTACGCCGGCGTCACCCTCCCGAATGAGGCGTCGGCACGCATCCGCTGGCGGTTCGGGTTCCGGCAGGTGGGGGTGTCACCTCGCGAGCGACGGGGCCCGATGGCGTATGATTGAAACTTCAAGGAGGTGTGCGATGACCACGGCCCCGGAGCGCATGCCCGCGCTCTACCTCTCACACGGCGCCCCGCCTCTCGCGGACGACCCCGTATGGCCCGGCGAGCTGACCGCCTGGGCGACCGACCTGCCTCGCCCCAAGGCCGTACTGATCGTCTCGGCTCACTGGGAGGAGGCCCCACTGGCGATCGGCGCGACCACGACCGTGCCGCTGGTGTACGACTTCTGGGGCTTCCCCGAGCACTACTACCAGGTGCGCTATGCGGCGCCCGGCGCGCCCACACTCGCCGAGGACGTACGCAAGCTGCTGCGCGGCACCGGCCATCCCGTACAGGACGTTCCGAACCGCGGCCTGGACCACGGGGCGTACGTACCCTTGGCGGAGATGTTCCCGGCCGCGGACATCCCGGTACTGCAGGTGTCGATGCCGACCCTGGAGCCGGAACGGCTGCTGGAGATGGGGCGGAGGCTGACGCCGCTGCGGGACGAGGGTGTGCTGATCGTCGGGAGCGGGTTCTTCACACACAACCTGGCGGCGTTGCGGCAGGCCGGTGGGCGGACGCCGAGCTGGTCGGCGGAGTTCGACGACTGGGGGCAGCGCGCCCTGGACGCACAGGACGTCGACGCGCTGCTGGACTTCGAGCATGCAGCGCCCGCCGGGCGGCTGGCTCACCCGAGGACCGAGCACTTCGCTCCGCTGTTCGTTACGCTCGGCGCCGCAGAGTCCGAACTCGGCAGTCAGCGCAGCATTATCGACGGTTTCTGGATGGGGCTCGCCAAGCGTTCCATCCAGCTCGGCTGAACAGGAAGACACCCCACCTCATGCAGAAACGACGCATCGCGATCGCCGCGGCCGTCCTGGTTGGCGCCGTGACCCTTGCCGCGTGCGGCTCGGACAGCAAGGACTCGGGCGGCTCCCCGACGGCCCCGGCCGACAACAAGCCGGCCGCCTCGTCCGTCTCGTGGCCCGCGCCCGCAGACGCCTCGGCGCGGGTGAAGGCGGCGGGGCTGCCGATGCTCGGGGAGGAGGGTCAGGTGCTGCACATCCACAGTCACCTGGACGTGTACGTGGACGGCAAGGTGGTGACGGTGCCGGCGGAGATCGGCGTCGATCTCGTCAAGCAGCAGATCAGCCCGCTGCACACGCATGACACGTCGGGGATCGTGCACGTCGAGTCCCCGGTGAAGGCCGACTTCACACTGGGCCAGTTCATGACCGAGTGGAACGTACCGATCAGCAAGGACGCACTCGGGCCGCTGAAGACCGGCAGCGGCAAGGAATTGCACGTGTACGTCAATGGCAAGGAGCAGACAGGTGACCCCACCTCCCTGAAGCTGGGGGCGCACGACGAGATCGCCGTCGTCTACGGTGCGGCGAGTGACAAGGTGCAGGTGCCGACCTCGTACAAGTGGCCGCAGGGCCTGTAAGGCGCACGTGCCGGGTTCCCATGCCCCCAGTGCCGATCTGCGTCGATAGGACAAACAAGAGGTCCCCACCCTTCCGTGTGACCCGGAGGGGGTGGGGACCTGCTGTCGTAATCGGGGGACTGCCGGATTGGCCGTTGTTCGTATGGTCCTACGCCATCTCGTAGGACCATACGATCACACGGCCGTCGCGTCAGTGCGCGATGACCGGGACCGCGAAGTCCTCGACCGACTCATCGCCGTCGGCGCGCTCCCGGGTGTTCTGAACCTGGGTATCGACCAGGACGAAGGCGAGGACCGCGGCGGCGAGCAGGATCACCGTGGCCCACCAGATAGCGACGGAATAGCCGTGCACCGCGGCCTCATTGACGAACAGCCGGTTCTTGAGGTCGGCCGGGCTCTTCAGGTGCGAACCGACCCACGAGGTGGTCGCGCTGGCCGCGAGGGTGTTCAGCAGGGCGGTGCCGATGGAGCCGCCGACCTGCTGCGAGGTGTTGACCATGGCGGACGCGACACCCGCGTCCTCCGGCCTCACTCCGTGCGTGGCCAGGCTCATCGCCGGCATGAACGCCGTACCCATGCCGAGACCCATCAGGACCAGACCGGGCAGCAGGATGACGGCGTAGCTTGAGTCGACCTTGATCTGCGCCAGGATGGCCATGCCGATCGCGGCGACCAGGAAGCCCGGGGCCATCAGCAGCCGGGGGCGGACGCGCAGCATGAGCCGGGCGCCGATCTGAGTGGAGCCCACGATCATGCCCGCGACCATTGGCAGGAAGGCGAAGCCCGACTTGAGGGCCGAGTAGCCCATGACCATCTGCAGGTAGTACGTAAGGAAGAGGAACAGGCCGAACATTCCGATGATCGCAAGACCCAGCGACAGATAGACACCACCGCGATTGCGCTCAGTGACGACACGCAGCGGCAGCAGCGGGGCCTTGACCCTGCCTTCGACCACGACGAACGCGGCGAGCAGTACCACGGAGGCGATGAAGAGTCCGATGGTCACACCAGCTGCCCAGCCGTCGGACTCGGCGCGGCTGAAGCCGTAGACGAGCGCGACCAGACCTGCACTGGCGAGGATCACACCGGGGATGTCGAGGCGGTTGGGGTTGCGGCCTTCGGCGGGCTCGTGGATGGACGAGATGGCACCCAGGACGGCGGCGACAGCGAACGCGATGTTGACGAACAGCGCCCAGCGCCAGTTCAGGTACTGGGTGAGGACGCCGCCGAGGATCAGGCCGACGGCCGCACCGGCGCCAGCGATGGCGCCGTAGATGCCGAACGCCTTGGCGCGTTCCTTGGCGTCGGTGAACATCACCGCGAGCAGCGACAGCGCGGCAGGCGCGAGGAGGGCGCCGAAGACACCCTGGAGGGCGCGGGCGCCGAGCAGCATGGCGGTGTTGACTGCGGCCCCGCCGACGGCGGAGGCCGCGGCGAAGCCGAGCAGGCCGACGATAAAGGTGTTCTTACGTCCCCACAGGTCCGCCACCCGGCCACCGAAGAGCAGGAGGCCGCCGAAGGCCAGGGTGTAGGCGGTGACGACCCACTGGCGGTTGCCGTCGGATATGTGGAGGTCAGCCTGGGCGGACGGCAGTGCGATATTCACGACGGTGGCGTCGAGGACGACCATCAACTGCGCGATCGCGATGAATGTCAGCGCTGTCCAGCGCTTCGGATCGGGCTGGAGCGTTTCAGGCATAGCGTGGTCTCACTAGTGGATGCGGAGTGACAGGACGTGGGGACGCATGTCAGCGAGAGGTCCGGCCGTGGATCGGGGTCCTGGATCCTGTGCCGGCGTCCGGGAGGACGAGCGGTCTTCTCTGACGTCGGTTGGGTTCTCGGGTCTCGGTATTGATCGGCGGTTCGGGCTTCGCTGGGTCGTACGCTCATCGCACTGGTGAGCTGGGCTGACTTGGCGAACTTGCCAACGCTATAACCCGACTGATGTGACTAGCGATCTATTTATTGCTCGCCTGCAGATCCTCCAGGGTCGCGGCGGTCCCCACGAGCACCGACCCCGCAGGGGCGCGCAGCCCGTCGAGGAAGAGTTGCAGGTGACGGTGAATGAAGGTGTCCATGCTGATGCAGTCGGTGCCGGGTAGCGGCCGGGTGAGCTGCGTCAGTGCGATCATCAGATCACCGACGGCGACATCGCCCCGCAGCTGGCCGGCGCGTTGGGCCCGGTCCATGATCGTACCGAGGGCGCTCTCGAGCCGTTCGAGCTGGACGAGAGCTGCGGGGCCCCGGTACTCGACGGCTTTGCACAGCATGGGACACAGGGCACCGATGCGTTCTTCGACGGACTCGAAGGCGAAGCGGCGCAGAGCGGAGAAGGCGTCGGGCTCCTCGGTGAGGGCGTCCTCGGCTCGCTGGGCGGTGCTCGTCATCACCGAGAGGGTCACCTGGCGGATCAGCTCGGTGCGGTCGGTGAAGTGACGATAGAGCGTGGCGTTGCCGACGCCCGCCCTGCGGGCCACTTCGTCCAGCGGCACGTCGGGGCCGCATTCAACGAGTGCCACGCGAGCGGCGGATACGATCCGTTCGCGGTTTCGGGAGGCGTCCGCGCGCAGCCGCACGGTGCGCGGCCTGTCAGCGGGGGCGGCATCGAGCGTCACGGCGGGCTCCTTTCCACTGGTCGCGATCGTATGAACGGCCGGCATCGAAGCGGAGAGCAACTCCCCGTTTCGCATCTCATCGGATTAAACGGCGAGTGAGTCCCCCGACATTTCCCGTCACGCTTGTGATGTACATCACATAATAAGCGTGGAGCCGTTGAACCGAGTAGGCCAAACGTCATCCGGCGGCACGGTCTCCAGCCCCACCGTCCACGAGAACGACCCCCGTACGGTCCGGGCAGAGCCACTGCCTCATATGGCGGCCGGCGTCGCGCTCTCCTCGGGCGCGGCCTCCGGGGCGCGAGGGACGCCGGGGCGGAAGAGCAGAAAGGTGATGAGAAACCCGAAGGTGAAGAAGGCGGCGGACCACCAATAGGCGGTGGAGTAACTGTGCAACTGGGCCTGGGCGACGACCGCAGGCGTGGGGCGCTTGCCGGAGAGGTAGTGGGTGGCGGCGCTGGTGGCGAGGGTGTTGAGCAGGGCGGTGCCGATGGAACCACCAACCTGCTGGCTGGTGTTCACGAGTGCTGAGGCCACCCCGGCGTCATGGGCGCGCACTCCGGCGGTGGCCAGGTTCAAGGAGGTGGCGAAGATCAGACCCAGGCCGAGGCCCAGCAGGAGCAGCGGCGGCATGACGTGAGCGGCGTAGGTGCTGTCGCGGTCGAGAGTGGTCATCCAGGCCATCGCGCCACCGGACAGCAACATGCCGGTGGGCACGATCGGTTTGGCGCCGAACCGGGGGACCAGCGCGTTGGTGGTCGTCATCGATGTCACCACGAGCACGGCGACGAGCGGAAGGAACGCGACACCGGTCTTCACCGGCGAGTACAGCAGCGTGCGCTGCATGTAATAGGTCAAGAAGAGGAACACGCCGAACATCCCGGCGCCCGATATGAACATCGCAAGGAAAGACGCCCCGCGGTCACGGTCGCCCACCACTCGCAATGGCAGCAGCGGATGCACGGCGCGCCGCTGCCACCAGACGAAGGCGACGAGCAGTACGACGCCGACCAGCAGAAAGCCCCAGGTACTGATCGCGCCCCATGCGTGCTGCTGAGCGTTGGAGAAACCGTAGACGATGCAGAACAGGCCCGCGGAGACCACGACCGTGCCGGGGATGTCGAGGCCGGGCCGGTCGGACGGCGCTCCCGGTCGCAGCAGCCGCAGGCCGCCGGCGAACGCTGCGAACGCGAAGATGAGGTTGACGTACAGGCACCATCGCCAGTCGAGGTACTCGGTGAGCAGGCCGCCGAGCAGCAGGCCGACTGCCGCGCCGGCGCCGGCGATGGCGCCGTAGATGCCGAATGCCTTCCCCCGTTCCCTGGGGTCGGTGAAGGACGTGGTCAGCAGCGACAGCGCGGAGGGGGCGAGCACCGCGCCGAAGGCGCCCTGCAGCGCGCGGGCCATCACCAGGATCTCGAAGTTCGGCGCAGCGCCGCCGATCGCCGATGCGACAGCGAAGCCGATCAGGCCGATCAGGAAGGTGGTCTTACGGCCGATGAGGTCGGCGAGCCGACCACCGAACAGCAGCAGCGAGCCGAACGCGAGCGCGTACGCCGTCACCACCCACTGCCGGTCGCCGTCGCTGAATCCGAGCTCCCGCTGCGCGGAGGGGAGCGCGATGTTCACGATCGTCGCATCCAGGACCACCATGAGCTGTGCGATTCCGATGATGCACAGCACCCACCACCGGTGGGCCGGGGCGCCTGCTTCGCCGCCGCGGCCGGGCTCCTGTTGGCTGCGGCTCAGCTCCGGGGTCGTGGACGGGCCGTGGGTGCTACGGACCATGGTGTGGTCTCCCTTGCGCGACTGCGCGTCCCCTGCGCCCCCTGAACCACGCTAGGCGCATCTCGGCGGGCCCGCCAAACGGGAGAGCGAGAGACACCCGCCGTGGGGTTCTGGGAGGGGCCCGCCTGCGGGTGAGGGGCCGATCCGGGATTCATGGTCCCGGACCGGTCCCTTGGGCGCGCGGCTCACGTCGGGTCGGCGGCGGCGCGGGTGCCTGGGCGGGTGGGCCAGGCCGGCGGGTTGGAGCGGCGCCGGGGTGCTGGCGCCGAGTCCGGTCCCCGTGCCGGGCGCGGTAGCGGCCACTCCCTTCATCACCCCGCCCCTGGCTGCTGATCCGATGAACGGAAGAGCTACCGCGACCGCCATCGGACGACCGTCCCTGGTGGCGATGACGGTCACGGAGTGGTCGGCCCCACCCAGCGGCAGACGAGTGTTCACGTGGTGCGCCCTTCGTGGACCTGACCGCCGCGCGACCCGCACTTCACCGGGCGTGCAGCACCAACACAACGATCAGTAACCGTCCATTCGATATGACTAACATGTCGTCACCTGTATGGCGTGACCCGATGAGCACACCGCCACGTACGGGTGTAGTCCGACTCGGTCGGTCACCCCCGGTACGCCCGTGTGCCCATATGTTCGGGTGGTCACCCCTACCCCGTACGCAGTAACACCGCGCGCGGATCGGTCCCCGTCGTCTTTTTCTGATGATCACAGGATCGGACCGCTCGGTGAGGAGGAGGGAGTACGTGCGTGGCGACAGCTCGGACGGCACCGGCGCCCGCTCCGGGCCCGGCCCCGAGCCTGCGTCGTCCCCCTCCGGGCCGCCCAACGGCGACAAGCCGGCCGAGGTGGTCGCTCCGCGCAACCGCAGCGGCCTGCGGCGGCGGCTCCGCGTATTCCTTTCCGCGCTGCTGATCACCGCCGCCGCCGTGCTCGCCCCGCTGAGCGCGATCGCCGTCTGGGTGGCCGACGAGATCGGTGTCACCGACCGTTACGTGGCGACGATGGCGCCGCTCGCGTCGGATCCCGATGTCCAGGCTGCCGTGACCGATCGGGCCACCGACGCCATCATGACGAAGGTCGATCTCGACGCCCTGCTGTCCGGCATGGCCGCCGCCGACCGGGCGCGGCTGACGGCCGCGCTCGGTGGGGCCAGCGGACCGATAACCCGGGGTGTGCGCAATTTCGTACGGGAGACGGTGGCGGCATTCGTGGCCGGCGACAGCTTCGCCGCCGTGTGGAAGCAGTTCAACCGCGAGGTGCACACCGCGGTCACCGGTGCGATCTCCGGCGACAACGACCCGGCCGTGCGGTTGCGCGACAACGCGGTCGTGCTGGACCTGGCACCCGTCGTCGCCCGGGTGAATCGGCAACTGGTCGAGCGGGGACTCGCCGTAGCATCCCGCGTCCCCCCGGTGCCCACGGAATTCACCCTGGTGAAGTCCCGGGACGCGGAGCAGGTCAGGGCTGCTTTCCGGGTGCTGCGGCTCGCCGGGAACTGGCTGCCACCTCTCACCGTGGTCCTCGCCGACGCCGGCGTCCTGCTCGCCGTGCGCCGCCGCCGCGCGCTGGTGGCGGCGGCGCTGGCGATCGCGGCAGGGGTGGCTGTGTTCGGAACCGGCCTCGCCCTGTTCCGCATCGTTTATCTGGAGCATCTGTCTGCGCATGCGAACAGCCGGGCCGCGGGTGCGGTCTATGACCAGATCGTACGTTTTCTGCAAGTGAACGTACGGACGATTGTCGTACTGGCAATCGTCGTCGCCCTCGGTGCGTGGCTGAGCGGGCCCGGGCGGTGGGCGTTGCGGGCCAGGAGGATGTGGGTGTTGGGGATCGCCGCGGCACGGGCGGCGTCAGGTCTCGCGTCCACCGGTCCGCTGGGGGCGTGGGTGCACCGTTGCCGGTGTGCGCTGCGGTGGGGTGCGGTGCTGGTCGGAGCCGTCGTCCTGGTGCTGTGGCCGTATCCGACCGTTCTGGTCACCTGCTGGATCGGGGTGGTGACGGTCGCGACGCTGGCCGTCATCGAGTTCCTTGGGGACCGGCGTCCGCCCCGCGCCGCGGGGGTGACGGCGCCGTGAGCGTTCAGCCGTCGCAGTCCCCCCGCTGTCGCGGTCATCCGCACGCGGCGGTCACCGCGCCGTGGTGGTCACCCCATCGCGGCGGTCACCCGGTTGGCCCCCGGTCACCCCCGACGTCAACCCCGCGCTCGTCACCTCACACTCCGCTCGGTCGTCTCGGTCGTCAATCCGACTCCGTGAAAGTCACCCTTCAACGGCCAACGCCGCGAGCTGCTGGGCGAACGGCACCACCTCTTCGCCGACCGCCGAGCGGGACGGCCGGGCCTCGATCAGGGCGGAGAGTTCGGCGGCGGCGCGGTCGACGCGCCCTGCCAGTGCGTCGCCGCCGCCCGTGCCCCAGTCCTCGGAGGCCGCGTAGACCGCGGTCGGTACGACCACCGACCGCAGGTAGGCGAAGAGCGGTCGCATCGCGTGTTCGAGGACCAGGGAGTGGCGGGCGGTGCCACCGGTCGCCGCGATCAGCACCGGGGTGCCGGCCAGCGCGTCCTTGTCGATGACGTCGAAGAACGACTTGAACAGGCCGCTGTAGGAGCCGGTGAAGACCGGGGTGACGGCGATCAGACCGTCCGCGGCCGTCACCGCTTCCACGGCGTCCCGCAGGTGCGGGCCGGGGAAGCCGGTCACCATGTTCTGCGCGATCTCGGTGGCCAGCTCCCGCAGCTCGATCACCCGTATGTCGACATCCGCGTCCCCGGTGATGCGCCGTCGGGTGGCGTCCGCCAGGCGGTCGGCGAGCAGCCGGGTCGAGGACGGCTTGCTCAGCCCGGCCGTGACAACGACCAGTTTCTTCGTCATGCGTGCGCCTCCAGCACTTCAGCGTCCCGGCGGGCGACCAGCGCCTCGTGGGTGGGCCCGTCCGGCACCTGCGCCGGCCGTCCCTTGGCGAACTCCTCACGCAGCACCGGTACGACCTCCTCGCCGAGGATGTCGAGCTGCTCCAGCACGGTCTTCAACGGCAGACCGGCGTGGTCCACCAGGAACAACTGCCGCTGGTAGTCGCCGAACGACTCCCGGAACGTCAGCGTCTTCTCGATGATCTCCTGCGGCGAGCCGACGGTCAGCGGCGTCTGCTCGGTGAACTCCTCCAGTGACGGGCCGTGCCCGTAGACCGGCGCGTTGTCGAAGTACGGCCGGAACTCACGCACCGCGTCCTGCGAGTTCCTGCGCATGAACACCTGTCCGCCGAGGCCGACGATCGCCTGCTCGGGCGTGCCGTGACCGTAGTGCGCGTACCGGTCGCGGTAGAGGCCGATCAGCCGCTTGAAGTGCTCCTTGGGCCAGAAGATGTTGTTCGCGAAGAAGCCGTCACCGTAGTACGCGGCCTGCTCGGCGATCTCGGGGCTGCGGATCGAGCCGTGCCAGACGAACGGGGGCACGCCGTCGAGCGGGCGCGGCGTCGAGGTGAACGACTGCAGGGGCGTACGGAACTTGCCCGCCCAGTCCACGACGTCCTCGCGCCACAGCTTGTGCAGCAGCGCGTAGTTCTCGACGGCCAGCGGTATGCCCTCGCGGATGTCCTTGCCGAACCACGGGTAGACGGGGCCGGTGTTGCCTCGTCCCATCATCACGTCAACGCGCCCGCCCGCGAGGTGCTGGAGCATCGCGAAGTCCTCGGCGATCTTCACCGGGTCGTTCGTGGTGATGAGGGTGGTCGAGGTGGAGAGGATCAGATGATCGGTGCGCGCGGCGATGTAACCGAGCATGGTCGTAGGAGACGACGGTACGAAAGGCGGATTGTGGTGTTCGCCGGTCGCGAAGACGTCCAGGCCCACTTCCTCGGCCTTCTGCGCGATGGTCACCATCGCCCTGATCCGCTCGTGCTCGCTGGGCGTCCGCCCCGTGGTCGGGTCCGTAGTGACGTCGCCGACTGTGAAGATTCCGAACTGCATCTCTCTCCACCACCCTCTTTGATTGATTGTTCAACCAATCGAACGTGGCCCGCTCCGCAGCTATTCCCGGCGCGTGGTCCGCGCCGGAAAGGGCCGGCGCGTGCTCCAGTGGGGCGAGTCCACGGGAGCCACCGCACGTGCCGGGGCCCTCGGCGAGGCGCCGTGCCGTCGCCTGAGCGGTGATCTTCAGCCGCAGGGCCGGGTGGCACGGAGCGTCGAAGCCGAGGGAGCGGTAAAGGGCCAGGCCGTGGGCGGTGGGGTTGAGGTTGACCACCCGGGCCTGGGTGTCGGTGGCGAACCAGTGCAGCAGCGCGTCCAGGCAGGCCCGGGCGTGACGGAGCTTGCGGCTGCGGGGACCGGTGCTCACGTTGAGCACGTGGCCGTGCACGCCGCTCAGGTTGGTGGGGCCCGGCGCGCGCCTGGTCGCAGGTGCCCACCGCGCTGCTGATGACGCCGAGTTCGAGCGGAAGCGCGGTGCGGGGGCAGCACCGCCCGCGCCCGAAGCCGGGCCGCCTCCGAAACCCGTGCCCCGACCACGGGCCCCGCGTCCACCCGGGGCTGGATCCGGTACCCTGTCGGTCGAGCGCTCCGAGCGGGTGCCGCGGTGTGTCGCAGGGTCGTCCCGGCGAGTACGACTGCGGCGTCGTGACCGAGTCGCTCACCGCGTCGCCTGGGAACCCGGGTACGGACTGATCACCTACTTCCGTGCACGGATTCGCACCAGCCCCGCCCCAGTAGCTCAGGGGATAGAGCACGGCTCTCCTAAAGCCGGTGTCGCAGGTTCGAATCCTGCCTGGGGCACAACACGAAACCGCTCTGACCAGGGGTTTCATCGGTGCAGCAGCCGGTCACGCGGCCTCGGATTCGTCGTCCGGGGCCGTCTGCGTGAGCGGTGCGTGAGCGGACGGGGCGCTGATCTCCGATATCCCTCCCAAAAGATCAGCACGATCCGGCATGGAAGCCTCGCGGGATCGGTCGGCATCGTCGCTGGAAATCGGCTCCGCATCGGCCGCCTTGTCCGCACGGGTGACGTTGCGGGTTCGCGGTACGAGGCGGGCCGCCGCCTCGGCGATAGCCAGGTCGGTCTCCGGCAGCAGGCTCGTGTACGTGTCCGCGGTGATGGTGATCGAGGAGTGCCCGAGCATCTCCTGGATGTCCTTCAGGTCCGCGCCCGCCGCGTGGGCCAGCGTCGCCGCGCCGTGGCGCAGGTCATGGAGCCGGATCGGCGGCAGCCCGATCTCCTCGCGCAGCTCGTTGAAGTGGCGGGTGACCTTGGCCGGGTGAAGCCAGGCCCCGTTCTCGCACGTGAAGACCCGGCCGGTCTCCACCCACCCGTCGCCCCACTCCTCCCGGTCCTTGTCCTGCTGGCTGCGGTGACGCTCCAGGACAGCGACCGTCTCGGAGTCGAGGGCGATCGTGCGCGCGCCGGCATCCGTCTTCGGGTCGTCCTCGTAGACCTCCCAGCCGTCGACCACGAGCTGCTTGGCCACGGTGATGCGGGAGGCTTCCAGGTTGGTATCGGTCCACAGCTGCCCACACGCCTCGCCGCGCCGCAGGCCCCGGAAGGCGATCAGGTGAAACAGCCCGTACAGCCGGTCGCCCGCCGCGTGGTCGAGGAACGCGCCGGTCTGCCGAGGGGTCCAGACCATGACGGCCGAGGGCTTCTCTCCTGTGCGCTCCCAGTGCGCGATCCGTTCGTCGGTCCACACCTGCGCCTTGGGCCGCTTACCGGCCGTCAGCTCGACGTGAGCAGCTGGGTTGAACGTGATGAGCTGCTGGGCGATCGCGGAGTTCAGCGCGGCCCGGAGCGTGGAGCGAATGCGCTGGCACGTGGACGGCCCGACGTTGTAGCGGAACGGCTGCATCTGCTCGATGGCCGCCTTCATCTCCTTACGACGTGTCCGGTTCTCGAATCCCTTCCACGGGACCATCGCGAGGTCGTTGATTGCTCGGCGACGGGCCGTGTTGCTCTCGGCGATCTCGACGTTGGCGTCCGCGATGGCCTCGAACATCTCCGACAGGTGCACGACGCGAAGCCGGTCCAGCCGCAGGTGGCCGATCCTCGGCGCCAGGTGGACCCGTATGCTCCGCTCGTCACGGCTGATCGCGCTCTGGCGCCCCTTCTTGCCCTTGAGCCAGGTCTCCAGCCACTCCCCCACCGTGAGGCGGCCGGTCAGGTCCTGGCCGGACCGGAAGCGTCGGCGGACCTCATCGACGTCGGGCACGGGGGCCTTTTCGTCCGCCACCTGCTCCAGCAAGTCGGTGATCTGCTCGATGCCGTCGGGGTCGTCGGCATCGGGTACGCCGAGCAGGGCGCGTATCCGGTCGAGGTCGGTCTGTGCCTCTTTGAGGGTGGTGTATCCGGCGCGGTTGAAGGCGCGGCGGGTGCCGTCGGCGCGCTGCGGCAGCTCTTGGCGTATGGAGTAGGTGCCGTGCTTGCGAGTGGTGAGCTTGGGGCAGGACTTGCCGAGCGGCTTGCCGGTGTCTGCGTCGCGGCAGTAGCAGCGGCGGTAGGTGGAGCCCTTCATTGGTCGTTCTCCTCGGGGTCGCGCGGAGTGGTCGATTCGGCGTCGATGAAAACCAGTTCGGGGGAAAGCGGCGGCGGAAGAAGCACGTCCTCACGGAGGGCGGTGCGGATGCGGCCGAGATAGGCGTGGTCGTCGGCAGAGCGTCTCTCGTACTGCTCGGCGGAGCGCAGGGCTTCGGCGCGCTCTCCGGGGTCGTCGGTGGCGGCGGCCTGGCGGCGGTGGTGCTGGGCTTTCCTGGTGGCGCGTTCGGCGCTGTCCACGACGGAGCGGTGCAGCCGGTAGAGGCTGAGGGGTTCCCCGTCACCGGTGTTCTGTTCGCCGGTGAACCAGCTCAGCGCCGTCCAGGTGTCCACAGAGTCGCGGTCGGGGAGCAGGGGCGCCTTCGGCACGTGGCCGACGGGGTAGATCAGGCAGATCGGATGGGTATGGAGGGCTTCGGCCAGCACCATGACGTCGGGCAGGGGGAGCGTGGTGCGGCGGCCGGATTCCATGTTGGCGATGACGTTGCGGGGGATGGCGTAGCCGATCTCCTCGCAGGCGTCTGCCAGGTCCTGTGCGCTCATGCCCAACTCCTTCCGCCGTCGCCGTACTTCCGCCGCCACGGTGGCGGCTACCTGGGCCTGCCACTCTGCAACGTCATCTTGTGTCATGGCGACACAATAGCTTGGTCCATCCTCATCGCCGTAGTCCGGAGCAGGCGCGGTCCCGCGTCCGCCGACGGCTTCCACGATGAAGGAGCAGCACATGAACGAGGACCGGGCCGGCCGCCGTACGACGGGGATGAGCCGGGAGGAACTGCTCGCCCTCCCCGCCGCGATTGACCTGGAGACGGGCAACAGGGCGCTCGCACTGGGGCGCAGCAAGGGCTACGAGTTGGCGCGCCGGGGGCTGTATCCGTGCCGACTGCTGCGGCTGGGGAACGCCTACCGAGTGGTGACGGCGGACCTGCACGCCGTCCTGGGCGTGGCCGAGGCCGCTCGGGAGACGGACTAGGAGCGGTTATCTGTGTCCGGCAAGCGCAAGTCGGTGGACTGGCGCGGACCCCGGACGTAATGTTCCCGGTCGCCGCCTGGGTCTGCCGCCCGGGGCGGTGGCCAGCAGACGAAGGGCCCTCGGCGCTTACGACGCCGAGGGCCCAGCGAACTCCCCTGTACGCCTTGAACGATCAACCCAGGCGGTGTCGGGCCTGCCAGCCCGGCACTGCCGGTCGAGGAGATTCACCATGCAGCCTACGACCCGCGCCGTCAGCAGCACATCCCCGAAAACGGCCTGGCCGCCGGTGGCGGTTCCCGGCCAGGCCCAATGCACCACCACGCAGCCGCTTCCCGCCGGCATCGGTGGACAGCCGACCCGGGCGGCCGGTTCGCCGTCATCCGGTGACAGGCTGACCGCACGCGCCTTGTCAGCCGCCAGCCGCGCGGCCGACGCAGGTGACCGGGTGACCGGGACCGCCGGTCAGGTGACCGGGAGCGGTGACCGGGTGACCGCGGTTGCTGACCGAAGGCCGGTCACGGACCCCGGTCAGCAGACCGGACCGGCCGCTCCGGGAGCCGGTGTCCCGGCCGCGGAGGGCGCTGACCTGCTGACCGAGCTGCGGTCAGCCATCGCCCGGTACGTGGTCATGCCCAGCAGCGAAGCCCTGGACGCGGTCACTTTGTGGGTCGCGGCCACGCACCTGCAGCCCGCGTGGCAGCACGCGCCGCGCCTTGCGGTGGTCGGTCCGGCGAAGCGGTGCGGGAAGTCGCGCCTGCTGGACGTGCTCCACGACACCGTCCACGACCCGTTCATCACGGTGAACTCGACCCCGGCGGCGATCTTCCGGTCGATCACTGAGCAGCCGCCGACCCTGCTGGTGGACGAGGCGGACACCATCTTCGGCAGCGTGAAGGTCGCGGAGAAGAACGAGGAGATGCGGGGCCTGCTCAACTCCGGCCACCAGCGCAACCGCCCCACCACCCGGGTCGTCGGCCCGGAGCACAAGCCCACCAAGTTCGCGACGTTCGCCATGGCCGCGCTGGCCGGGATCGGCGACCTGCCAGACACGATCATGGACCGTGCCGTCGTGATCCGGATGCGCAGGCGCGGACCGGGCGAGACCGTCCGGTCGTTCCGCTCCCGCTACGACACCCCGCTGCTGCACGCCCTTCGTGACCGGCTGGCGGGGTGGCTGGTGCCGTTGACCGATGCGGCGGCGGGGACGGAGCCGGTGATGCCGGTCGAGGACCGGGCGGCCGACACCTGGGAGCCGCTGGTGGCCGTCGCCGACCTCGCGGGCGGAGGGTGGCCGCAGCGGGCTCGTCACGCCTGCCGGGTGATGACCGCGCACGAGGAGGGCCAGGACCAGGAGACGGGCCTGAAGACCCGCATCCTGGCCGACATCCGCGCGGTGTTCGCCGGGCTGGGCGATCCGGACGCGTTGTCAACCGAATCCCTCCTGAGCGCCCTGAACGCGGACCCGGAGGGTCCGTGGCGCGAGTACGGCACCAGCGGCCTCACCCCGCGGGGCCTCCAACTGCTCCTGAAGGACTACGGGATCAGCTCGGCCAACCGACGCTTCCCCGGCGACACCCAGCGCCGTGGCTTCACCCGCAACCAGTTCGCCGACGCCTGGGCCCGCTACTGCCCCCGGCCCGAACCAGCGTCCCCGAGCCAGCGGTAACCCTCTCCGACTCGTACCACCCGTCCCCGTGCAGGTCAGCGCGGGGACGGGTCACTTCCCCGTGACGGGTCGACCCGCATCACCATGGCCACCCGTACCTGGGCTGACCAGCCATGCGACGGGTGGGACGGGTCGCACACCCTCACGCCAACGCAGCCATGCCCACGTTCAGGAGCACGACGACCATGAACCAGCCCCAGAAGAAGCCCGGAGTCTTCGCACGGGTCAGCCGGACACTCACTGGCCATTCAGACGGAGCAAGCTGGAGCAAAGTCCACATCGCCGGAGGCGACGCGGACTTTGCGATTGTCCCCGCCCCCGCGGGCACGGTCTCGGACCGCGCCCGAGAAGGGGAGGCCGAGCGCGGCCTTCTCCCGGGACAGGACCACGACGCCGAGCATCCCGCGCGCTTCGCAACGACCCTCACCCCCGACGTCTTCGTCCACCGCCGCGTCGCAGCGCTCGACGTCCCCGCGCTGCCGCTCGATACCGACAGCCTCGTCACGAGCCGTCGGCCGTTGAGCGAGATCCTCTACCGGCCGCGCAGCGGCATCAAGCGCGACATCCAACTGACCGCTTCCGCCGAATCGGCCGAGCGGGAGTTCATCGACCTCGCTGCCAAGGCGGCCAAGCGCTCGCGATCGGCCTTCCTGATGGACGCCGCCCTGACCTTCGCCCACGCCTACCTCGGCGACCAGCGCCCCGACGGTGTCCCGGAGCTGCCCTCACCCCAGGCGCTCCAGGACCTGACGCGCGTGTGCGGGAAACTGCTCCGCGAGATCCACCGCGTGGGAGTGAACCTCAACCAGATCGCCCGCGCCATCAACATGGGCACCCTGCCCGACAGCACCGACGACATCCTGGCCGAGGTCCACGCCCTGGCCCGCGCCGGCCGCTTGGCCCTGGAACACGTCGTTTCGGGGTGCCGCCATGGTGCCTGACGTCTCCACCGGCTCCCGCAGCCGCGGACTCCTCTCCTACCTCTTCGGCCCCGGCCGCCGCGACGAACACACCGACCCCCACATCGTGGCCGCGTTCGCCATGCCCGGCATCCCCGATCCCGGCCGCGCGCCCCTGGACCAGCACCACGCCCTCCTGAACGAACTGGCCGACTACCTCGACCAGCCCGTCCGCGTGCGCGAACAGCGCACCGGCAAGAAGGTCCCCCAGTACGTGTGGCACTGCCCCGTACGCACCGCGCCGGGCGACCGCTACCTGACCGACGAGGAATGGGCGCAGGTCGCCCGCCGGGTCGTACATGCCACCGGCATCGCGCCCGACGGCGACGACGCCGGATGCCGGTGGATCGCGGTACGCCACGCCGAGGACCACATCCACATCATGGCCACCACCGTGCGAGAGGACGGCCGCCGGCCACGCACCAACCGCGACGGCCAACGCGCCCAAGCCGAATGCCGCAAGATCGAGGCCGAACTCGGCCTGCGCCGCCTCAAGTCCGGTGACTTCACCGCAGCACCGATGCCCACCAGCGCCGAGCAGGCCAAGGCACTGCGGGCGGGCAACGCCGAGACAGCAAGGGAGTGGCTGCGCGACCAGGCGTACGCAGCGGCAGCCGCCGCACGCGACGAGGCGGAGTACTTCTCCACCCTCAGCACCCTCGGCATCGAGATCAAATACCGGCTGGGCCCGCAGACCGGCGACGTCACCGGCTACAGCCTGGCCGCACCCGACGACACCAACGGCCAAGGCGAGCCGGTCTACTTCAGCGGCTCCGCCCTAGCCTCCGACCTGTCCATCAACCGGCTGCGCGAACGCCTCGCCGCCCACGACGTCACCGACCAGCCCACGGCCGGCACCAGCGGCCCCAGCCCGTGGCACCAGGCCGACACCGTTCTGCGGGACCTCCACATCAGCCTCCTCGACCAGGAAGCCGAGGGCAGCCAGGATCGGGACGAAGTGGTCCAGGCACAGGCAGCGGCGTTCAGTGAACTCCTCCACAACGCAGCCGCCACCGCACCCGCCCACATCCGGGCCGAACTGCGAGCAGCCGCAACGTCGTTCAACCGCGCCAACCGCTCCGCCATCCGCGCCGAACACCAGAGCGCCGCAGCCCTGCGCACCGCAGCCAAGGAACTGCTCCACACCCTGGGCTCGGACAAGGACGGCGGGGCAGCCGCAGCGCTGCTGTCCACCGCGGTGCTCACACTCATCGCGCTGGCCCGCTGGAACGAGGCCCGAGGACTCCAGCAGCAGGCCGCCGCAGCCCACCAGACCCTGTTCCACCTGAAAACGGCCTACCGGCAGGCCGCCGAACCCGTTCTAGCCGACCTCGCCTCACGCACCCCCAGCCCCCAGACCGCCCAGCGCTACGCCACCGACCTACGCGCCGCCGTCCCCGACCACACGACGCGCATCCTCGCCGACCCCTCCTGGCCCGCCCTGGCCACCACCCTCGCCAAGGCCGAAAGCGCCGGCCAAAACCCCCGCCACCTCCTCGCCGAGATCGCCCGAGAACGCGAACTCGACACCGCTGACCACCCCGCCGAAGTCCTCAACTGGGGCATCCAGCACCGGACCACCGAACACCACGCCGCACGCGTCCGAGCCGCCACCACCCACCCCCACCGCAACACCCTGGCAGGCACGGCGACCGTGGACGCAGCGGGCACAACGGCCCCGCGTACCGCGCAGGCAGACCTCGGGTCCACGGCAAAGCGACGCTGACGGATCGCCTGCCGCAGGTGGGCGTCCGGACCGCGCCCGGCGATCCATCTCGGTGCCACTGATCCGCTGGGCCAGTGCCTTCTGGCGCAGGGCACCGGGTGCCGCAGCAGAGCTCTCAGGCGGTCGGGAGCCGAGGTGTGCCCTTCCACGGAGCCGTCTCAGCGAGCGCGGAAGCCAGACCGGCCGCACCCAGCTCAGAGAGCGAATACAGCGCGGACAGTCGGCGGCTGTTGCTCCAAAGGCCCTCAGTGGGCGTGAGGAACGGCTCCACACGTACATCGGCGGCCTTGAACGGACCGTGATCGAGATACCGGAGACCACCAGGGCCGCAGAGATACGTGGTCGCTCCCGTGACGGCAGCGAGATCGGCGAGCCGCTGCGAGCGCTCGCGACGGGCAGGGAGCTGGCTGCTGCGGATGATCTCGCCCCGCCAGCCGACCAGGTCGAGGAGGGCCCGGGTGGAGTTCTCCGCCACGACGCCGGTCCGGTCAGAGCCGGTGAAACCCTCGAGCACGACGTCCAGCACGGTGCTGATCTGCTGCCAGTGGCGGCTACGGCGGTAGCAGTGGCGGATCGCCTGGGCGGTCTGGTCGCGGCTGCGTTGCGGGTCAGCCAGCCGGGCGTCGCGGATCAAGGTGGCCCGGCCGCCGGGGAGATGAGTGGCCAGGCTCAGCCAGTGCACCAGGTCGGGTCGGTCGATTGGGGCGATGCGGGCGCGGTGCTGGTAGTCGCGGCGGGCGAACTGGACGTCGTCAAGGACGATCCAGTAGTCCGCCGCGAACAGCTTTGCCAGCGTGCTGAGCCGGGGGAGGAAGTTGGGCTGGTGGATCGCGCAGACCCCGCCCGGCCGGGGAAGCAGGTCAGCTGAGGAGGCGGCTGGTGAAGCCGTCGCGGACAAGGGCCTGGTAGGCGTCATGCACATCCCCCGGGACTTCCTGCTCGACGGCGAAGCCGAGCTTTGGATACTCGATCACCCGCTGCAGGTCCCCCAAGAGCATCTCGGCGACCTTGCGCTCGTCGCCCATGCCCTTGAGGTAGTCGTTGAAGTCGATCGGCTGGGAGGCGCACACGATCTCGACCTCAGGCCAGACCTTGCGGGCCGTGGCGTAGGCGCGCCGCTCCATATAGGGCATCGCGATCAGCATCAGCGTGGTCGGTCGGATGCCGGCCTGGGCCATGACCTCGCGCGAGAGGCTGATGTTCTGGCCAGTATTGGTGGCGTTCGGCTCGACGAGGATCGCCTGGGCCGGGACGCCGAGGTCGACGGCGTGCTCGCGGAAGTGGACCGCCTCGCCGCGCGGGAAGCGCTCCGGGGCGGTGGGGTTCGGGCCGCCGGAGAAGACGAGTGTCGGGAAGAGGCCGGCGCGGAACAGCTCGGCGCTGTAGGCAGGCACGCCAAGGTCATGGCTACCCAAGGCGATGGCCGCGTCGCAGTGCCGGAGCTGGTGGTGCATCTGGTGGTAGTCCCAGATCAGCTGGGCCTGCTGTCGCTGCTGGTCGGTCAGGCCGGGCTGGTCGTCGTGCCTCACGCGCTCTCCCTGGTTACCGTCGCCGGGGGCTGGGCAGTCCCCGGAATGAGGTCCTGATGCCCTCGATAGAGCGGAGTTGGTGGCTGAGGCCGAACTGGGCCGCCACCGCTGCCGCGTGGTCGAGGACGCGCAGACCATCATCTACGGTCGCCTGGTCGGAGAGCAGGATGTGCCCGTGCGCGGTGTCGAGACGCACACGCTGCATCGGCGTGTCGGTGGTGCCGGTCGTGCGGGCGGTGTCGATGAATTGCAGGGCACGGGTGAGATCGCCGGAGCCGCGGTAGGCCAGGGCCAACTTCTGCTGGGCGACGGACCAGTCGTCGGGCTCGGCGAGGTCCTCGAAGTCGCGGCTCGCCGCGACCATGACGCGGGCCGCGTAGTCCTGGTTGCCGTCCTTGCTGAGCGCGGTCCCGACCCACAGCTGGGCGCGGGCGCGGTCGCGGCGCGAGAGTCGCTCGTCGACGGCGAGGGCTTCATAGCGGTGGGCGGCAGCGTCCAGCTTGCCGGACATCTCGGCAACGACGGCCTGCGAAAGCTCGATCTGTGCGATCCGGCGCGGGATGTCGAGCTGGGTGAAGATCTGGTGGCCCTTGGTGTACGCGTTCTGTGCGGACATGGGGCCGAGGAGGGCGCCCTGGTCGCGGTACAGGTCCGCCTCCAGGACGACGGTGCGGCCGAGCAGGTACAGCCCCCGGTCGTCCAGTTCGCCGACCGGCCAGCGAGCGCTCCAGCGAGTGAGCAGGCTGTGGGCAAAGCCGAAGTTCTGCCGGTTGAGTGCCACAACGGAGCGCTCCAGATCCTCACTCCAGGTCTCGTACTCCCACAGGCGCGGACCTGCCGCCGTGACGCGCAGGTCTTGGCCTGTTGCCCCGCCGGCCTCGGAGAGAAGCACCTCGAAGCGCATGTGGACTGCCGGGTCGGCCCGAGCGAGCGCGGTGTCGAGGATGGCCTGGTTGTCCGGGTAGGGCTCGGTCGCGGCGCGATACTTCTCCCACTTGGCGACTGTGCGGGGTGCGACGCCCAGGTGCTCGGCGAAGCCCCGCACGCTCATCCGCAAGGCGGCGCGTAGGGCAGCGGCCTCAAGCCCAGTCCAACGGTGCACCGTGGCCACGTCGTTGCCTCCCTTCGCACACATGGAAGCACTGCAGACGCGCGCGGTGCGGCGGAAGTGCACCGAAAGTGCAACAGGTGGTCATTCCCGCACCAGCCGGTCAGCGGCACGCTCAAGACGTCCACCCCGAGCATCCTGCCTCTCACGGTGAAGGACGGTCTGCCCCATGGAACTGCTGACCGAGCACCGCACGATCAACGGCCCCGTCGTCTACGGGTTCCTGCACCTGGCCAAGACGCCTGCCGGACGTGCCTGCGCACTCACGGCTGCGCTCACGGAGTACTGCCGTCGGCACGAATTGCTTCTCGGCGCGGTGTTCACCGAGCGCACCACTCCCGATGTGACTGCGCTGGACGAACCCGGGCGCTGCGCCGCCTTCACCGGTCTGCTCGACGTCCTGGCCCTCCCCGACACCTACGGCGTCGTCCTGCCCGCCGCCTCCCACCTCGGCCCGCGCGCCATCGCCGCCGCCCGCCGCATACGGCTCACCGAGGCCGGCACCCGCGTCCTTCTGCTCCGGCCGCCGAGCCGAGGCCGTGAATCCGCCGACCGGGGAGCAGCCGGTCACGCGATCCGCCAACGGAGCCCGACATGATGACCGCATTCACGCTCGAGACGACCCTGCCCGCTGTGCCTGCCTCGGTCACCCAGGTTCGCCACGAGGCCATGGCCGCGGCACGTGAGCAGGGCCTGGACCGGCAACATCCCACCGTTGACGCCTGGCTGGTGGCCCTGAGCGAACTCGCGTCCAACTGCGTCCGCCACGCCGCCACCACTTCACCGACCTTTGACGTGCGTGTCGCGATCGACCAGGGCGGCCTGGCCCTCGCGGTCCACGACCGCCACCCGCATCAACCGGCCGCGCTGTCCGAGCCGCACGCCGACAACAGCGGCGGTTGGGGCCTGTTCCTGGTGCGACAGCTCGTCACCGAAGTCGGGGGCCACGCCAGCGTCGCCCCCGACACCGACGGCCAGGGCAAGACCGTCTTGGTCCGGCTCCCCCCGGTCTGAC
>NZ_DATDBG010000118.1:0-3133 GCF_036524955.1 Streptomyces sp.
CGGACAGGAGCGGCTGACCCAGGAGTGGAACAAGGCCGTCGAGAAGGCCATCGACGAGCACTGGTTCGGCAACCTGGGACGGACCGACTTCCGCACCCCGCCCACGCCGGATTCCCTCGACAGCCGCGCGGACCTCGACCAGGACGGGCCACTGGGTGCCGCCACCCGGTCCTTCGCCACGCTCGACCCCCTGGACCCGCGGCTTCTCGACCCGACCGGCTCGCCGGATCCGCGCCGGCCGGGCGGCTTTCCGGGGGACGACGACGCGCGCAGCATCGCGTCCAGGGACGACGATGCCAGTTCCCTGTACTCGGAGGAGTCGGCCGACTCGTGGACTCCGCTGCTGCCCCACGAGTCGACCGACTCGCTCGGCACCGAGACGCGGGACGAGGACCGCCCCCCGCACTGGGACGACGCGTTCCGGCACCTGGTGGACACACTGCCGCTGCGGCTCTCGCACGAGGCCGCGCTGCAGTTCACTCTGAACCGGTCCGCCGGGGAGTTCCACGACATCCTCGGCCACCCCGACAGCCTGACCCACCGCTACGAGGTCACCGAAGAGACGGTGGAGCGGCTGGGCAAGGACTTCCGCGAGGAGACCGTCACCCGGTACGACGAGATCTGGGCGGCCTTCGAGCACGACACCGAAGCCTGGCTGAAGCACGAGGCGAAGCACGAGAACGCCTTCCAGGACACGCTGGCCGCCGCTCAGGCAGGGCCCCTGGAGACCGGCCCCCAGTCCGCGATCCGCCGTCCGGGCGGTGGCGACGACACGGACACCCGGCCCGGAGACGCCGACAACCGCCCCGACACCGAGGGTCGGCCCGACGCCGAGGGCCGTTCCGAGAACCAGGTCACCGCCGAGGACCGTACGGACACCGCGTCCGACGGCCCGATCCGTTTCGTCACCTCCTCCGAGCCGACCCTTCGCGGCACGGTCGGTGAAGGCGACGAGGGGGCGCGCGGGACCGCCGACCAGCTGTTCGCCGTCCTGAACGAGCGTCCGCGCACCGATACCCCGCGGACCGACTCCCTGCCGCACGAGCCGCTGCCGCAGCCGGACCGGTCCACCGTCTCCGACCGGTCGGAAACGGCGGACCACGCGGACCAGCTGGCTCACGTGGAGGAGCAGGCCCCGTCGGACCAGGGCACGGGCACCGGCCGCGACACATCCACGAGGGACGTCACGGCCGGTGGCGACGATCCCACGGCACAGGAGCAGGCACTCTCCCGGTACGACGAAGCGCTCCACGACCTGGCGCGGAACCAGGAGCAGCTGGACCTCCTGGACTCCACACGGGGGCAGGGCGAGGAATCCGCCGACGACCTGACACTCGCCGCGGCCCAGCACCGTGTCTTCGAGACCGAGACGCAGATGCTGGGCACCCTGGACTCGCTCTCCGAGTCGGGTGTGGACCTGCCTCTTCCCCAGCATCTGACGCCGGGAGCCACGAGCCGGCCCCCCCTTCCGCAGCGCCTCCACCAGCACCCGGCGGGGCCTGCCGAGATCTACCCGCCGCAGCCCCGCCCGGTGGTGAAGCAGGACACGCTCAGCCTTCTGCCGACGCGCCCCGGCGACGTCAACACGCTGGCCGACGCCCTGAACCACGTGGGGCCGATCGCCGGCCTGCGCCTGGACACCGTCAGCGGCGTCCTCACCTCGGATCTGGACCCGCTGACCCTCGCCGACGTCGCCGGGCCGCTGTCGAAGGCGCTCACGGACAAGGCCGGTCAGAACCTTCAGCAGTACCTCCACGACACCGAGTCCGTCCAGCGGCCGCAGCCGTCGAGCCAGCTCTGGCGTGAGCACGTGGCCCGTCAGGACTACCGCACCGAGAGCTACTGGGCGTCCCAGGACGAGCGGCTGGCGGCCGTCGACGAGGAGGTCGGCGCCCGCGCCACGCAGATCCCGCCGCGGCTGTCCGACGAGCAGTTGACCCAGGTGGACCACCTCGTTTCCGACCTGCCGGCCGGCCTCGCCGCGCAGCAGATCCTGGAGCACCACGAGGGTTTCGTCCTCGGCGAGTCGCACACGGCCTCCAACAGCTGGCCGTACCTGGTACGCAACATGCCGCTCCTGGCTCAGCAGGGCGTGCGCACCCTCTACCTGGAGGCGCTGCGCGACGACAGCTACCAGCAGCTGCTCGACGAGTACAACCGCTCGGAGCTCGGCGCGGAGATGCCCACCGAGCTGGCGCGCGCCATCGACCGGTACGACGCCGCGTTCAACTCGGCCGGCACCGGCGTCGGACTGCGCACCACGGTGGAGACCGCCAAATCCTGGGGCATCCGAGTCGTCGCCATCGACGGATTCCCCGCCAGGAGCCTGGACACCGGGCCATGGGCCTACCACGAGCGCGCCGCGCGGTTCAATCTGTACGCCACGGACGCCTGGGCGCAGGACCGCAGGTGGCACGGCGGCCGGTGGGTCATGGTCGTCGGCTCCGCCCACGTCCACCAGCACACGGCAACCGTCACGCCGCCCGCGGCCTCGACCCTGCCGACGACCGTGCCCGGTGTCTCCGACTGGATTCCCGTCCCTGCCCTGGAACTGGTCTTCGACCCGCTGACCGAGCGGCACGTCCTCCAGCGCAGCACGCCGCGCCTCTCGACGGCGGGCACGCAGGATGTGCTCTCCACGCAGGTGCCCTACGAACTCACCACCTTCTCGGAGGGGCACGGCCCCTCGATCTCTGCCGCACAGGAACAGCAGGTGGCGGGTCACGACTCCTCCGACCAGGAGGAAGCGGACCTCCCGCCGCAGCTGGGGCGCGACAAGGGCAAGGCGCGTGCCACGGACGCGGACCTGGACGCGGAGGGTACCGCGTCCGACGAGGTCCGGGGAGCACCGGTCGAGGACGTCATGAACGGCGTCCACGTCGCGCGCGACCAGGCACTGAGCCCCGTGTCGATCTGGTTGCCGGCCTCCGAGGGTGATCGGCCCGGCGTCGAGGAGGGCACGGCCGGGGCGCTGGCCGGCCTGGCGGAGAAGGGCAACCACGTCTTCGTCTTCGGCGAGGTGAGAGACGGCCGGCTCTTCTTCCGCGGTCAGCCGGTGACACCGGCGGCCCTGGCCGGCGTCATCACCTCCGTCGCTCCGGACCGGCTGCCGCTGCTCGCGATGCGTGACGGC
>NZ_DATDBG010000119.1:0-14023 GCF_036524955.1 Streptomyces sp.
GTCCCACGCACGGTTCATGGCCGACCGGTCTTCGGGGGACACCCGAGGCGCGGCAGCTTCGACCAGGCGGAGCCGGCGAACCTCCAGGAGTTCAACGCCGGAAGGTCGCGGCAGTGGCTCGGTCACCGGCTCATCCTGGCACACCGGGCCCTGCAGGAGAGGCGGCTGCCGCCGGGCGCTGGCAGGCCGGTGACGTGGTGAGTCCACCGGTGTCAGCCCCCGGTCCGGCGGGGTACGACGTGCCGTCAGACCTCGTAGATCAGTTGGGTCAGCGGTTCTCCGTGGGCGCCGACGCGCTCGTAGAGGCGGATCGCGTCGGAGTTCCAGTCCGGGGTCTGCCAGCGGACTGCGGCGAGTCCGCGGTCGCGGGCGGCGGTGGCCGCGTGGGCGATCAGCCGGCTGCCGAGGCCCCGGCCCCGGAAGGGCGGATCCAGGTACAGGCAGTCGAGGTGCAGATACGCCCCGTCGAGCCAGCGGGCCTCCAGCGAACAGGTCATGTAGCCCACCGGAGCACCGTCCGCCTCGGCGAACCAGCACCAGACGTCCGGGTGCGGCGAGGTGAGCCGGGCCAGCAGCCGGTCGGCGAACTCACCGGAGAGTTCACCCGCCCGTTCGTAGCGGGCGTGGTCGCGGCACAGCCGCTCCAGCGCGTCGCGGTCGGACGCGCCCCGCAGGGGCCGGATGTCAGCGGCCGGGGTCACCATACCGGCGTCCGCGGGACGGCGGCGGTCTCCACGCTGGGGAAGTGCGGCAGGACCTCCTCGGCGATCTCGGCGATCACCTCACTGCGCGGCCGCGTGCAGAACTGCACTCCCAGCGCACCGTGGTTGAGGCCCGCGTCCTGCCAGCGGCCCAGGAGTTCGATCAGCCCCTCGCGGCCGGTGCGCAGGATCCGGCCGCCCTGCAGGGGGGTCGGCGGATGCCTGGGATCGTCCACCAGGTCGATCCACTCGTTGGTCGTCACCGGTTTGAAGCCGTCGCCGGGGATCAGGCCGCGCCAGTGGGCGATCTTCTTGCCCAGCGCCCGCGGACCGTCGGCGGTCGCGGTCGGCCCCGGGTAGACCAGCCAGCCGTCCGCGTGGCGGGCGATCCACTGCGGGTCCTGTCGCGCCGAGCCGGTGACGACCAGCGGCACCCGGCCGGTCACCGGCTTGGGCAGCAGGTCCGCACCGTGCGTGGCGCCCAGCGGCGAGGCGATGTCGCCGGCCCGGTCCGACAGCAGGTCGCGCACCATGCCGACCGCCTCGCGGAACCGGGCGCCCCGGCTGTCGAAATCCACACCGTAGGCGGGGAACTCGACGGGCCGGTCACCCGTGGCGACGCCGAGGACCAGCCGTCCGCCGGAGAGCTGGTCGAGGGAGGCGGCCTGCTTGGCAAGGTCGATCGGGTGCCGCAGGGTGAAGATCGCCGATCCGAAGGCGAGGGTGACGCGCTCGGTCCGTGCTGCCAGCCAGCCCGCGTACACCCAGGGGTCGTACACCTGGCCGACATCGGCGTTCGGGCCGGTACGCAGCGGTACGTCGCGCAGCCACACCGCGCCGAAGCCGGAGCGGTCGGCGAGGGTGATCGCCTCGGCCTGGCCGGACATGTTCCGGAAGTCGCCGTCGTACGGCCACAGCGGCAGGAACAGGCCGACCGTCAGCCGGTCCGGCGCGTAGATCCGGCTGAAGCCGGGGTGGTCGAGGAACGGGTCAGACATGCTGATGACCTCCGTCGTCGGTCACGGCCGGAACCGGCAGCGTGAAGCGCACTTTGGCCAGCCGGTGCGGTGCGGGGCCCGACGGTGTGCCCGGCACCGTTCCCTGCCGGTCGGCGAGCCGCTGCCAGCGCAGGGCGGTGACCCCCAAGGAGTCGGCGTGCTTGCGGAGACCCGCGGTGAGCGCCGCGGCGGCCGGCTGCCCGCCGCGTCCTGCGTCGTCCAGCCAGAGCGCCTGGACGTCGATGAAGTCGTCGGCGCCCCAGGTGGAGAACACCGTCGCGTACGCCAGACAGCCGACCGGCCGGCCGCCGCTCTCGGCGACCAGGGCCCAGGCGGGGACCGCGGGGTCGAGCAGCGCGGCCGCCCGCTCGGCGGCCAGCTCGGCCGCCACCGCGGTCGGGCCGGGCTCGTTGGCCCACAGCGGCTCGGTGCGCAGCAGCGAGGCGACGTACCCGAGATGCGAAGGCCCGGCCAACCGGGCTACGGCATCGGTGTGTTCGCCCATGACTCCCCCTGTCGAACCGTCGAACCGCTGTACGCCCGCCCCGGGCAGGGGGAGGGCGCCGCGTGGCTGCGGGGAGTATCGCAGGAACACCACCTCTCCGCAGGACGAGTGACACCACGTCCACGGTGGTCGCCCGTGCGGCGGAACCGGCGATCGCGCAGCTCAGGACGGCCTCGGTGCGGGGCCGGAGGAGTTTGTCCCGTAGCTGCCACGGTGGAGAAGGTGACAGCGCCCGCTCTGGCCAACGTCCCGGCGAGGTGGCACGGTCAGAGCGCCGCCGTGTCGCGGAAGAGGGCGGCGCCACCGTAAGGAGTGAGAGCCATGACCTCTGCCGAGACCTACGAGGCCATCGACATCCCGTCGGCGACCGAGGACCCGGCGGCCTACGTGGCGGCCCTGCTGGAGGTCGCCGGAGACGCGGACCCGTTCGAGGTCATGGCCACGACACCGGCCAAGGCCCGGGACCTGTGCGCGGATCTGACCGACGATCTGGCGCGGGCCCTGCCGCAACCGGGTGAGTGGCCCGCCGAATACATCGTCGGGCACCTGTTCGACGTGGACGTGGTGTACGGATTCCGCTGGCGGCTGGTGCTCACCGAGGACAACCCGTCCTACCCGGGGTACGACGAGGCCCGGTGGGCGCCGCTGCCCCGGCTGCCGTTCCGCCAGATGCTCAGCGCGTGGGAGGGCATGCGCGCCGCCAACGTGGCGCTGCTGCGGGCGGTGCCGCGCGCGGACTGGCAGCGCACCGGGCGGCACGGCGAGCAGGGGCCGGAGACGCTGGAGATCATGATCCGCAAGGTCGTCGGCCATGACCTCGCGCACCTCAACCAGCTCGCCCGGACGGTACAGGCGGTCACGGCCGGACGCGGCTGACCCGCCCCGGCCGGCCCGGGGCGGGCACCCGCACGTGCCCGTAGGAGCACGTGTCGTACGCGGTCAGCGACTCCGGCTCACGCGTCCTGCGGTGTCAGCGACTCCGAGCCGGCCGGGCGGCGGTCAGCAGTCGCAGACGGCGCCGTGGGCCGGAGCGGTCAGCGTGTCCACCGGACCGCGCCGCACGCCGGAGGCGTCCTCGACGAGGAAGCCCTCACGTACCCAGTACTCGTAGCCGCCGAGCATCTCCTTGACCCGGTAGCCGAGCGAGGCGAACGCGTGCGCCGCCCGCACCGCGCCGTTGCATCCGGGGCCCCAGCAGTAGGTCACCACGAGCTTCTCGGGGTCGAACAGCTCGCCGGCCCGGTCGGCGATGTCGTCGGTCGGACAGTGCACGGCCTGCGGGACGTGGCCCTGCTCCCAGGCCTCCGCACCGCGGGTGTCCACCAGCACGAAGTCGGCGGCCCCCGACTCGATGTCCGCGTGCACGTCGGAAACGTCCGCCTCGAAGGTCCGCCGGGCGTAGAAGTGCGCCTCGGCCACCTTGGGGTCGGCGGCCGGAACTCGGCCGACCTTCGATTCGAGGGCCGGCTGGGTGGGTGCGCTCACAGAATTCTCCGATCACCTGGGAGGTATGGCGGCTGCCGGGCCCGATGGCATTCCCCGGCACGGCATCCGCGCACAACGTCGCATCGGGACATGGGGTCAGGCAAGCCCGGCGTTCCGGCCGACGGCACGGTGATTCCAGGACACGGCGGAAAGCCCGCACCGCACGGAGCCGGGCTTCCTGCTCACTCCCTCCGCGGACGGCCTCGTTCCCCGGCCGGCCACTGCGGGAGCCCGGGTGTCAGCCCACCCGCCTCGGGTCGGCCACCGGACCACCCGGTGGCCGTGGCAGCCGTGCTCCCGCGCATCCTAGACGGTCCGGGCGGCGAGTACGGCGACACGGCCTGGCACCATCTGCGCGTGGAGCGATGCGGACACCTTCGGATTGGCACCCTGTGACCGCCCGCATTTGGTGCCAGGTACGACTGCTGACATCCCGTTGGACAGGTCGAACACTGAGCGTGCGAACCATCCGCAAAGCCTTATCGAGGGTCAGATGCCTGTCAGAACCACAGCGAGCGACGCCGTCTTCCGCATGGCGATCACCGAACCGACCGCCATCGACCCCTACCGTGCGCAGGAGATCGAAGGGATCGGCGTCACCAAGCAGCTCTTCACCGGGCTTCTGCGTGTGGACCGGGCACACGGTGTGGCGCCCGCGGTCGCCTCCTCGTGGGAATGCGACAAGGCCGGCCGGGTGTGGACCTTCCACCTGCGCGAGGGCCTTCTCTTCAGCAATGGCGAACCGCTGGACGCCGCCTCCTTCGTCCGTGGTGTCAACCGGGCTCTCGACCCGGCGGCCAATACCGAGACCGCCTATCACCTGGCGGGCGTGCGCGGGTTCGACGCGATGCGCTCGGGTGCGGCGGACAGGCTGAGCGGGCTGACCGCCCCCGACCCGTACACGCTGGTGTTCGCGCTGGACCAGGTGGACTTCGAGTTCGACAAGAAGACGGTGCAGCCGGTCTTCAGCCCGGTTCCGGAGGTGGCCGGTCCGGCGCTCAACCCGGTCTACAACGACATGCCGATCGGCAACGGGCCGTACATGATGGCCGAGCCGTGGCAGCACGGGCGTTCCATCCGCCTGGTCCGCAATCCGCGGTGGTCCGGTGAGCGGCCGGAGGTCGCCGAGATCCACATCGACATCCTCGGCGACGAGGATTCGCTGGAGCAGGAGTACGCCGGGTTCCTGGAAGGCCGCTACGACTTCGCCCGGATGCCCGCGGAGTCGGTGACCGCGGCCCGGGAACTGTTCGGCGACGGCGGATTCCTGGAGCGTGACCTGCCGGGACTGCACTACCTCATCCCGTTCTGCCACCAGGCGCCGATGGACACCCCGGCGGCCCGGCGGGCGATCTCGGCGGCGATCGACCGCGCGGGCATCGCCGAGGAGTTGTTCTCCGGGACCCGGGTTCCGGCCGACGCCCTGCTGTCGCCGTGGTTCAAGGGCGTCCACACCCCCGGGCTCGGCGGAGCGTACACCCGCCACGACCCCGAGGTGGCCAGGGCGTGCGCCCGGCAGGCGGGCCTGACACCCGGCAGCGTCGTCGACCTCGCGGTGAACACCGGAGCCGGGCACGACCGCTGGGTGGCGGCCGTGGCCGAGCAGATCAGCCGGGTCCTTCAGGTCGAGGTGCGGCTGCTGACGATGAGCGCCGTGGAACTGCTCGCGCACCGCACCTCGCAGGCGGCTGCCGGGCTGTGCCGGGCGGGCTGGGCGTACGACTACCCGACCCCCGACAACCTCCTGTTCCCCCTGCTGCACTCCTCGTGCACCTCACCGGACGCCGACGGCACGGCGCACGGCGACAACGAGGGCCGCTACGTGAACACCGAGTTCGACCAGGCCCTGCTCAACGCCCGCGCCGCGGCCGACGAAGGCACACGGACCGGCTGGTGGCAGACCGCCGAGCGGCTCGCGATGGAGGACATGGCGCTGATCCCGCTGTGGTTCCGGACCGAGTACCGGGTCTTCGCCGAGGACGCGTTCACCGGCATGGACCTCGACTTCTTCGGTAATCCGACCATCGCCGAACTGCGGCCGGTGGAATCAGCGGACGGGGCGGTTCCGCCCCGGAGAAGCCGTGCGCGCGACCGATATCGCGTGGTGACGCCGTCCCAGACGTGATCCGCCGGGACGGCGGAGCCTGCCATCTCCTGTGTCAAGTACACCACTTGTATGGAGGCTATTCATGACCGACTGCTTTGACGTTCTCGGTGTGGGATTCGGGCCGGCGAACCTCTCGCTCGCCATCGCGATGGAGGAGGACGCCCCGGAGAAGACCGCGCTCTTCCTGGAGGGCCAGGCCGAACCGGTCTGGCAGGGGGGAATGATGCTCGACGGTTCGAACATCCAGAACCATCCGAGCCGCGACCTGGTCTCCTTGCGCAATCCCCGCAGCCGCTACAGCTTCATCAACTACCTCTTCGAGAACAAGCGGCTGATCGAGCACCTCAACCTGCCGGTGGAGTTCCCGCTGCGCAAGGAGTACGCGCAGTACATCCGCTGGGTGCGCGAGCAGTTCCACCAGGTCGCCGAATACGGTGCCCGGGTGCGGGAGATCGCCGTCGTGGACGGGGCCGGCGGTCAGGTCTACGAGGTCACCACCACCGACGGCGCCACCCGGCAGGGCCGCTCCCTGGTGCTGGGCCCGGGGCGGACACCGTACGTGCCCGCGCCCTTCTCCGACGTGGTGTCGCCGCGGGTGTTCCACCTCACCGACTACCTGTACCGGCTGCGGGCGCTCGAGGCTCCGCCCCGCAGTGTCGCGGTGATCGGCGGCAGCCAGAGCGCGGTGGAGCTGACGCTCGACCTCGCCAAGCGCTACCCCCAGGCGCGCGTGGTCAACTACCTGCGCTCGTACGGGCTGCGACTGAAGGACACCAGCCCGTTCAGCGAGGAGGGCTACTTCCCGGAGTTCACCTCGTACTACTACAACGCCGACCGGGCGTCGAAGGCCGCGCTGGACGGCTACATGCGGCCGACCAACTACTCCTCCGCCGACGACGACGTCCTGCACGAGCTGTACCTGATGATCTACGAGCAGCGGCTGGACGCCGCGCAGCGGGTCTTCGTCCAGGGCAACAGCCAGGTCTCACGGGTGGAGCTGACCGACGCGGGAGTACGGCTGGAGGTCGCCGAGCTGCACACCGGCGAGGTGCACCAGGACGAGGTGGACCTCGTGGTGCTGGCCACCGGCTTCCGGGATCTGGGCCCCGCGCCCCACCAGGAGCCCTACCCCGCGCTGCTGTCCGGGGTCATCGACCGGTTCCGCTTCGACGAGCACGGCCACCTGATGGTCGGCGCCGACTACAGCCTCCGCCCGGTGGACCCCTCGACGCCGCCGCTGTTCCTCAACGGATTGTGCGAATCCAGCCACGGCATCGGTGACTCCGGCTCCTTCAGTCTGCTGTCGCTGCGCGCCGCGACGATCCTCGACGGTCTGCGCGCTCCGGCCCCGGCCGATCTCGTCGCCAACTGACACCCGTCCGAACTCATCCCACCGTTCCACCAGGAGCCCACGCGTGACACATACCGCTTACCGAAGAGCGGCGCTGCGCACCCCCGTACCGGGGCCGTTGAGCAAGCAGTACCTCGACCGCCAGGACGAGCACGAGTCCAGCGCCCGCACCTACCCCAGGCGGCTGCCGATCGCCGTCAAGCGGGCCCAGGGCAGCTACCTGGAGGACGTGGACGGCAATGTCTACCTGGATTTCCTCACCGGTGCCGGGGTTCTCTCGCTGGGTCACAGCCACCCGGAACTGGTGGCCGCGGTCACCACGCAACTCGGCGAGTTCGTCCACGGACTCGACCTGCCGACGCCGATCAAGGACCGGTTCACCGAGGCGCAGCTCTCCATGCTGCCCGAGGGGATGCGGGACCGGATGAAGATGCACTTCTGCGGACCGACCGGCGCCAACGGCGTCGAGGCGGCCGTCAAACTGTGCAAGATCGTCACCGGCCGCAGCGACGTCATCACCTTCCAGGGCGGCTTCCACGGCAGCACCGCGGCGGCCATGGCCCTGACCGGTGCCCTGGACACCAAGGAGGCGGTCCCCAACCACCTGCCCGGGGTGCACTTCTTCCCGTACTCCTACTGCGCGCGCTGTCCGCTGGGCCTGACCCCCGACACCTGCGAGACCAACTGCGTCACCTACCTGGAACGCGCCCTCAACGACAGCAACGGCGGCATCGTCAAGCCGGCGGCTGTCGTGATGGAACTCGTCCAGGGCGAGGGCGGTGTCATCCCGGCGACCAAGGAGTTCGTCCAGCGGGTCCGGGCGCTGACCCGGGAGCTGGAGATTCCGATGGTGGTGGACGAGGTGCAGACCGGCTGCGGCCGTACCGGCACCTGGTTCGCGTTCGAGCAGTACGACATCGAGCCGGACGTCATCGTCGCCTCCAAGGCGCTGTCCGGCATCGGGCTGCCGATCGCCGCGCTGATCTACGACAAGGCGCTCGACACCTGGAAGCCGGGCGCGCACATCGGCACCTTCCGCGGCAACCAGCTCGCGTTCGCCGCCGGTGTCGCCGCCATCGAGGTGGTGCGGCGCGACCGGGTGCTGGAGAACGTGGCCGCCCGCGGCGCGGAGCTGCAGGCCGCGCTGAACGAGCTGGCCGCCCGGACCCCGTGGGCCCGTGAGGTGCGCGGACTGGGCCTGATGTGGGGCATCGAGCTGGCCGACCCGGCGACCGGGGCGCCCGCCAGCGCACTGGCCCGCGAGGTGCAGGCGGCGGCGCTGCGCAACGGACTGATCGTCGAGGTCGGCGGCAGGGCCGACTGCGTGGTGCGGATGCTGCCGCCGCTGAACATCAGCGCCGAGGAACTCGCCGAGGCCTGTGCCGCGCTGACGGCCGCCTTCGACGAGGCAGACGAGGACTTCACCGCCGCGGCGGGCCGAGAGTGAAGGAGTGAAGGCGATGCACGACAGCCCGGCAGTCGACCTGCTCGGCATCGGCTACGGTCCGGCGGCGATCTCGGTCGCCACCGCGCTGGAGGACGACAACGAGTCGCTGCCGCCCGGAGCGGCCCCCCGGCACACCGCGCTGTTCCTGGAGCGCGGCCCGAACGCCGCCTGGCAGCCCGACATGCTGCTGCCCGGCACCGACATCCAGCACCACTTCCTGCGCGACTTCGCCACCCCGCGCAACCCGCGCAGCCGCTTCACGTTCCCCAGCTACCTGGTGGACACCGACCGGTTCTACCCGTTCACCAACCTCGCCGGATACGTCAGCAGGCACGAGTGGTCGCAGTACGTGCGCTGGGTGACCGACCGGTTGACGGTCCCGGTCGCGTACGACACCGAGGTCACCGAGGTGCAGCCGGTGGAGCGTGACGGACGCGTGACGCATGCCCGGGTGCTCGGCCGGAACACCGCCACCGGGCAGCCGGTGGAGCACCTGGCGTCCAACGTGCTGGTCTCCATGGGCCACCAGCCCTTCGTACCGGAGGAGTTCCGGCCGTTCACCGGCGACCGGCTCTTCCACTCGCACGAGTTCCTCACCCGGATGTCCGCCATCCCCAAGGACAGCATCCGGAAGGTGGCCGTCATCGGTGCCGGCCAGAACGCGGGAGAGATATTCCTGCACCTGGCCGGTGCGCTGCCGGACGCCGAGATCCACGCGCTGACCCGCAACTCCGGGTTCCGGCTCTACAACCTCAGCCACTTCAGCAACGAGGCGTACTTCCCCGCGGAGACCGACTACTTCCACTCCCTGGACGCCACACAGCGCAAGAAGGTCTTCGACGAGGTCTACTCCACCAACTACGCCTGCGTCGACCCGGACGTCAACACCGCCCTGTACCGGGCGCTGTACGACGACCGGAACTGGGGGCCGGGCCGGCTGCACCTGCACAAGCGCCGCGGCGTCGAGTCGCTCAGCCGCGGCGCCGGCGGCGGGTTCCGCCTGGTGCTCTGCGAGGTCAACACGGGCGAACGCGAGGAGCTGGACGCGGATCTGGTCATCGTGTGCACCGGTTTCCGCGAGCCGAAGATGCCCTCACTGCTGGAACCGTTCGCCGAGTACGTCGAGGCCGACGAGGCGGGTGACCCGGTGGTGACCCGGGAGTTCCGGCTCGGCACCACCGCCGACTGCTCGGTGGGCCTGTACCTCAACGGCATCACCGAATGGCGGCACGGCATCAACAGCGCCACCAGCTTCAGCACGATGGCGATCAAGGCCGGCCAGATCCTGGGCGACCTGGCCGCCCGGCACGACGCCGCGGCGGTGCCCGTCGGCGACGGCATCACCGTGCCGGCCTGACCCGAACCTCCGGTCCGGTCCGGCCCGCCCGGGCCGGACCCCGGCCCCCAACGCATCCGAACGGCAGCAGCCCCCCGACACATCCGAACGGCAGAGGAGAACAGACGCCATGATCCGATCCTGGGGTCCGCAGGACCTGAAGGACGAGCCCGACTACAACACCACGGCGGTCCGGCTGTTCCCGTGGCCCGGCGTGCCCGAGCCCGCGTGGGGCGGCGCCTGGGTGGCGGTCGAGCCCGGCGAGACGGTCACCCCGCACTCGCACGACGAGAAGGAGATGTTCTTCGTCGTGCGCGGCACCGGCGTGATGCGGCTGGGCGACGAGAAGCGTCAGGTGAGCTTCGGCGACACGATCTTCATCACCCCGGACATCGACCACGACCTGACCAACACCGGCGACGAGCAACTGCTGTTCCTCAGCATCTGGTGGGACGGCAGCGAGGCGGCCGCCCAGAGCGCGCTGCCCGAAGAGTCGTGACCGGCGAACCGCACGCCCCGGGCGGGGAGCCGGCGCGGTGACCGCCGGATACGAGGTGGTCGTGGTCGGTGGCGGCATCATCGGCGCGGCCGTCGCCTTCCACCTCGCCGAGGCCGGGGTGCGCCGGGTGCTCGTGTGCGAGCAGGCGATGCCGCCGGGCCGGGGTGCCACCACCCGCTCCGGCGGGCTGCTGCGCCAGCACCACACCGCCCGCTGCGACGTCGACCTCGCGGTGCGGGGCATCAGCGCCTATCACGACTGGGCGGCGCGGGTCGGCGGCGACGCCGGCTACCGGCGTACCGGCTTCGCGGTGCTGGTCGCCGGCCGGTACGCCGACGCACTGGCGAAGAACGTCGCGGCCGTCAACGAGGCCGGCGGCCGCAGCGAGGTCATCACGCCCGGCGAACTGGCCGCGCTGCACCCGGGGCTCGCGGTGCCCGCGGACGTGGCGGTCGGCTACGAACCCGACGGCGGCTACGCCGATGCGGTGACCGCGACCCGGGAGCTGCTGGCCGCGGCCGTCGCCCGCGGTGTCACGGTGGCGGAGGGCGTCCGGGTCACCGGGATCGACACCACCGGCGACCGGGTGCGAGCGGTGCACACCAACCTCGGCGCGGTGCACACCGACCGGGTGGTGCTGTGCGGCGGCGCATGGAGCGGCGAGCTGCTGGCGGCGCTGCGCGACGGAGACGGGCTCGACCTGCCCGCGCTTCCGGTCACCGCCCGGCGCATCGCCATCGCGCGGGCCGCCACCGCGCACTCCCCCGGCGCCCTGCCCATCGGCATCGACGACACCCTCGGCACCTACTTCCGGCCCGCGGACGACGGAGGCATGTACTTCGGGGTGCCGCTGGACCCGGCCGTCGACCCGGCTGCCGACCCGGAGCCGATGACCGGCCCGGCCGCCCGGGCCGCCGCCACCACCCTGGTCCCCCGGGTCCCGGCGCTGCGGGACGCACCGGTCCTCGCCGCGCGGGTCGGCTTCGACGCCTATTCGGCCGACAAGCGCCCGGTGATCGGCCCGGCCGGACCCGAGGGGCTGTATCTGTGCACCGCGTTCAGCGGCGGCGGAGTCAAGGTGGCGCCGGCCGTGGGTGAGCTGGCGGCCGACGAGATTGTCCACGGCACGACGGCTCCGCTGCTGGAGCCGTACCGGCCCCGGCGTTTCGGGGCAGGGGCCTTGATCGAGAGCGAGTTCCCGTATGAGCACATGTGACTCGCCCGGCGGGCTGCGCGGCGCGTGGCGGCACCTGGTGGAAGACCTCGACATCGTCCTGGCCAAGGACCCGGCCGCCGGCAGCCGCCTGGAGGTCCTGCTCTACCCGCACATCCACGCCCTGTGGACGTATCGGGTGGCGAACTGGTTCTACCGCAGGAACCGGCGGTTCATGGCGCGGGCCCTGTCGATGTTCGGCCGGTGGGTCAGCGGCATCGAGATCCATCCCGGGGCGACCATCGGACGCCGCTTCTTCATCGACCACGGTTCGGCGGTGGTCATCGGCGAGACCGTACGGATCGGCGACGACGTGATGCTCTACCACCAGGTCACCCTCGGGTCCGTCGGCTGGTGGCGGGACCTGGCGGGCGACCTGTCGGAGCGGCGGCACCCGGAGCTGGAGGACGGCGTGATCGTCGGTACGAACGCGAGCATCCTCGGCGCCGTCACCATCGGTGCCCGGTCGCTGGTCGGCGCGCACACGGTGGTGATGGAGTCGGTACCGCCCGACTCGCGGGTCAGCGCCCGCAGCATGCCGGTGCTGATCACGAGTACCAGCCCGGACGCCGACGCCGACGCCGAGGTGGAACAGCCGGCGCCCACCGCCGCCAAGAACCTTGACACCACGACGATTCGAGGGACGACAAACAGATGAACCGTTCGACCAGTCGCGTGATCATCACCAGCGCGCCGCCCAACCCCAACGGCGACCTGCACCTCGGCCATCTGTCGGGCCCGTTCCTCGGCGCCGACGTCCTGCGCCGCCACCTGCGGCAGACCGGGTACGACGTGCGCTACGTCGGCTACTCCGACGACCACTCCTGCTACGTACCGCGCCGCGGCGCCGAACTCGACCGCGGCCCGCACGCCACCGCGCACGTCTTCGGCCGCCGCATGGAGGAGACGCTCGGTCTCGCCCACATGCAGCACGACTACTTCACCCACCCGCTGCGCGAGCCGATGCACGCGGACATCGTGCGCCGCTTCTTCCTCGAACTGTGGGAGAAGGACGCCTTCCGGGTCGAGGAGCTGCCGGTCTACTGGTGCGAGCCGTGCGAACGGTACCTGTACGAGGCCGAGATGCGCGGGCTGTGCCAGTACTGCGCGGCGCCCGCCGACGGCTTCTACTGCGAGGAGTGCGGGCGGCCGCAGGAGACCACCGGCCTGGTCGACGCCAAGTGCACCCGGTGCGGCACCGGCCCGCAGACGCGCACGCTGCGCCGGATCGTCTTCCCGCTGGACGACTACCGCGAGCGGCTCCGCGACTACTACGCGGACCGCCCCATGCGGCCCGCGCTGCGCGCCTACCTCGACGACATGCTCTCCCGCCCGCTGCCGCTGACCACCGTCAGCCGTGAGGCCGACTACGGCGTTCCGGTGCCGCTGCCGGAGTTCTCCGGGCACATCCTCGACACCTGGTACAGCGGCATCTGGGGGTACGTGGCCGCCACCGTCGGCTACGCCACCGCGCTGGGCGAGCCCGAGGAGGCGCTGGAGGCCTGGGCCGACCCTGCCACCCGGGTCTACGAGTTCATCGGCTTCGACTGCAGCTTCTCGCACGCCATCCTGTGGCCCGCGCTCTTCATGGCGCACGGTGGGTTCCAGCTGCCCGAGCAGGTGGTGACCAACGAGTTCTACCGGCTGGAGGGCGACAAGTTCTCCACCAGCCGCGACCACGCCATCTGGGGCAACGAGTTCCTGCGGCGGGTGCCGGCCGACCAGATGCGCTTCTACCTGTGCCTGACCGGTCCCGAGCGTGAGCAGACCAGCTTCTCCGCCAAGGACTTCTCCGCCGTCACCCAGCAGGTGCTGGTCGACGGGCTGCAGACCTGGGCCGGCACCGTACTGCGGCTGACCGCCGAGGACTTCGGCGGCAAGGTCCCCGAGCGCGGTACCGCGCCGGGCGGTGCGGTCGACGGCGCCGCCCGGACGCTGGCGGAGCGGGTGGCCGCGGCGCTGGACCCGGACGACTTCTCGCCCCAGGCCGCCGCCCGCGCGCTGCGCGACGCCATCGAGGTGTTCGCCGCCGACACCCCGGAGCTGGAACGGCTGCGTGCGGCCGGCGGCCAGGAGTACGCCGGCCGGCTGCGCGCCCACCTCGACGCGGCCGCCACCCTGGCCGCGACCTCCGCGCCGCTCATACCGGCCTTCGCCGAGCAGTTGTGGACCGCGCTGGGCCTGTCGCTCGACCACGTCTTCACCCGCGTCATCCCGTGGCCCTCCGCGGAGGAGAAGCCGCTGGACGCCGCCGGGCCGCTGCGTGACGCGCTGCCGGAGTTGTTCCGGCCGGTCACGGTCTGACGGCGGGCGGGCGCGGTGGTGGCGCGGGCGGCCCGCACGACCGGGACGCGAAACGCGGCCACCGTCGGGGGGCCCCC
>NZ_DATDBG010000120.1:0-56447 GCF_036524955.1 Streptomyces sp.
AAGCAGCGCTCGGTGATCGTCGCGGCGATCTCGGCGCCGAGGCCCGCCGTCTGCGGCGCCTCGTGCACGACGACCAGCCGGCCGGTGCGGCGCACCGAGGTCTCGATCGTGGGGAAGTCGATCGGAGAGAGCGAGCGCAGGTCGATGACCTCGATCGAGATTCCCTCCTCGGCGGCCGCGGTTGCAGCATCCAGCGCAGTCGGCACGAGCGAGCCGAAGGTGACGAGCGTCACCTGATCTCCCGCGCGCGCAACCCGCGCGGCGCCCATCGGCAGGTCGACGGCGTCTTCGTCGACCTCACCTTTGACGTGGTAGCGCCGCTTCGGCTCGAAGAAGATCACCGGGTCGTCGCACTCGATGGCCTGCTGGAGCATCCAGTACGCGTCCGAGGGGTTGGACGGCGAGACCACCTTCAAGCCGCCGATGTGCGCGAACAGCGCCTCGGGACTCTCGCTGTGGTGCTCCACCGCGCCGATGCCGCCGCCGTACGGGATGCGCACCACGACCGGGAGCTTGATCTTGCCGAGCGCGCGGGCGTGCATCTTGGCCAGCTGCGTGACGATCTGGTCGTACGCGGGGAAGACGAAGCCGTCGAACTGGATCTCCACCACCGGCCGGTAGCCGCGCAGTGCCAGGCCGATCGCGGTCCCGACGATGCCGGACTCGGCGAGCGGGGTGTCGATGACCCGGCTCTCCCCGAAGTCCTTCTGCAGTCCGTCGGTGATCCGGAAGACGCCGCCGAGCTTGCCGACGTCCTCGCCCATGATGAGGACCTTGGGGTCGTTGTCCAGCGCCTTGCGGAGCGACTCGTTGAGGGCCTTGGCCATCGCCATCTTCTGGTTCATGTCAGCGCCCCTCACCGGGAACGGCCGCACCGGCGGCCGGCGTGTCCTCGAAGGAAGCCAGGTAGCGGGCGAACTGCGCGCGCTCCTCGTCGACGAGCGGGTGTCCGTCCGCGTACACGTTTTCGAAGATCGCCATGGTGTCGGGGTTCGGCATGGTCCGCACGCCCTCGCGTACACGCTTGGCGAGCGCGCCGCTCTCCCGCTCGACCTCGGCGTAGAACGCGTCGTCGGCCAGGCCCTGCTTGTCCAGGTAACTCCTCAGACGCTGGATGGGGTCCTTGGCCGCCCACTCCTCGCGCTCCTCGTCCGCGCGGTAGCGGGTCGGGTCGTCGGTCGTGGTGTGCGCGCCCATCCGGTACGTGAACGCCTCGACCAGCGTCGGGCCCTGGCCACTGCGCGCGTGGTCCAGGGCCGCCCGGGTGACGGCGAGCACCGCCAGCACGTCGTTGCCGTCCACCCGGACGCCCGGGAAGCCGTAACCCGCCGCGCGCTGGTAGAGCGGGACGCGTGACTGCCGCTCGGTGGGCTCGGAGATCGCCCACTGGTTGTTCTGGCAGAAGAAGACCACCGGCGCGTTGTAGACCGCCGCGAAGGTGAAGGCCTCGGCCACGTCGCCCTGGCTGGACGCGCCGTCGCCGAAGTACGCGAGGACCGCTGTGTCGGCGCCGTCCTTGGCCACGCCCATCGCGTAACCGGTGGCATGCAGCGTCTGCGAGCCGATGACGATCGTGTAGAGGTGGAAGTTGTTCTCGTTGGGGTCCCAGCCGCCGTGGTTGACCCCGCGGAACATGCCCAGCAGGTTCAGCGGGTCCACGCCCCTGGTCCAGGCGACGCCGTGCTCGCGATACGTCGGGAACACGTAGTCGTCCGAACGGGTGGCCCGGCCGGAACCGATCTGGGCGGCCTCCTGGCCGAGCAGCGAGGCCCACAGGCCCAGCTCCCCCTGCCGCTGCAGGGTGATCGCCTCCGCGTCGAAGCACCGGGTCAGCACCATGTCGCGGTACAGACCACGCAGCTCTTCCGGCGTCAGGTCGATGGAGTACTCGCTGTGCTCGACGCGCTCGCCCTCGGGGGTCAGCAACTGTACGAGCTCGGGCCCGCCCCCTCGGCGCTTCGCGCCGCCGCGGGTTGTCCTCCGCGCGGCAGTGCTCTTCACGCTCACGTTCGCTCCTCCGTCTGTCCGGCCCCCGGGATCCGCCGGGCGACCAGTGCGGCTCTCACCTGGTCCGACGCAGCGCACGGGGTGTGTGCGGCATGGTCGAGCCGGGCGTGACATTGCCCGGCGAATGACCTGCAACGCAGACGTTACCCATAACAGGAGACTTTCGCGTACGCGCAGCGCACAGTTTCTGACCTGCGGTTTTGCTTGGATTTCCTAGTAAGTTCGCGTGGGCCCAGGCCATCGCCGGCACATTCGCACCGTATCCCGGATGGGGAAAGCGCGTAAGGAGGTGAGATCACACGAGATTGCGGAAGGCCACAAGAGGCCACGGGAGGTCGCGGGAGATTACGGGGGGAAGGGCGACGGTTGAGGCGGCGCCCCGGTCCGCGGCGGAGAACGATCTACGCTGTGCCACATGGCGGGCACGGCGAAGGAGCCGTCGGGGCTGACCGCCCTGCTGCTCCGCTACCAGGACGCGGGTCCCCCGCTGACCTGCGAACCCGTACCCCACGGCCTGCTCAACCGGGGCCGGCTGATCACCACCGCCCTCGGCCGTTTCTTCCTCAAGCAGCACGTCGCCCGGGACACCGCCGACCCCGGGCTCATCGGACTGGGGGCCTTTACGGAGTAGGGACGTCGCGCGGTTACTGGGACGCAGGGGCGCAGGGCCGTTACGCGCGCCCGCCTCCGGTGCTGTCGCCGGGGGGCGCCTGGGTTGTCACGGCCGGCGTCGACGGCGGGGTGACCGGCGGCGGGGTCGTGGTGGCCGACGGAGGCGTGGTGGTGGGTGGCGCGGTCGTGGGGGGCGGTGTGGTGGGGGGCGTGGTCGGCGGCGCGGTGGTGGTGGCCGTCGGGGGAGCGGTCGTCGTGGGGGACTCGCTCGGCGGCGTGCTCGCGGTGTCCGTCGGGCTCGTGCTGACCTCGCCGGTTCCCGTCGGCTCCTCGCTGGGCGTCGGCGACGGCTCTCCGGTGTCCTGGGAGACGCTCGACGGCGGCGTGGTGTCGGCCGGGGTCTCACCGCCACCGGAGCCGCGGGTGGCCAGGACCACGCCGAGGACGACGGCGAGCACGGCGGCGACCGCGAACAGGACCGGCTTGAGCCAGCGGTTGCCGCCGTTGCCGCTGCCCGGGGTGCCGTACCCCTGCCCGTACCCCTGCGCGCCGTCGTCGTCCCCGGTGCCGGAGACGCCCGCGAGCAGCGGCGTGGTCAGTTCCGCGGTGCTGCTGGGGCCCGTCCGGATGGTGCGGGTCGGCGCCGTGCCCGCGACCGACGCGATCGCGCCGGTGCTCCAGACCCCGCCGGTCCAGCCGCCGTACTGCGTGAGCGCCTGATGGGCGTAAGTGATGACGCCGCGCATCTCCTCGGCGGTCTGGAACCGGTCGTCCGGCTGCTTGGCCAGCGCGCGCAGCACCAGCCCGTCCAGCTCCGGGGGCACCCGGTCGTTCGCCTCGGACGGGACCCGCGGCTCGTCCTGGACGTGCTGGTAGACCACGGACAGCGGGGTCTCGCCGACGAAGGGCGGACGCAGCGCGAGCAGTTCGTAGAGCATGCAGCCGGTCGCGTACAGGTCGCTGCGGTGGTCGACGCCCTTGCCGAGCGCCTGCTCGGGCGACAGGTACTGCGGGGTGCCCATCACCATGCCGGTCTGCGTCATCGTGCTGGCCGCGCCGTGCAGGGCCCGCGCGATACCGAAGTCCATGACCTTGACCGCGCCCGTCATGGTGATGATCACATTGGCGGGCTTGATGTCGCGGTGCACGATGCCGTGCTGGTGGCTGTAGGCGAGGGCGTCCAGCACGCCGGAGACGATCAGCAGCGCCTGGTCCACGGGCGGCGGTGTCGGGCCGGACAGCAGGTCCCGGATGGTGCGGCCCTCGACCAGTTCCATGACCATGTACGGGGCGGTGCCGGTCGGCGTACGGTCCTCGCCGGAGTCGTACACCGCGACGACCGCGTGATGGTTCAGCCCCGCCACGGCCTGCGCCTCGCGGGTGAACCTGGCCTTGGAGACCGGGTCCTCCGCCAGGTCGGTGCGCAGCAACTTCACGGCGACGGTCCGCCCGAGCCGTACGTCCTCGGCGGCGAACACCTCGGCCATGCCGCCCCGGCCGAGCCGGCCGGTCAGCCGGTAGCGGCCGTCACCCACCAGGGAACCCACGCCCCAGTGGCCGGAAGCCTCCGACGCTCCGGTGCCGGCGGCCGTCTCGTTGGGGTCGACCATCAGTCCTCGCCGTCGCTCGTCCGTTGCCGCATACGTATGAAGGGTGCCCTGGTGCGGCCACGGTACCGCTTTTCGCGGTGGGGGAAGGTCTGGTCAAAGGTCCGGGTCGGAGCGGTCGTGGGGGCGGTCCCGGGCTTTGTGCGCGGACGATGCGCATCAGGTGACGAGATGGTCAACGAACTTGACGTGCTCCCGCGATCGGCCAGACTTGGCGGGCAAGCTTGCGGACGAGTCTGTCCCGGTTGATTTCCCAGGGGGTAGCGGTACTGATGAGCGGGGACGCCACGCAGGGCGGGTACACGGGGCGCTCGGTCGGCGGCGGGCGGTACGTACTGCGCGACCTGCTGGGGCAGGGCGGCATGGCGTCGGTGCACCTGGCACATGACACCGTGCTGGACCGGCCGGTCGCCGTCAAGACCCTCCACACCAACCTGGGCAACGAGCAGTCGTTCCGCGAGCGCTTCCGCCGCGAGGCACAGTCCGTCGCCAAGCTCAACCACACCAACATCGTCTCGGTCTTCGACTCCGGCGAGGACATGATGGACGGCCAGCTGGTGCCGTACATCGTCATGGAGTACGTCGAGGGCAAGCCGCTCGGCGACGTCCTCGCGGCGGACATCGCGCAGCACGGCGCGATGCCGGCCGGCAAGGCTCTGAAGATCACCGGGGATGTGCTGGCCGCCCTCGCCGTCAGCCACGAGATGGGCCTGGTGCACCGGGACATCAAGCCCGGCAATGTGATGATCACCAAGCGCGGTGTGGTGAAGGTCATGGACTTCGGCATCGCACGGGCCATGCAGTCCGGCGTCACCTCGATGACGCAGACCGGCATGGTGGTCGGCACCCCGCAGTACCTCTCCCCCGAGCAGGCCCTGGGGCGCGGCGTGGACGAGCGGTCCGACCTGTACTCGGTCGGCTGCATGCTCTTCGAGCTTCTCACCGGCCGGCTGCCGTTCGACGCGGACTCGCCGCTGGCCATGGCCTACCAGCACGTCCAGGAGATCCCGCCGGCGCCCTCCGCCTACAACCAGGCGCTGAGCCCGGCGGTGGACGCGCTGGTCGCCCGGGCGCTGCGGAAGAACCCCGCCGAGCGGTTCCCGACCGCGGACACGATGCACGACGAGACCGACCGGGTACTGGCCGCCACCGCGCACAACGCGATGCCGCTGCTCTCGGGGGCGGTCGGCACCACGAGCCGCGGCGAGGGCGTCGCGGCCTCGGTCTTCCCCTCCGCGCAGGGCCACGTGCACACCCCCGCGGCGCACATCCGGACCCCGTACGCGCCGACCCCGCAACACGGCTACGGTCCCTCGACCCCGCCGCCCTCCGCCTACGGCTACCCGCAGCAGGCACCGCGGACCCCGCCTCCCACTCCGGCGTACAGCCTGGCCCCGCAGCACTCCCCGATGCGGTCCCCGGGACAGGCGCCGCAGCAGCGGCCCGGTCCGGGGGGCGGGCACGGTCCGGGCGGCGGGCGGGGCGGGCGGTCCGGCACCACGGCCACCGTCGTCGCGATCGTCGCGGTCGCGGCCGTCGCCGTCGTCGTGGTGGTCGCCGTCGCCCTGGCCAAGGGCGGCTCCGACACCACGGCGGGCGGCTCCGGCGACCCGACGACCCCGGCCACCTCGGTCACCGCGGCCAGCCCCACCCCGACCAGCACGACGGGCGCGAACGACGTCGTCCAGGGCGACCAGAGCCGCACCGTCGACCCGGACAAGTGCACCCAGGCCCACAACGACCTGATCAACCCGGACGACGCCGACGTCGTCACCATGCCCGACTTCACGTCGATCCACGTGGACTCCGCGGTCGCCTGCATGGAGGCCGCTGGCTGGCAGTACACGATCAAGCACGTGAACGAGCAGCAGTGGGGCAACGGCGCCGTGACCTCCCAGTCCCCCCAGTACCTGGACGACTACAACCCCAAGACCGGCGGCAAGGTCACCCTCTGGGTCTCCACCGGCAAGGGCGCGAACTGACCCCGGGGGCCCAGCCGGCCAAAGGCCAGAGCCACGGATGACCGGCCGGCCCGACGCTCGGACACGCGCGGGCCGGCCGACCGCTGCTACAGGTACGGCCCGGAGCGGCCCTGCTGACCCGGCTGCTCGTCGTCGTGGCCGGCCATTCCCGGAGGAAGGGCGCGGCGCATCTGTTCGAGCTGGGCGCGGGCCGCCATCTGCTGGGCGAACAACGCGGTCTGGATGCCGTGGAAGAGCCCTTCGAGCCAGCCCACGAGCTGGGCCTGGGCGATCCGCAGCTCGGCCTCGCTCGGCACGTTGTCGTCGGTGAACGGCAGGGACAGCCGATCCAGCTCCTCCACCAGCTCGGGCGCGAGCCCGGCCTCCAGCTCCTTCACCGAGCTGGCGTGGATCTCCTTCAGCCGCACCCGGCTCGCCTCGTCAAGAGGTGCCGCCCGCACTTCTTCCAGGAGCTGCTTGATCATGCTGCCGATACGCATGACTTTCGCGGGCTGCTCGACCATCTCCGTTACGGGAATCTCCCGCGACTCCTCGCCCTCACCCGTGGGCGAGCCACCGCCCAGCGCCATGCCGTCCGGCCCGACGACCAGGACCTGCGGGTTCTGCGAGCTCTCCGGCGACCGTTCGTTCATCGGCATCTCCATGGGGCCATTGTCCCGCACCCCCGGCAGCCCGAACGCGCGGCCGGGGGGGTGTGCGACGCCCGCTACGCCTCGGCCCGGCGGGTGAGTTGCCCCGCGATCGTCCGGGAGGGCCGCGCAGACGTCCGTCCCGCGCGGTGCCCTGCCCCGGGGTGCTCGATCGCCGGCTCGTTGCGCGGCGGGTTCGCGCGGGTCCACCGCCACCCGGCGCCGTCACGAACGCCGCAGCCGCAGCCCCAGAAATCCCAGCCCGAGCCCCACCAGCACCATCCCCGCACCCAACGGCAGCACCCGCATCGCCCCGCGCGCCCCGTCGTCCGAATCCGGCTGGTCCCCCGGCTGCCCCTGCGCCGCCGGGCCCGCGGGTGCGGGACTCGGACTCGCTCCGGACGGCGGGACGAGGGCCGGGGCCCGCGACGGCACCCGGCCGTCGCGCCCGTACCGGTGGTCGTACTGGTCTACGGAGGGGTGCGCGTCGCTCGGCCGTACGGCAGGGGGCTTTTGCTCCCCGACCAGCGGGGGGACGTACGGCCCGGTGGTGGTCGTCATCGGGCGCAGCGGGTTGGCCGACGCGGTGTGCTCGGGCGTCCGAGAGGGGCGCGGTGAGGGCGCGGGGGTGTGCGGGGCCGCCGTGGAAGGCGGCGGGGCGTTCGTCGCGCGCGGCGCCGGCGTGAGGCCGGACGTGGGCACCGGCAGGAGCCGGCGTACCGGGGCCGGCGCGGGGGCGGCGGATTCCGTGGCGGGGAAAGCCGGATCGGCGGTCGCGCCACGCAGCGCGGCGGGGTCGCCGGTCACGGGAGGCGGCGGCGCGCCGGACTCGGGCGGCGGCGGATGCGCGGCCCAACCGGGACCCGCCGGTACCAGCAGCGCGCCCACGAGCAGCAGGGGAACCCCTGCGCGGAGCGTCGTACGTATCGCATCCCGACTCCCCGCTGGCCACCGCACGCGCTCAGCCCTTCCGCCGCACCTTGTGTGATTTCAGAGTCACATGAGCTGATATTTCCGGCACCCGGAGGTCGGTTGCCGAGGCGGGGGCCCGTCGAGCAGCGAGGTCGGTTGTCAGCGGCGGCCACTACGTCGGACCGCGCGACAACGAACGGGGGAGCACGAAGGGTGACCGGCACACAGAGCCGCGCGATGCCGGGGGCTCCTACGGCGACGGCCGGGACGCCGCCGCTCGCCCCGGTCGTCCGCCCGATCCCGCCGGAGTCGTGCCCCGCGACGCGAAACCTCCGACCGCGGCCCGCGTTCGACCGGGCCGGGCGGCGAGTGACGGGCTCCCGCTCGGTCTCGGTCCGGCACCGCACCCCGCGGCGTACCGCCCAGCCTCCGGACGACCGCCGCTCCCCTGCCGTCGCGCACCGGATGGAGGGCACCCCGGCCCAGGTGGCGCATTGGCCCGGCGGGTCCTGCCGCTGGAAAAGGATCTTGCCGACGCGTCCAAGGATTTGTGCGCGGATGACGATCCGGAGAAGCTAGGAGGAGGGGTGTCGTGGCCGGAGAGGATCAGCGATGCCGAAGTCAGCGGGCCCACAGGGCCGGGGTGCGGTGAAGCACCGTCGCGGCGACCACGTCCCGGGCAGACGGACCACCCCGAAGGTGATGCTCCCGGTGCCCCCCACCCCCGAACCCCGAACCCCCGGACGGCCCAACCATCTCACCGGCAGCGTCCGGAGCCGCAGGGAAGCGATCGTCCCGGCCGACTCCCGCGGCAGGCGCCTCCGTGCGGTACCACAGGGCCGGCAGCGGTGGGCGAGGTGGGCGACCCCGTACACAAGGCTGAGACCCCCTTCGGCGGCAACCCGGGCATCGGCGGACCACCCGTGCGGAGCGACCGCGCGGCGTACGACGGCGCAGCGCCCTCGATCCCGTCGAGCCGTTCGGACAGGCACCACCGCCGCCCAGCCCCGCGCGCACCGCACGAGCGCGAATGCCTCCTGCCGCGCGCGGGCCGACCGGAACGCGTCACGCGCTCACGGCCGCCAGGACCGAGCCACCCGGCCCGGTCCTGGCGGCCGAGCCACCCGGCTCGCGGCGCCTGCGCCGAATGCCCCCCGGGGCCATCGAGACAGGACGACGACCATGCACCGAAGGACATTCTCCTGCGGCTGCGATCCGACAGCGGCAACGGTCTTCCCCCATGGCCTGGACCGCCGGAGCGACGGAGGTCAGGCGGCATGTGCGGACTGAGCGGGGAGATCCGCCTCGACGGCGGGCGGCCGGACGTGGCCGCGGTGGAGCGGATGACCGACCGACTGGCGCCTCGTGGACCTGATGGCCGGGGACTGTGGTCGCAGGGCGCCGTGGCGCTCGGCCACCGTCGTCTGAAGATCATCGACTTGTCGGAACACGCCGCCCAGCCGATGACCGACCCCGAGAGCCGGCTCACCGGAGTCTTCAACGGATGCATCTACAACTACCGCGAGCTGCGGAAGGATCTGGAGAGCCAGGGCCACCGCTTCTTCTCCACCTCCGACACGGAGGTGGTGCTCAAGGCGTACCGGCAGTGGGGTACGGCCTGTGTCGACCGTCTGCTCGGCATGTTCGCCTTCGCCGTGGCCGAGTCGGAAACCGGCCGGGTCGTGATCGCCCGTGACAGGCTCGGGATCAAGCCCGTCTATCTGACGGAGCGGCCCGACCGGTTGCGTTTTGCCTCCTCACTGCCCGCCCTGCTCGCGGGCGGTGGCGTGGACACCTCCCTCGACCCGGCCGCACTGCACCAGTACATGACCCTGCACGCCACGGTGGCGGCACCCCGCACCGTCCTCACCGGAGTGCGCAAACTTCCCCCGGCCACCGTGCGGGTCGTCGAGCCCGACGGCAGTCAGCACGACCACTGCTACTGGCAGCCGTCCTACAGCCGTCGGCCCGAGCACGCGGGCATGGACGCCGACGACTGGGGCGAGGCGGTGCTCGACTCGCTGCGCACCGCGGTCCGCCGCCACATCGTGGCCGACGTCCCGCTGGGTGTGCTGCTCTCCGGTGGCCTGGACTCCAGCCTGATCGTGTCGTTGCTCGCCGAAGCCGGCCAGGACGACCAGGCCACCTTCAGCGTGGGCTTCGAGACGGAGAGCGGTGAGCAGGGCGACGAGTTCACGTACTCGGACCTGGTGGCGCGGGAGTTCGCCACGGACCACCACCGGATCATGGTCCCCTCGGACCTGCTGCAGACCGCTCTGGACGGAGCGGTGGCGGCCATGAGCGAACCGATGGTCAGCCATGACGTGGTCGCCTTCCACCTGCTGTCGGAGCAGGTCTCCAAGCACGTCAGCGTCGTGCAGAGCGGGCAGGGTGCCGACGAGATCTTCGCCGGGTACCGCTGGCATCCGGCGCTGGCGGCCGTACCGCGCGAGCGGGAGCCCGAGACGTACACGCAGGTGTTCTTCGACCGGTCGCACGCCGAACTGAGCCGGATACTCACGCCGGACCTGCTGGCGGACCACGACGTCTCCGGCGATCTGGTCCGCACCCACATGGCGGTCGAGGGCGCCGAGACCGCGCTGGACGCGGCCCTGCGACTGGACACGCACGTCCTGATGGTCGACGACCCGGTCAAGCGGGTCGACAACATGACCATGGACTGGGGCCTGGAGGCGCGCGTGCCGTTCCTGGACCACGAGCTGGTCGAGCTGGCGGCTGCCTGTCCACCGCAGTTCAAACTCGCCCACGGCGGCAAGGGCGTACTCAAGGACGCCGCCCGGAAACTGCTGCCGCGCGAGGTGGTCGACCGGCCCAAGGGCTACTTCCCCGTGCCGGCGATCCGCCGTATGGCCCCACCGGTGCTCGACCGGATCCAGCAGGTCCTGTCCGCTCCCGAGGCCCGTTCCCGGGGTGTCTTCCGGGACTCGTACGTCGCCGAACTGCTGGCCGCACCGGACGCCCACCGTACGAGGCGCGGGGCGAACGCCCTGTGGCAGGTGGCTCTGCTGGAGATGTGGCTTCAGGCCCACGGGATCAGCTGAGGGAGGGGCAGACCGTGGTGGATGAGCAGGCACCGACCCCATGAGCGCGTCCTCGCCACCGCCGCCGCAGGAGCCACGGGCGAATCAGGAGCCGGGCGGCCTTACGGTAGCGCGCACGGCCCCCCTGGCGGCCGTCCTCCCCGACGCCCGCGGGGCGCCGGCCGCCCACAGCCCCGTGACCGCTCACGGCTGCTGGTACCCGTCGGCGGACCCCACCGGCGGGCAGGTGGCTTTCATCTGCAACCGCGGCGGCGTTCCCCAGCTGTGGACGGGTTCGGCCCACGGCGGCGAGGTGCGTCTCCTGGACGCCGGGCCCGATCCCGTGATCGAGGTCTCCTGGTCCCCGAACGGCCTCTGGATCGCCTACACCACCGCGCCCGGCGGCGGCGAACACACCCGCGTCCTCTGCGTCCGGCCGGACGGCAGCGACCGCCGGGTGCTGGCCGGCGCTCTGGAGGGCAGCAGCGCCCACCTCGGCCGCTGGACCCGCGACGGTTCGGCCCTGGCCGTCACCGCCGCCGCCCCTCCCCCCGGCTTCTTCGCGGCAGGGCACGGTGCTGTCGACCATCAGCCCGGGGAACGGGCTTCCCACCGCCCGGAGTACCGCCCCGAGCCTCCCCCCGAGCCGCACCACGAACCGTCCGCGACCGAGTGGACCAGCAGCGACGGCCGCCCCGTACTGCTCGGCCGCGCGCACCACGGGGAGGTCGGGCCCGGGGCGCGGGAACCGGTGGACGGCAGCCCGGCTCCCGGCGGCCCGCGGCCCGACGGCACGGCGCTCCGCCCGGCGTTCGCGCTCGCGCCCGAGCCGCACCTCGTGGGCGCGGGCCTGACCGCGTACCTGGCCGATCCAGCCGGTGTACGTCCCCCCGCACTGCTCGCCACCGAACCAGCGGGCGCCGCGCTGCGGGTGTGCGACACCACCCCGGACGGCCGGCTCGTCCTGCTGCGCCGCGGGCCGCGTGGCAGGCGTGAGGCCGTGGTGCTGCGGACCGACAGCCTTGAGACGGTGTGTTCGGTGCCGGTGGCCGACGGCGATCCGTGGATCGGCCGGTTCTCGCCCGACGGCCGGGAGCTGTATCTGCGCAGCGACGCCGACCGCCAGTTCGCGGCCCTCATGACCGCCGAACTCGAACCCGACGGCACATGTCGACATCTGCGGGTGACCGCGCAACGGGACGACGCCGACCTGGAGTTGCTGTGGGTGTCGGACGACGGCCGCACCGCCGTCCTCGCGTGGAACGTGCACGGCCGCACGGAGCTCGAAACCCTGACGCTGCCGCGGAACGGATCCGGTGGCGGCGCGGAGGCAGGCGGCGCGGAGGCAGGCGGTGACACGCCGGACAGCGGTGGCGCGGACGGCGAGGGCCCGGCAGCGGGAGCCTCCCCGCCCTGCCCCGTCCCCCTGCCGCACGAGGTGGTGACCCGGATCAGCCCGGCGGCCCCCGGGGGACTGTTCCTGGCCGTGTCCGGTTCCCGTCGCCGCCCCGGCATCTGGCTGACGGCTGAAGGCGCGGCACCCGTACGTACGATGTGGTCGTCGCGTGACGAGGACGCCGTCGCACCCGGCCGCCCACCCGTGCGGCCCGAGCGCCTGCGCCTGCGAGCCCGCGACAAGCTGCCGCTGGGCGGCTGGTACTACCGTGCCCCGGGCCGTGACCCCGGCCGCCAGGCCCCGTGCGTCATCCACCTCCACGGCGGGCCGGAGGAGCAGGAACGACCGGTGTTCAGTCCGCTTTACCACGAGCTGCTCGGCCGCGGCCTGAACATCTTCGCCCCCGACGTGCGCGGCTCACTGGGCGCAGGTCGCTCCTTCGTGAACGCCGACCTCGGAGCGGGGCGGTTCGCCGCGATCAACGATGTGGCCGACTGCGCGACGCACCTGATCACGACGGGTCTCGCCGACCCCCTGCGGCTGGCGGTGATGGGACGCTCGTACGGCGGCTACCTCACGCTGGCGTCCCTGGTCTGGCATCCGGAGCTGTTCCGTACCGGTGTCTCGGTGTGCGGCATGTCGGACCTGCAGACCTTCTTCGCCGGGACGGAGCCGTGGATCGCGCGGTCGGCGGTCGCCAAGTACGGCCATCCCGAGCGCGACCGGGACCTGCTGCGCGCGCTGTCACCCATGAGCCGCATCGACGCGCTTCGCGCACCGCTGCTGGCCGTCCACGGTGAGCATGACACCAACGTCCCGCTGAGCGAGTCCGAGCAGATGGTGCGGGCGGCCCGCAACCGCGGGATCCCGGCCGAACTGCTGGTACTGCCCAACGAGGGACATGCGTTTCTGCGCACGCACAACCGCGTCCTGTTCCGCCGTACCGCGGCGGACTGGATGGAACGCCACCTCGCCGTCTGAAAGCACCGGGGAGGCGGTGCGGGGCGGTGTCATCACGGGACGGTGTCGCGGGGCGGTGTCATCACGGGACGGTGTCGCGGGACGGCGGCACGGGACGCTGCCTCCACTAAGCGGGCGACAGCGCTCACACCCGCAGCAGGATCTTCCCGATGTGCTCGCTGCTCTCCATCAGCCGGTGGGCGTCGGCCGCCTCCGTAAGCGGAAGGACACGGTCCACCACCGGGCGTACGACACCGGCCTCGATCAGCGGCCACACGTGGTCGCGCACCGCGGCCACGATGCCCGCTTTCTCCTCCGCGGGCCGGGTCCGCAGCGTCGTCGCGGCGACGGTCGCACGTTTGGCGATCAGCTTGCCGAGGTTCAGTTCCGCCTTCACCCCGCCCTGCAGTCCGATCACGACGAGCCGGCCGTTGACCGCCAGCGCGTCCACGTTCCGGGCCAGGTACTTCGCGCCGACCACGTCCAGGATGACGTCCGCACCGCGCGGACCGAGCTCCGCGACGAAGTCCCGCTCGCGGTAGTTGATCGCCACATCGGCACCGAGTTCCAGGCAGGCGGACAGCTTCCTGGCGCTGCCCGCCGTGGTCACGACCTTGGCGCCGACCGCCCTGCCGAGCTGAATCGCCATCGTCCCGATCCCGCTCGAACCGCCGTGCACCAGCAGCGTCTCACCGGGACGCACGTGCGCGAGCTGGAACACGTTCGACCAGACCGTGGCCGTCACCTCGGGCAGCGCCGCCGCCGTGACCAGGTCGATTCCCTTGGGGACGGGCAGGAGTTGGCCGACCGGGACCGCCACCCGCCGGGCGTAGCCGCCACCCGCCAGCAGCGCGCACACCTCGTCGCCGACGGACCAGCCCGTCACGCCCGGGCCCACTTCGGCGATCCGCCCCGAGCATTCCAGCCCTGGATACCGGGAGGTGCCGGGCGGCGGGTCGTAGAAGCCCTGCCGCTGGAGCAGATCGGCCCTGTTCACGGCGGTGGCCACTACCTCGATGACGACCTCTCCGTCCCCCGCCACCGGGTCCGGCACCTCGGCCCAGGTCAGCGTCTCCGGGCCGCCCGGCTGCGGAATCGTGATCGCGTACATGCAGGCGAGGCTACTCCGGCACGCGCCGCGTCCACCGCGCCGGCAACAGGGCCGGGTGACGGTCAGCCCTCCGGAGGCTGGTACGGCTGGAGGTCGCTGACCCGCGAACCGTCGTCGGGATCGCCGATCCGCGCCTCCGTGCGCCGGCCGCGCTCCAGGTAGTCGCGGACGATCAGTTCCACCGCGTCCTGCGGGTTCTTCGTGCCGGTCAGGAGCATGACCTCGATCGCGAGATGCGCGTCGAGGCTGACGGTGACCCGGGCGGCCATGGCGACTCCTTCACAGCGTCCTGGACGGCGGTACGACGCGGCAACGCCGAACTCCGGCTCCCATCATCCCGGCGAGGCGCTCCGGCCGGGGCGGCCCGGCGGTCGATCACGGTCGGCGCGCGGGAGGGCGAGGAGGAGGGCGGGCACGACCGGCCGCCGGGTCAGGCTGCGGTCCTGCAGGATGCGGCAGACCCGCTGCTCACCAGGTCGGGCCGAGCACCCCCGTGTCCAGGACCGCGGTCTCGTCCCCGGCGCGGGCACCGCCTGGCGGGATCACCGCCATGCCGTCGGCGGCGGCCAGGCCACGGAGCATCGCGGGACCGGCGAAGTGCAGCGGTCGGGCGGCGGACTCGTCGTCGAAGACCACCGGGACCAGGCGGGTGTCGACGGGATGGCCGGTCACGTCCGCGGTGAGCGCCGCGGCGTACGGTGCCGGCACCGGACGACCGGCGAGCGTACGCAGCAGGGGAGCGGCCAGCGTCAGCACCCCGGACACCGCGGCCAGCGGGTTCCCCGGCAGCCCGATCAGATGCCCCTTTCCCGACGGCAGTTCGGCCAGCAGCATCGGATGCCCCGGTCGTACGGCCACGCCGTCGATCAACAGTTCCGCGCCGATCGCCGCCAGCACGGGGTGGACATGGTCGACCGGACCGCCCGCCGTACCGCCCGTGGTGACCACCAGCTCCGCGGGGCTGGCGGTGACCGCCTCCCTCAACAGGTCGGCGTCGTCGACCAGGCGCCGCACGGCCAGCACCTCGGCGCCGAGCGCGTGCAGCCAGGAGGGCAGCATCGGGCCGAGCGCGTCCCGCACACGGCCGTCCCGCGGCAGCCCGCGGTCCAGCAACTCGTCGCCGAGCACCAGCACCTCGACCCGCGGGCGCGCGGTCACCGTGAGCTCGTCGTACCCGGCCGCCGCCGCCAGCCCCAGCACCCCCGGCGTCACCACGGTGCCCGCGGGCAGCAACTCCTCGCCGCTCCGGCACTCCCGGCCCCGAGGCCGCACGTCCTGACCCGGCGCCGGCGCCGCATGAGGCGCCCTCACCCGCAACCACTCCCCCTCCACCCCGCCGTGCTCGGTCCGCAGCACCGCGGTCGCCCCCGGCGGCATGACGGCGCCGGTCGCGATGCGCACCGCCTGCCCGTCGTTCAGCGGAGGCCTCCACCGCTGCCCCGCGAGCACCTGCCCGGTCAGCCGCCAGGGACCAGGACCCGCCACCGCCCATCCGTCCATCGCCGAGGAGTCGAACGACGGCAGGTCGGTGAGGGCCACCAACCCCCTCGTCAGCGCCATGCCCACCGCGCCCTCCCCCAAGGGCTCGACCCGCGCCCCGAGCCGCCGGCCCGCCTGCCGCGCGATCCGCCGCGCCTCGGGCCAGGGGGTGGCGGGGGTACTTCCGTGGGCATGCCGGGAATCGGGCATGTGCGAAAGCCGCGGGGTGGCGGTGGGGGCGGAGGGTGCACGGGGCGGCCCGGGGGGCCGGGGAGGCTCGTCCTCGCCGAGCCCGAGGGCGACAGACAGCGGGTCGGTGCGGGACGGGCCGGGCGCGCCCGGCGGGCGGCGCCGCTCGTTGGTCAGGGCGAGGGCGTCGTCGAGGGCGCGGTCGGCCGCGTCGCCGCCGGTGCCGGTCATCCTGCCGGGTCCGCTTCGCCGCCCTCGTCCCCGGCCCAGTGCGCGGCCAGGGCGGCGGCCGTGGCAGCCGCCTCCCGTACCGCGTCCGGACCGCCGCCCGCCCGCGCCGCCGCGTAGCCCACCAGGAAGGTGGTCAAGGGCGCGGCGGGCCGGGCGACGCCGTGCGCGGCGTCACGGGCCAGGTCGAGCAGAACGCCGGTGTCCACGTCGAGGTCGATGCCCAGTTCGGTCTTGACTGCTGCCATCCATTCGTCCAACACAAGCCCATGGTCCCCGATCCGTGCTCCGACGCCAGCCGGGCTCACCCCTCCCGAGCGGTACCCAGCCGGGCCCGCGCCACCGCGATGTCCTCCCATGTGTCGCAGTCGAACGACGCCTCCCCCGTGGGGTCGGCGATCCTCCTCAGGCCCAACTCCCCCGTCAGCAACCGCAGCGGCAACCCGGCCAGGCTCCCGTGCTCCGTGCTCAGCAGGGCGAGCTCGCGCCGCAGCGGTTCGATCCGGTACACCGCCGCCAGCGGCTGTTCCCGTCCGCCGGGGTCCGTGAGCATCACCCCTTCCCATTCCGTCCTCGTGCCGGTTTCCCGGTCCGCGCCGCTCTGCGTGACCGCGCGGTCGGCCGGGGCAAAGCCCGTGCCGTCATCCCGTGCGGTGGGTTGTGCGGTGAGCACGTCCACCAGTTCGTCCACCGCGTCCGCGGTCAGGAACGGGAGGTCCGCGGCGAGCACCAGCACCACCGCGGGCCGGTCCGGACCGCCGGGCCCCGAGCGATGGGCGTCGTCCAGGGCCGCCAGCCCGGCGGCGAGCGCGGGCAGCGGGCCGCCGCCCGCGGGGTCCTCCCGGGTCCAGCACACCGGCCGTACGGTCGGCCGGCGCGGTCCCACGACCACCGTGCTACCCGCGGCGGCGCACGCCGCCAGCACCCGGTCGAGCAGCACCCGCCCGCCCACCGACAGCGCGGGCTTGTCGGCGCCGCCGAGCCGCCTGGCCGCGCCACCGGCCAGCACCACGGCGTCGTAACCACTGGTCATGCCCGCGAGTATCCCTCTGCCGGTGGGTGAAGCGGTCGTTCGTGGGCGTTCCGTGGCGGCCACCGCCGGGATCAGACCGCGGACAGCAGCACCGCCGGGTTCTCCACGCAGTCGGCCACGAACCGCAGGAACCCCCCGGCCGTACCGCCGTCGCACACCCTGTGGTCGAAGGTGAACGACAGTTGCACCACCTGCCGCACCGCCAGCTCCCCTTCGTACACCCACGGCTTGGGGACGATCCGGCCGACCCCCAGCATCGCCGCCTCGGGATGGTTGAGGATCGGTGTGGAACCGTCCACCCCGAAGACCCCGTAGTTGTTCAGCGTGAACGTGCCCCCGGTCAACTCGGCCGGCGTCAGCGACCCGTCCCTGGCCGCCTCCGTCAGCCGGGCTGTCTCCGCGGCCAGCCCGGCGGTGGTCCTGGACTGCGCGTCCCGGACCACGGGCACCACCAGCCCGCGTTCGGTCTGCGCGGCGAAGCCGAGGTGCACGGCCGGCAGCCTGACGATCTCGCCCCGCTCGGTGTCCACCGTGGCGTTCAGCTCCGGGAAGCGGGCCAGCGCCGCCGTCGTGATCCGGGCGAGCAGCGCCAGGACCGATATCCGCTGCGCGCCGGATGCCTGCGCCGCGGCGTTCATCGCGACCCGTGCCGCGAGCAGTTCGGTGGCGTCCGCGTCCACCCAGCACGTGGCGTCCGGGATCTCCCGGCGGCTGCGGGAGAGCTTGTCCGCGGCGGCGCCGCGCACACCCCGCAGGGCAATCCGCTCGACGCCTTCCACGGCCGGGGCGGGGGCCGCGGCAGGGGCCGCGGCAGGGGCCGGGGCGGGCGCCGGGGCAGGGGCGGAGGCAGCCGGGGCCAGGGCGCCCGCTTCGGCCACCGCGTGCTCGACATCCGCCCGCAGGATCAGCCCGTCCGGGCCCGTACCGGTCAGGGCGCGCAGGTCCAGACCGTGCTCCCGTGCGATCCGGCGGACCAGCGGCGATATCACGGCGACCGGGCCTTGCTGTGCCGGTGCGGGGCGCTGGTGCGCGGGTCCGGTCGGGCCTTGGGCCTCGGGTCCGGTGGGACCTTGGGCCGCGGGTCCGGTCAGGCCTTGGGGGGTCAGCGCCGGGCCGCGGAGTGCGGGTCCGGTCAGACCTTGGCCCTCCTCCGGGGGAGCGGCCGCCCCAGGAGCCGCCTTCGGGGACACGGGCCGGGAATCCGCCGAGGAGGTCGCCACGCCGTCCACCGCCGCCGTCGCGGCGCTCGCGGCCCGTACCCGGTTGCGGCGCCGGGCCGCCGCCGAGCCCGTACCGTAGCCGACCAGGACGTTGCCCGAGCCACGGTCGCCCCCGCTTTCCCCGCTGTCCCCGCCGGCTGCGTCGTCCCTGCCGACCTCGCCGCTCCTGCCCCCGGAGCGGCGCCCCGGACCGCCGACCGGACCGCCGGCCCGGCCATGCGCTGAGCCCGAGCCGACCGCGACCGTCACCAGCGGGCGGCCGACCGTGAGGGTGTCGCCCTCCTCGCCGAAGCGGGCCGTGACCACTCCGCCGTAGGGGCAGGGGACTTCGACCACGGCCTTGGCGGTCTCCACCTCCACTACCGGCTGATCGACGGCGACCACCTCGCCGACCTCCACCAGCCAGCGGACGATCTCCGCCTCGGTGAGCCCTTCGCCCAGGTCGGGCAGGGTGAACTCCCTGACGGCGGCCATCACCCCTCCTCCCATTGCAAGCGCCCCACGGCGTCCAGGATGCGGTCGACACCGGGCAGGTGGTGCCGTTCCAGCATCGGCGGCGGGTAGGGGATGTCGAATCCGGCCACCCGCAGTACCGGTGCTTCCAAGTGGTGGAAGCACCGCTCCGTGATCCGGGCCGCTATCTCCGCGCCCGCGCCGGCGAATCCGGACGACTCGTGGACGACGACCGCGCGCCCGGTGCCGCGTACCACCGCCGCGACGGTCTCCTCGTCGAACGGCACGAGGCTGCGCAGATCCACCACGCCCAGGTCCCAGCCCTCCTCCTTCGCGGCCTCGGCCGCTTCCAGGCAGACCGGCAGCGAGGGGCCGTACGTGACGAGGGTGGCGGTGCGGCCGGGACGCCGCACAGCGGCCCGGCCGATCGGTGCGACCTCGTTCGGCGCCTGCGGTGACCAGTCGGCCTTGGACCAGTAGAGCCGCTTGGGTTCCAGGAAGATCACCGGGTCGTCGGAGGCGATGGCGGCCCGCAGCAGCCCGTAGGCGTCCTCGACGGTTGCGGGGGTGACCACGTGCAGCCCGGGGGTGTGCATGTAGTACGCCTCGGAGGAGTCGCTGTGGTGCTCCACTCCGCCGATGCCGCCGCCGTAGGGGATGCGGACGGTGATCGGCAGCGCCGTCGCGCCGCGGGTGCGGTTGCGCATCCGGGCCACGTGGCTGACCAGTTGTTCGAACGCGGGGTACGCGAAGGCGTCGAACTGCATCTCGACGACGGGCCGCAGCCCGTACATGGCCATGCCGACCGCCGTGCCGAGGATGCCCGCCTCGGCGAGCGGGGTGTCGGTGCAGCGGTCCTCGCCGAACTCCCTGGTGAGCCCGTCTGTGATCCGGAAGACGCCGCCGAGGGTGCCGACGTCCTCGCCCAGCACATGGACGGCGGGGTCGGTGGCGAGCGCGTCCCGCAGGGCCTGGTTGAGGGCCTGCGCCATCGTGGCGGGCTTGCGGGTGAGCGCGGGTGCCCGGTCGGTGGATGGCATGGCGGTGGTCATGACTGCCGCTCCGCTTCGAGCTCGGCCCGCAGCAGGGCCTGCTGTTCGCGCAGTTGGGGTGTCGGTTCGGCGTAGACGTACGCGAACAGCTCCATCGGGTCGAGCCGCGGGTCGTCGTGCATCCGTTCGCGCAGGGACGCGGCCATCGCCTCGGCCTCGTCCGCCACGGCCCGCCTGAGTGCGTCGTCGAGCAGGCCGCGGCCGGTCAGTTCGCGTTCCAGCAGGGCGATCGGGTCGTGGGCACGCCAGGCCGCGACCTCGCTGTCGTCGCGGTAGCGGGTGGCGTCGTCGGCGTTGGTGTGCGCGTCGATCCGGTAGGTGACCGCCTCGACGAGGGTCGGTCCGCCGCCTGCCCGCGCCCGGTCGACGGCCTCGGTCAGCGCTTCGTGCACGGCCGGCGCGTCGTTGCCGTCCACCAGCCGTCCCGGCATGCCGTACCCGACCGCCTTGTGGGCGAAGGTGGGCGCGGCGGTCTGTTTGGCGAGCGGAACGGAGATCGCGAAGCCGTTGTTCTGCACGAGGAAGACGACAGGTGCCTGCCAGACGGCCGCGAAGTTCAGCGCCTCATGGAAGTCGCCCTCGCTGGTGCCGCCGTCACCGACCATGGCGAGCGCGGCCACGTCGTCACCGCTGAGCCGGGCGGCGTGGGCGAGTCCGACGGCGTGCGGCAGCTGGGTGGCCAGCGGGGTGCTGAGCGGGGCCACCCGGTGGGCGCGCGGATCGTAGCCGGTGTGCCAGTCCCCGCGCAGCAGGGTGAGCGCCTCGACGGGGTCGACACCGCGGGCGACCACGGCCAGGGTGTCCCGGTAGCTGGGGAACAGCCAGTCCTGGGGACGCAGCGCGAGGGGGGCGGCGATCTGGCAGGCCTCCTGGCCGGTGCTGGACGGGTAGACGGCGAGGCGTCCCTGCTTGGTCAGCGCGGTGGCCTGCTGGTTGTACCGGCGGCCGCGCACCAGATGCCCGTACAGCGTCCTGAGCAGGGCGGCGTCGAGTCGGGCGGCGGCCGGGGTGCCGAGCAGCCGGTACGGCTCCCGGTCGGGCAGCAGCGGGGCGGCATCGGTGCGGGGGCGCCAGGCAGGGGTGTCCAGCACGGTCATCGCAAGCACCTCCTTGTGGTCGGTGACCGAGAGCGGTCGTAGGGCGCGAGCGGGTTCCGCTCTCCCAACCGATTGTTCGGTCGCCGGAGGCATTTTGGCTACAGGGTGGTTCCGCCTGTGGACAAACGGTTCTGCACAGCCTGAGATGGAGCCAGGACGTCCATGGTATGGAGCCGCCGGGGGATGGCGAGAGAACAGATGGCCGAACGAGAACCGCCGGTCCGACCTCTGGACGCGATCGACCGCACGATCCTGCGGCTGCTCCAGGAGGATGGAAGGGCCTCGGTGCGTTCGGTGGCCGAGCGCGTGCACGTGTCGCGCGCCAACGCGTACGCCCGGATCAACCGGCTGATCGAGGACGGAGTGATCAGAGGTTTCACCGCTCGCGTCGACCACGAGCGGGCCGGGCACGGCGCTTCGGCCTACATCACGCTCAAGATCGTCCAGAACTCCTGGTGGACCGTTCGTGAAAAACTCGTCACTCTTCCGGGTGTCGTCCATATTGCTCTGGTGAGCGGCGATTTCGACGTTTTATTACTGGTCCATACAGTGGACAACCGCAGCCTGCGCGAGCTGGTGCTGACCCGGTTGCAGGCCATCGAGGAGGTGCTCAGCAGCCGGACGCTCCTGGTCTTCGAGGAAACGGACATCGTGGTGGGGGAATGAGCCCCCCAGCCGGATTCGGCGAGGACGACGATCGGCCAGTGCGGAGCCGAGACGGGGCCCCGGCTACGTCCGCAGGCCGTCGAACGCCAGCCGCACCACCGCGTCCGCGACCTGTTCGCCGTCCACGGCGCCGCGCGCGTTCGGCCGGTACCACTCCACTATGGAATTGATCATCCCGAACAGCAGCCTCGTGGCCAGTCTGACGTCCACGTCCGCGCGCAGGTCACCTTCCGCCACAGCGGCCTTGAGCAGCCCGGACACCCGCTGGTCGAACTCCCTGCGGCGCTCCATGGCCCACCGCTCGGTCTTGGTGTTGCCGCGTACGCGCAGGAGCAGCGTGACGTAGGGAAGTTCCGCTATCAGCACCTCGGTCGTGCGCCGTGTGACGTACTCGAGCTGCTCGATCGCGCGCCCCTCGCGCGCGCCCGGCTCCTCCAGGACGCCGAAAAGGCCCTCAAGAGCGCGGCCCACCGCCCTGTGGAGCAGTTCTTCCTTGCCCCGCACATGGTGATAGATGGACGACTTGGAGATGCCGGCGGCGCGCGACAGATGCTCCATGGACGTGCCGTCGTATCCGCGCTCGTTGAAGACCTCGACGGCAACGGCGAGCAGCGAGTCAGGCGTATAGGTGTCGCGCTTCGGCATGGTCATGAGGAGACCACATTTCCCGCCGCGTTCGCACGCCGCCTCAGTTCCGGGGCGGGAGCGTAACGGCCACTCGGGTACCACGCATGCAGGGCATCGAGGAGGTCGCAGACATGGGAGACGGAAATCCGCTCACCCCACTCCAGCGGGCCCACCGGGTAGTTCACGCCGAGCCGCATCGCGGTGTCCACGTCGTGCGGGCCGCGGCGGTGTCGTGGGCGAGGGTGACGGCCGCCGGATCGCTGGCGGCGCCCGCGACGACCTCGGCCAGCGGCAGCAGCGGCGCCGGATTGAAGAAGTGCAGGCCGACGAGGCGGGCGGGCAGGCGCAGTCCGCCGGCCACCGCGGTGACGGACAGCGACGAGGGGTTGGTCGCCAGCAGGCAGTCATCACCGCAGACCGCCTCCGGTTGGGCGAAGAGCCGCTGCTTGGCTGCCAGGTCCTCCACGACGGCTTCCACGACGAGCCTGGCCTCGGCCAGCTCCTCGACGGCGTCGGCGGCGGCGAGTCGGGGGAGCGCCGTCCTGAGGCTCTCGGCGCTGAGCCGGCCCTTGGCTGCCGTGCGGTCGAGGCGGCCCGCGACGCCGTCCGCAGCCGACCGCGCCCGTCCCGGGACGGCGTCATGGAGCAGTGCGCGATGGCCGGCGAGCAGCGCGACCTGCGCGATTCCCTGACCCATGGTGCCGGCGCCGACGACGGCCACGGTGCTGCTGCGGTCAAGTGCGGTCACGCGCCACAACCCCCTGGTGGTTGATTCCCGGTCGGCCCGGATCCCGGAGTTGTCCACAGGCCGGACGGCATTGCCCTTGTACCGACCGAACATTCGGTTAATCTAGCGGTGTCCCAGCCACTCAGCCCAGCTCGACGAGGAGTTGGTCCCATGCCCGCCGATCTCTCCGCTGTCCCCTTGATCGAACGCCATCGCGGCACGCTCGACAAGGCGCTGGAAGCCGTCAGGACCCGTGCGTACTGGTCGCCCTATCCGGAACACCCGAAGGCGTACCCCGACTCCGAGGAGGGCCGTGCCGCCTTCGAGGCGCTGCTCGGCCGCCGTTTCGAGCTGGACCAGCCCGGCACCGTGGGCTGGACGGGCGGCGAGCGGTCGCCGTACGGCATAGAGCTGGGCGTGGACTACCCGCGCCCGGACCCGGACGTGCTGCTGCCGGCCATGCGCGCGGCGATGCCCGCCTGGCGGGACGCGGGACCGGAGGCGCGGGCGGTGGTGTGCCTGGAGATCCTGTCCCGGATCAACACGCGGACTCACGAGTTCGCGTACGCGGTGATGCACACCTCCGGCCAGGCGTTCACCATGGCCTTCCAGGCGGGCGGGCCGCACGCCCAGGACCGCGGCCTGGAAGCGGTGGCGTACGCGTACACCGAGCAGGTGCGCACCCCGGGGAACGCTGACTGGATCAAGCCCCAGGGCAAGCGCGACCCGCTCAGCCTCCGCAAGTCCTTCACCGCGGTGCCACGCGGCATCGGCCTGGTGATCGGCTGCAGCACCTTCCCGACGTGGAACGGCTACCCGGGCCTGTTCGCTTCGCTGGCCACCGGCAACGCGGTGCTCGTCAAGCCGCACCCGCGGACCGTGCTGCCGCTCGCGCTCACCGTGGCGGTGGCACGCGAGGTGCTGGCCGAGGCGGGATTCCCGCCGGACCTGGTGTGCCTGGCCGCCGAGCGGCCGGGCGAGGGCCTGGCCAAGACCCTGGCGGTACGGCCGGAGGTCCGCGTCATCGACTACACCGGATCCACGGCTTTCGGCGACTGGCTGGAGGCCAACGCCCGGCAGGCGGAGGTCTTCACCGAGAAGGCCGGCGTCAACACCGTGGTGATCGACTCCACCGACGACTACCGCGGCATGCTCTCCAACCTCGCCTTCTCCCTGTCCCTCTACAGCGGCCAGATGTGCACGACCCCGCAGAACCTGCTGATCCCTCGGGACGGCATCAGCACCGACACCGGCCTGCGGACGTACGACGAGGTGGTCGCCGACCTCGCCACCGCGATGGACGGGCTGCTCGGTGATGACACGCGAGCCAACGCGCTCCTGGGCGCCCTGGTGAATCCGGAGGTCGAGGCGCGGCTCGATGCCGCCCCCGGCCTGGGAGAGGTGGCTCTCGCCTCCCGCTCGGTGACGCACCCGGATTTCCCGCACGCGGTTGTCCGCACGCCGACCGTGGTGAGGCTGGACGGGGCCAAGCCCGACGCGGAAGCGGCGTTCATGTCCGAGTGCTTCGGTCCGGTCTCCTTCGCCGTGGCCGTCGACTCGACCACCGGCGCCCTTGAACTGCTGCGGCGCACCATCCGGGAACACGGCGCCATGACCGTCGGCGGATACACCACCTCGGCGGAAGTGGAACGGCTGCTTGAGGAAATCTGCTGGGAGGAGTGCGCGCAGCTCTCCTTGAATCTCACGGGCGGGGTGTACATCAACCAGACCGCGGCGTTCTCCGACTTCCACGGCTCGGGAGGCAATCCGGCGGCGAACGCGGCGCTGTGCGACGGGGCGTTCGTGGCGAACCGGTTCCGGATGGTGGAGGTGCGCAGGCCAGCCTGACAGCGAGGTCCGGGTCACTCGGGGAGGACCCGGAACTGCTTCCGGGCCAGGTCAGCGGGCTGATCGCGGGTCGCCCGGGACCGAATACGCGGGCCGGTCCCGGGGACAGGCTCCCGGACCCCCTCCGCTGGCCGGACGTCGGGGCAGCCCTCGGACCGGGCCCGGGTCAGAAGCGTCCCGGCACCAGGGGCGACCGGGAGGTGGCCGCCCAGTGGTAGAGAGTCATGCCGACGCTGGTGGCGAGGTTGTAGCTGGAGACCTGGGCCCGCATGGGCAGGGCCACCAGCTCGGCGGCCCGGTCGCGCAGTTCGCCGGAGACGCCGTGCCGTTCGGAGCCGAAGACGATCAGCGCGTCGTCGGGAAGCTCGGTGGCACGGATGTCCTTGCCCTCGGGGTCGAGGACATACAGCGGGCCCGGCGGCAGTCCAGTCGCGGTCGTGCGTTCCACCGCGGTCGCGTAGTGCAGCCCGGCGCCGGACCGTACGGCGTTGGGGTGCCAGGGGTCGAGATCGCCGGTGGTGATGACGCCGGTGACGCCGAACCCGGCAGCGAGCCGGATGACGGCGCCGACGTTGCCGAGGTTGCGCGGGTTGTCCAGGACGACGACGGGGGCCTGACGGGGCAGCCGTGCCAGTGCCGCCAGGTTCGCTTCCCGGTCGGACCTGGCGGCGAGCGCGGCCACTGCCGTGGGGTGGACCCGGGCCACCAGCTCACGCAGCGCCCCGACCGGGATCTCGGCGACTCGCGGCCCGAGGTCGGCCGTGAGATCGGTGGCCAGGTCGGCGGCGAGTCGCAGGGTGGCGTCCTTGTCGGCGGTGACCGCGACGTGAACGGCGGCGCCGAAGCGCAGGGCGTGCTTGAGGGCGTGGAAGCCGTCGAGAAGCACGGTGTCGGGGTCCGTCGCCACCGCCCGCCAGCGCCGGACCGCGGCGGCGGCCCCGGTGGCGGCCGGGTCGGCGGACACCTCTGGGCGGGTGGCCTCGTCCTCGGTCATGGCGTCAGCCTACGGTCCCGGGCCGGTGGGGTTACGGGGCGGCGGCCTGCTCCGTGGCGTCGGGGGACCGCTGCGGATCGATAGCCGCGCCCGGTGGTTCACGGCGGGGCCGCAGCGGCCGCACGACCTGCTCACCGGCCCAGCGCAGGAAGCCGGTCGGCAGGAACACCGCGTCGGCGGCGATCATGGCGAGTGAGAAGAAGGGGAGGCCGAGCAGGACGGCGATGGAGACGTGTTCCAGGATCAAGACGGCGAGCAGCACGTTCTTGACCCGCCGGTTGAAGAGCGCGAAGGGAAAGGCGACCTGCACGACGACGGTGCCGTAGGCGATCAGCATGATCAGGACCGCATGCCCGGCGAGAGTGTGGGACAAGGCGGGCCAGGGAGTGAAGTCGTCCAGGTGGAGCGGGTAGTACGGCGCGGTGCCGTCCTGCCAGCGACCACCCTGGATCTTGTACCAGCCGGCGGTGGAGTAGATCAGGCACACCTCGGCGGCGATCACCAGCATCGCGCCGTTGTGGACGACGTCGGCGACGATGTCGAGCACCGTGCGCGGCTCGCCCGGCGCGTAGCGGCGTACCGCCCACCACACGGCCTGCCCGCCCCAGCAGGCCCAGAAGATCAGTGCCCAGCCCGTGGTGAGCCTGCCGACGAGCGAGGCGGCCACCAGAGCCGTGCCCAGCACCGTCCACAGGGCGATCCCGACGGGGTCCGCGCCGCCGGACCGGCCGGCCGTCGCCTCCCGCACCGCCCGTCGGCGATCGAGTGACCAGACCTGCCCGCAACGGGTGAAGACCAGGTAGACGGCCATGAGGTGGATCACGTTGTCGCCGCCGTCACCCACGAAGATGCTTCGGTTCTGCAGGGACAGCACGCCGACCATGAAGAGCAGCGCCGCGGTCCGGGTCCGCCAGCCGACCAGCAGCAACGCGGCGGCGACGATGGCAGCCGCGTAGACGGTCTCGAACCAGGCTCGGCTGTCGCTCCACATCAGCAGGGTGAAGGCGTGGTTGTCGGCGATGAGCCGCCGGGCCAGCGCGAAGCTCCAGGAGCCGTCCGGGCCGTACAGCTCGGCGCGGTGCGGCCACTCGCGCAGTAGGAACAGCAGCCACACCAGCGAGAAACCGATCCGTAGGATCGCGCTCTGGTAGGGACCGGCCGCGCTGCCTGTGACTTTGGCAAGGCCTCGGCCTACGGCCCGGCGGAGGCCGGGGACCAGACCGGTGAACGGGGACGCTTCGGAGGGTGCGTGGCTGACGGGGAGCCGGGTGCCAGGGACCGGGGTGCCGGGGGCGCTCACGAGGCGTGCTCCGGTCCGGACGACGTGGTGTTCACGTGCCACCACGGCAGTTCGCGGTACTGGGTCGTGATGGCGGTATCGGACTGGCCGACGCCCCGGTAGGGCGGAGGCACTGGTGTGGTGGCGCCGCGGACCTGGATGCGGAAGACCTGGCCGCCGTTGAGTTCCGGGCCGAAGCGCCATACCAGGATTCGCAGCAGGTAGCCGCGGCTGAGGTCGCTGCGGTCGCCTGCGGTGGGCCGCTCCTGGGAGTCGTGCGTGCCGGTGTAGAAACCCCAGGCGCGCCGCAGTTCGTTCTGCCGGGTGTGGCTGGGCAGGGGGTCGTGCCGCATGGCCGCGACGTCGATACCGGTGATGTCGATCCAGCCGGTGGTCTCCTGGGCGCCCCCGGGCTTGCGGACCTCGGCGCGGGCCTGCACGTGGATGTTCTGCTGGAGCGGGTCAGGGGCGAACAGCTTCCAGTTCTGCTCGAACTCGGGATAGATGTAATCGCTGATCGCCGCCGCGTGTTCCCTGCTGAGCGCGTTCTCCGGCGCGACGTGCAGAAACACCATGGCGAGGTGGTAGAGGGCGCCCACCGTGACGACGCCGACCGTCACCGCGACAGCTGTACGGGCGGGCAGTGACAGCGCTCCCGCCCGGAGCGGCGCCCCCTCCAAAGACTCCATCGCTTCTCCGCTCTCGCCCGCGCCCCGGCAGCCTGCTGCCGCGAGCACGCTACCGATCCCGGGTCCCGGCGGGTGACCTTACCGAGTTATCCACAGGCTCATGCAATGGCTTGACACCCCATCTCGCACCCTCGACCATGGAATCAACCGAACGATCGGTCGGCTACGCACTGCAGCCGTCCGCGATCTCACACCACCGACACGGATGCGCCACCGACGAGAGAGGGAGGGGGCCGATGACGACCACGGCACAGCCCGCGGTGACCGCCGGTCAGCCTACGGCGCACCAGGACGCCCTGGTGGCGGCATTTGACGCCGCAGTGGCCACCGACACCCGGATCGAGCCCCGCGACTGGATGCCGGACGCCTACCGCTCCACCCTCATCCGCCAAATGGCGCAGCACGCCCACTCGGAAATCATCGGCATGCAGCCCGAGGCCAACTGGATCACCCGGGCGCCGTCCCTGCGCCGCAAGGCGATCCTGATGGCCAAGGTGCAGGACGAGGCAGGCCACGGGCTCTACCTCTACAGCGCCACCGAGACCCTCGGAGTGAGCCGGGACGACCTGCTCGACACACTGCACGCCGGCCGCCAGCGGTATTCCTCGATCTTCAACTACCCCACCCTCACCTGGGCGGACGTCGGCGCCATCGGCTGGCTGGTCGACGGCGCCGCGATCACCAACCAGGTCCCGCTGTGCCGTTGCTCCTACGGTCCCTACGCCCGCGCCATGGTGCGGATCTGCAAGGAGGAGTCCTTCCACCAGCGGCAGGGGTACGAACTGCTGCTCGCCCTCAGCCGCGGCACCCCCGCGCAGCACGCCATGGCCCAGGACGCGGTGAACCGCTGGTGGTGGCCGTCGCTGATGATGTTCGGCCCGCCCGACGACGAGTCCGCGCACTCCGCCCAGTCCATGGCGTGGAAGATCAAACGTCACTCCAACGACGAGTTGCGGCAGCGCTTCGTGGACATGTGCGTCCCGCAGGCCGAGGTGCTCGGACTCACCCTGCCCGACCCCGATCTGCGGTGGAACGAGTCGCGGGGGACCTACGACTACGGCCCGATCGACTGGAAGGAGTTCCAGGAGGTGCTGCGCGGCAACGGGCCCTGCAACGAGGAACGGCTCGAGCGGCGCCGCGCGGCACACGACGACGGCGCGTGGGTACGGGAGGCGGCTGCGGCGTACGCGGCCAAGCACAGGGAGGCACGGGCATGACGGGGTCCACCGCCGGTCGGGCCACGGCCGGACAGCCCACCGATGGGCAGGTCGCCACCGGGCCGTCACCGGCCAGCCGGCCCAGCGGCGAGTGGCCGCTGTGGGAGGTGTTCGTCCGCAGCCGGCGCGGGCTGAGCCACAGCCACGCGGGCAGCCTGCACGCGCCGGACGCGGAGATGGCCCTGCGCAACGCCCGCGACCTGTACACCCGGCGCGCGGAAGGCGTCTCGATCTGGGTGGTGCCGTCCTCGGCGGTCACCGCGTCCTCCCCCGACGAGAAGGACCCGTTCTTCGAACCGGCCGCCGACAAGCCGTACCGCCACCCGACGTTCTACGACATCCCGGAAGGAGTGAAGCACCTGTGACCGCGACCGAGCGTACGTCGCCACCGCGCGCCGCCGCCCTCGCGCTGGGGGACGACGCCCTGGTGCTCGCCCAGCGGCTGGGGGAGTGGGCCGGGAACGCACCGGTGCTGGAGGAGGACGTCGCCCTCACCAACATCGCGCTCGACCTGCTCGGCCAGGCCCGTACGCTGCTCTCGCTCACCGGAGACGAGGACGAACTGGCCTACGGGCGCGAGGAACACGAGTTCCGCAATGTCCAGCTGGTGGAGCGGCCCAACGGGGACTTCGCCGAGACCATCGCCCGGCAGCTCTTTTTCTCCGTCTACCAGGAGCTGCTGTACGCGGCGCTCGCGGCCACGGACGGCGAGCTCGCACCGCTCGCCACGAAGGCGGTCAAGGAGGTGGCCTACCACCGCGACCACGCCGAGCAGTGGACGCTGCGGCTCGGCGACGGAACCGAGGAGAGTCACCGCCGGGTGCAACGGGCGCTGGACCGGCTGTGGCGTTACACGGGCGAGCTGTTCGAGCCGCTGGAAGGGCTCGGGGTGGATCTGCCCGCGCTGCGCAGCCCTTGGCTGGAGCGAGTGGGCGGCATCCTGCGGCGGGCGACCCTCGCGATACCGGAGAGCCTCGACCGGACGCCGTGGGCGGCCGACGGGGGGCGGGGGGGCGTGCACACCGAGGCGTTCGGGCGGTTGCTGGCCGAGATGCAGTACCTGCACCGCGCGCACCCGGGGGCGTCATGGTGACCGGAGATGCCATGGCTCCGACCGGGCTGGAGAAGGAGCTGCTGCGGCTGGTCGGCGCCGTGCCGGACCCCGAACTGCCGGTGATCTCCCTGTCCGAACTGGGGGTGCTGCGGAGCATAAGGGTGCTCGGCCCGGGCCGGGTGCAGGTGGAGCTGACCCCGACCTGGACCGGTTGCCCCGCGCTCGACGCCATGGCCGCCGACATCACCGAAGTGCTCAGGGCACACGGCATGGCCGAGGTCGCGGTGCGAACCGTGCTCTCGCCCGCCTGGTCGACGGAGGCGATCAGTCCGGAGGGGCGTCGCAAGCTCGCCGAGGCCGGGGTGGCGCCGCCACGCCCGCAGACCCGGCAGAGCCCGCGCGGCTCGCAGGGCGGCGGTTCCGGCCCGGCGTCGGAACCACCGACCGGCCCGGGGCCGTGGCCGGTGCCCGGTCCGGTCCCGTTGGACCTGGCGATCCACTGTCCGCACTGCGGTTCGACCGACACCCGGCTGCTGAGCCGCTTCTCGTCCACGGCGTGCAAGGCACTGCGGCGGTGCGAGTCGTGCCGGGAGCCGTTCGATCACTTCAAGGAGGTGTAGGTGTTCCATCCGCTCCGGGTGGCGGAGGTCCGCCCGCTCACGGATGACTCGGTGACCATCTCCTTCGAGGTCCCCGAGGAGCTGCGCGGCACATACCGATACGCGCCCGGGCAGCACATAGCGATCCGCCGCCAGGTGGGCGGCGCCGAGATACGGCGGACGTACTCGCTGTGCGATCCGGCGCCCGCGGCCGAGGGCCCCGGTCCGCAGCGCCTGCGGGTGGGGGTGCGGCTGGTGGACGACGGGGAGTTCTCCACGTACGCCCTGAAGGAACTCGCCACGGGGGACGTGCTGGACGTGCTGACTCCGGCGGGGCGTTTCGTGCTGGAGCCGCGACCCGGACGGTTCGCCTCGGTCGTCGGCGGGAGTGGCATCACACCGGTGCTGTCGCAGATCGGCACGGTGCTGGCGCGGGAGCCGGAGGCGGTCTTCTGCCTGGTGCGCAGCGACCGGACCGCCGCGTCCATGATGTTCCTGGAGGAGGTGGCGGACCTGAAGGACCGGTGGCCGGACCGGTTCCAGCTGGTGCCGGTGCTGTCCCGGGAGGAGCAGCAGGCGGGGCTGCCGTCGGGCCGGCTGGACGCGGGCCGGCTGACCGCGCTGCTCCCGGGGCTGCTGCCGGTGGCCGCGGTGGACGGCTGGTACCTGTGTGGGCCGCTGGGCCTGGTCACCTCGGCCGAGCGGGCGCTGCGGGCGCTGGGCGTGCCGCGCTCCCGGGTCCACCAGGAGATCTTCCATGTGGACGAGGTCCCGGCAGCCGCAGGGAAGCCGGTACCCGGCGGCGCCACAGTCCGGGCGACACTGGACGGCCGTGGCGGGAGCTGGCCGACCGTGGACGGCGAGTCGGTACTGGAGACGGTGCTGCGCAACCGCCCCGACGCACCCTATGCCTGCAAGGGCGGGGTGTGCGGAACGTGCCGGACGAAGCTGGTCTCGGGCGAGGTGCGGATGGACCGCAACTTCGCGCTGGAACCGGAGGAGACCGAGGCCGGCTATGTGCTGGCCTGCCAGTCGCACCCCCTGACGCAGGTCGTTGAGGTGGACTTCGACACCTGAGTGTTCCGGCTTCGCGGGGACGCGGTCAGAGGACGTAGCCCTCGGCGCCGGTGGCGTCCACCAGGGGGCGGCCGGCGGCTTCCCAGTCGAGCATGCCGCCGCTGACGTTCACCGCGTCCATGCCCTGGGCGATCAGGTACTGGGTGACCTGCGCGGACCGGCCGCCGACGCGGCAGACGACGTGGACCCGGCCGCCGTCCGGTACTTCGGCGATGCGGGCGACGACCTCGCCCATCGGGATGTGCAGGGCGTTCTCGGCGTGGCCCGCGGCCCACTCGTCGTTCTCCCGAACGTCCAGCAGGATCGCATCGGCCGGTACGGCGGCGGCATCCACCGCGGGGAGCTGGGAGCGGAACATCGGGAGACGGCCTCCTGAGCACGGGACACATGGCGGCCCGCGATCGGGCCGCCCACGAGGAACGCTGAAACGCTACCTCAGCCGAGCGCGCCACCGGCCCCGTTCACCCGGGTACCCGGGGACCGGGAAGCCGGTCGCGGCGCCCGCCGCTCAGCCCCCGGAGCCCTGGCCGACCAGCTCGGCCAGCCGTGCCTCGCGCTGGGCGACCTGGGCGAGCAACTGCTCGGCGATCTCGTTGAGCAGCGCGTCCGGGTCGTCGGGCGAGAGCTTCATCATCTGCCCGATGGCACTCTCGTCCAGGTCCACCGCGATGGCGGCCAATTTCTCCTTGCGTTCGGCGAGCCATTCCAGCCGGGCGTAGAGCACCTCGGCCTCGCCGGGCAGGGCCTCTTCGGGGACCGGCCCGGCGTCCCACTCCTCCGACAGGGAGCGCAGTGCCTCCTCGTCGGCGTACGCGTAGGCCTCGTTGACGCGGGCGATGAAGGCGCTGCGGCGTTCCTTCTCGGCGTCGTCCTGGGCGAGGTCGGGGTGGGCCTTGCGGGCGAGTTCGCGGTAGAGGCGCTGGGCCTCCTTGCCCGGCCGGACCCGGCGCGGCGGATTCGGGTCCTCCACCGGCCGTACGCCGTCGGATCCCAGCAACCCGCCGAACAGCTCCTCCACACCCGGCATCGGCATGACCAGCGCCCTGGCCTGCCAGGCCCGCTCGATGTCCTTCCGGTCCCCGCTGCGCGCCGCGACCGCCTCCGCGATCAGCGCGTCGAGTTCGTCAAGCCGCGCGTACATCGGGCCGAGCCGCTGGTGGTGCAGCCGGGAGAAGTTCTCCACCTCGACCCGGAAGGTCTCCACCGCGATCTCGAACTCGATGAGCGCCTGCTCGGCCGCCCGTACCGCCTTCGCCAGCCGTTCCTCCGGGCCGGGCGCGGGCGCGGAGCCGGCGGCGGAAGCGGCGGACGTTTCGGTTCCGGAGGTGTTCGTCACCCGGACAGCCTAGGCCCTGCCACCGCGTTCCTGAGGATGCCGGACCTGCACGACGGCCGACGCGTGGACCTGTACGACGGCCGACCGGCTTGCGCGACGCCCCTTACTACGCCGCGCCCGCCGTTCACCCGAGGCTTCCCTCAGCTCCCGAGTTCCGCCGCCAGCCGTCCCGACCGGATCGCCACCAGCAGGTCCGCATGGTCCGCCTCCGTGCGGTCCGCGTACGCCACGGCGAATTCCGCCAGTGCCGCGTCCAGTTCGTCGCTCCTGCCGCAGTAGCCGGCGATCAGCCGCGGGTCGGCGCTGTGGGCGTGGGCGCGGGCGAGCAGGGCACCGGTCATCCGGCCGTAGTCGTCGAGCAGGCCGGGTTCCAGGGCGGCAGGGTCGACGCTCCCCTTGCGGTTCCGGAACTGCCGCACCTGATACGGCACCGCGTCCATCTCGGCCCAGCCCAGCAGGAAGTCGCTGACCACCTGCATCCGCTTCTGTCCGAGCACCACGCGGCGCCCCTCGTGTTCCACATGTTCCACGTGAAACCCCGCCTTCGCGACATGCGGCACCAGCGCCGACGCCCGAGCCTCCTTGATCTGGAGGACCAGCGGCTCCCCCAGGTGGTCCAGGAGCAGGACGACGTACGACCGGGTGCCGACACTGCCGGTGCCGACCACGCGGAAGGCCACGTCGTGCACGGTGTAGCGCGCGAGCAGCGGCAGCCGGTCCTCGCCGACCGTGCGCAGATAGCCGTCGAGCGCGCCCGCCACCGCCGCGGCCTCGGCGTCCGCGACCCGCCGCAGCACCGGCGGCGCATCGGTGAACCGGCGCCCGCCGCCCTCGGCCTCCTCCGTGGCCCGCGCCGCGAACTTCGCACTCGTGTTGCGCCGGGCCTTGGCCGAGACCCGCTCCAGGGTGCCCAGCAGGTCCCGGGCGTCAGCGTGGGTGACCAGTTCCTCGTCGGCGATGGCGTTCCACGCGTCGATCACCGGCAGCTTGGCGAGCAGCCGCATCGTGCGGCGGTACGCACCGGCCGCCGCGTACGCCGCGGCCCGGCACACGTCCTCCGCCGCGCCGGCCTCCCGCCCGGCCAGCACGAGCGAGGCGACGAGCCGTTTGACGTCCCACTCCCACGGACCGTGCACTGTCTCGTCGAAGTCGTTGATGTCCATCACCAGGCGACCACGGGCGTCCGCGTAGAGCCCGAAGTTGGCCGCGTGCGCGTCACCGCAGATCTGCGCGCCGATCCCGGTGACAGGCGTGTCGGCGAGGTCGGCGCCCATCAGCCCCGCCGAGCCGCGCAGGAAGGCGAAGGGCCCGGCCGCCATGCGGCCGACCCGCAGCGGTATCAACTCCGGGATGCGGCCGGCGTTGGACTCCTCGACGGCCTCGACCGCCGCGGTCACGCCATTGCGGCGCCGGTCCGGCCAGGTCCAGGTCTCGGGCCGGCCGTGCGCGCCCCGCGGCATCCGCTTGCGCGCTGCCTTCCCCGCGCTCTTCACCGACTCCGCCCGCGGCCGTCCGGCGAACCCCGCAACATGCGGCACCCGTGTGCTCACCGCTCCCCCTCCCCTTCGCCGCCCGTGTCGGACGACGGTGCCGTCTGTCCCACCGCGGGGGGTAATCCGGCTATTCAGCCGACTCCGACAGCGGTTTCGTGCTTGCCTTGACCGTCAGGACCCTACTCAGCGCCGAACCGCAGGTGCACGACGTTGGACGAGATCACCCGGCATCCCGCAGCCATTGACCCAGATCATCACACCGACCGTCCCGCCAGTCACGAACAGCGCGATGACCATGAGCCGCATGGGCACCCGGCGTTCCCGGAACAGGACGGCACTCACAAGCGGCGGCAGCAGGCCTCCGCCGCAGACCCCCATGCGCCACTCAACGGTGCGACGGCCACCCACAGCGCCGTGCACCCCGACAGCACCGTGCATCCCGACGGCGACGCCGCGACCTCCCCCGGAGCCGCGCCCCCGCACACCGCCGCAGCGCAACCCGTCCCACCGCAACCGGCCGCGCCCCCGCTCCCGCCGTTCACCGGAGTCGCCGCCCTCCTGCGCCTCGCCGTACTCTGCGTCGACCCCGACGGCCGTATCTCGTACTGGAACCGCGGCGCCGAGGAGCTGTTCGGCCACCACTGGGAACACGTCTTCGGCCAGCGCGCCTCCGGGCTGCTCACCGCGACGCGCCGGGCGGCCGGCGCCTCCGGGCTACCGTCCGCCGCACCCCACCAGGACACCCTCGACCTGCTGGACGACCTCACGCACCAGGCGTGGGCCGGCGCGCTGGCCGCCACCGACCGCGACGGCAACCTGCGGGACGTCCTGTGGTGGACCTACCGCATCACCGAACCGGTCGGTCGCAGCCTGCTGGCCATCGCCGCGCACGCCAAGCCGCTGCGTACCGGCGGCCTGCGGATCGCCGTCGGCGGAAGGCTGCTGCCGTACACCGCCGAAGGCCTGCAGCGCCAGGACATCTCGGTCGCCGCGGTGCTCTCGCCCGCAGCCGATCCCGCGCAGGGCCACGCGCTCGCCGCCCAGCTCGGCACGGTGCTGCCGAGCGTCAGCCCCGGTCGGCTGGACCGCATCGTGCGCCAGATCGCACCCCTGGGCCACCCCGCCCTCGAGGTCGAGGGCGGTACTCGGCTGCCCGTCATGCCGCACGACTACGCCCGGGTCGCCGCCGCCTCCCGCGCCGGCACCTCGGTACGCAGGGAACTCCCGCCGGCCCCGCACCCCAACGGGCCCACCACCAGCGGTACGGCCTCCCCGGTCGCCGATCCGACCAGCGCGTCCGCGCTGACCGCGGTGCAGTTCCCCCCGCCCACCGTCCTCCACTCGCTCTCCCCGCTGCTGTCCGGCGCGGACGGGGGGTCCGGGCTCCGGGCCCACCCGGCGGGAAACGCGCTCGACGAGCAGTTGGCGCTGCTGCGGGAGACCGGCTCGGTCGTCGGATCGACGCTCGATCTGCACACCACCGCGCGCGAGCTGTGCTCGGTGACGGTGCCGCGGTTCGCCGACTTCGCCGCCGTCCTGGTCGTGGACCAGCTCTTCTCCGACACCGAACCGCACAAGGACGACCGACCGGGGGACACCGTTCTGGTACGCCGGGTCGCCATCGCACGCATCGGCCCGGCGGGGATGTGGGAGACCGCGCTGCCGGAGGGCGAGCTGCTGGCCATGCCCGCCGAGAAGATCGTGCCGCGGCTCGGCGATCCGGTCCTCGTGCCCGTGGTGGACCCCGCGATCGCCCCCGACATCGCCCTCGACCTGGGGGTGCCGGCACTCGGCCCGCTGCTGGCCGGCCATTCCATGATCGTGGCGCCGCTCACCGCGCGCGGCACCGTGCTGGGCCGGGTGTGCTTCCTGCGCGGCCCCGGCCGCCGCCCCTTCGACGCCAGGGACGCCGCCACCGCCAGCGAGGTCGTGGCGCGCGGCGCCGTCCACATCGACAACGCCCGCCTGCACCGGCAGGAATCGCGCGCCGCCGCGACCTTGCAGCGCTCGATGATGCCCACCCGGCCGCCGCGGATCCCCGGCGTCCGTATCGCCCATCACTACATGCCGGGGGACCGGCAGGCGCAGGTCGGCGGCGACTGGTTCGACGCGATCCAGTTGCCCGGCGGCCGGGTCGCCCTGATCGTCGGCGACGTGATGGGGCACGGGCTCCAGGCTGCGGCCGTCATGGGCCAGTTCCGTACCGCCGTGATCACCATGGCCGGCCTCGACCTGCCGCCCGCGCAGATCCTGCGCCACCTCGACAACCTCGCCCACCGCCTCGGTACCGAACACCTCGCGACCTGCGTCTACGCGGTCTACGATCCGGTCCGCCGCACACTGACGCTGGCCAACGCGGGCCATATCCCGCCGGTGCTGGCCGGTTCCGACGGACGGGGTGAGCTGTTGCAGATCCCCGGCGGCGCGCCGATCGGGGTCGGCGGGGTGCCGTTCGAGACCGTCGAGGTGCCGGCGCCCGACGGCAGTTGGCTGGTGCTGTGCACCGACGGGCTGGTGGAGGTACGCGGTCAGGGCATAGACGCCGGGCTCGCCGCTCTGTGCGCCCATGTGATCGAGCCGCAGCAGACGCCCGAGGACGTGTGCGAGCAGATCCTCGGCCGACTGCACTCGGAGGACCGCAGGGACGATGTGGCGCTGCTCGTCGCCCGGTTCGAGGGCATCGCGCCGGAGGACGTGGTGGGCTGGACGCTGCGCCCCGACCACAGCGAGGTGGCGAAGGCCCGCGCTCTGACCCGCCGCCAGCTCGTGCACTGGGGCCTGGACCGACTCGCCGACACCGCGGAACTGCTGGTCAGCGAGCTCGTCACCAATGCGATCACGGCCGCCTCCTACGAGGTGGAGCTACGGCTGATGCGGGTCGGCAAACTGCTGGTCGAGGTGAGCGACGACAACCACAACCTGCCGCAGTTGCAGCGCGCGGACCCGGACGACGTGCAGGGGCGCGGGCTCGCTCTGGTCTCGCATCTGTCGCGACGCTGGGGAACCAGCCGCAAGGCGGTCGGCAAGGTGGTCTGGTTCGAGCTTCCCCTCCCCGACTGATATCGTTGCATTCTACAACTCTGCAGGTGGGAGGGGGAGTGGCCGCGATGTCCGCCGCGCGAGGCGTCACTGGAGACCATCCAGCGTGAACTGACCGCCTTCGCACGCCGGGCGCGCGCCACCGCCGCGCGGATGCACCCCGAGCTCTCGCTGGTGTCGTACACGATTCTCGCCCACGTGGCAGAGCAGCAGGGCTGCCGGGCCACCGATCTGGCCACGCACTACCTGCTGGACAAGTCCACGGTGAGCCGCCAGGTGGCGGCACTGGAACGGCTCGGCTTCATCGAGCGCCGAGTGGACCCGGCGGACCACCGGGTACAGGTGCTTCACCTCGCCCAGCGGGGGACGGAGATCCTGGCCGCGGCCCGGGAGAACCGGCGAGGCGCCTTCGAAGAGCGGCTGGCCGGCTGGGCACCGGCGGACCTGGAGCAGTTCGCGGGCTGTCTGGTGCGGTACAACGCGGACGCAGCGCAGCATCCGTAGCGAGTCCGGCGTGTACGGGGCCACGCCCGCCGCCGGCGTCAGGCGTCCTCTCGCCCCTCGGGGAGCAGACTGGCCGTCGTCACCAGGCCGGCCGCCACGTCGTCCTCGGTGCACGACTCTGCGTCCTCGGTGCACGGCTGGCCGTCAGGAAGGTAGCGCTCGGCCCATTTGCCCAGCTCGTGCAGGGCGGGGCGGATGGCCTGCCCGGCCTCGGTGAGTCCGTAGCTGACCCGCAGCGGCGGGCCCGGATCGACCTCCCGCACCACGAGCCCGGCGTCGGCCAGTTCGGACAGCCGGTCGGACAGCATGCGCTCGCTGATCTTCGGAATGGCGCGGCGCACCTCGGCGAAGTACGCCGGGCGATGGGTGAGGACGGCCACGATCAGACCGGTCCAGCGTTTGCCGAACAGCTCGAAGACCCTCGTCAAGGCCACGTCGACGCCCGCGCACGGCACCCGCGCCCGCACCTGCTGTCCCCGGTCCATGCACACAGGGTACTCCGCCGCGAGGTAGGAACTGCAAGAAAGTAAGCTGCTGTGTTATCAATAGCTACGCACGAACCTGTGGCTCCGCTGACGTCGCACAACGCCGTACGACGCCGCCCACGTACGTACAAGCCCGTACGGCGTGCGCGACCGCGGACTCGCCCGGAACTACCCGAATGAGGCTTCCATGGCCACGCTGTTGCACCTCGACTCCTCCGCCTTCCACGAGCCCTCGATCTCCCGCGAGGTCACCGCGACCTTCCGCAAGGAGTGGCAGAGCCAGCACCCGGACGGTGTGGTGATCTACCGCGATCTCGCGAAGAACCCGTTGCCGCACCTGACCGCGGACGGGATTGTCGGCGCCGTCACCCCGGCCGAGAGCCGCACCCCCGCGCAGGCCGAGGCTGCTGCCCTGCGGGCGGAGCTCGCGGAAGAGCTGGAACGCGCCGACGCCGTCCTGATCGGCACCCCGATGTACAACTTCACCGTCCCCTCCGCGCTCAAGGCGTGGCTGGACCAGGTGATCATCATCGGCAGGACGGCGGGGGAGTCGCCGTCCGCGGCCGGGAAGCCGGTCACGGTGGTGGCCGCTCGCGGCGGGGGCTACGGCCCCGGCACGCCGCGGGAGAGTTACGAGTTCCTGACCACGTACCTGGCGAAGGTGCTCACCGGCATGCTCGCGCTGGACGTGGACTTCATCATTCCCGAGCTGACGCTGGCCAGGACCAAGCCCCAGATGGCCGCTCTGATAGACGCCGCCGACGCCTCGCGGGCGAAGGCACACGAGGACGCGGCGGCGAAGGCGAAGACGCTGGCGGCGCGGTTCGCGGCGTGAGCCGTACGGCGCCCGGGACCGCGCTCACCGGCACCCCCGCCGGGTGAGCGCGTCCCGTTCCTCCGACGCCTCGCGGAGGCGTCGGAGGTTGTCAGAGGCTGACGCCGAAGTCCTGGGCGATGCCGCGCAGGCCGGAGGCGTAGCCCTGGCCGACGGCGCGGGAATTACACACCCCGCCGTTGCGGTACAGCTCACCGAAGACCATGGCGGTCTCCGTGGAGGCGTCCTCGGTGAGGTCGTAACGGGCGAGCTCGGTGCCGCCGGCCTGGTTGACCACGCGGATGAACGCGTTGCGCACCTGGCCGAAGCTCTGCTGCCGGGTCTCGCCCTCGTAGATCGAGACCGGGAAGACGATCTTGTCCACCTCGGTGGGAACGCCGGCCAGGTTCACCTTGATCGCCTCGTCGTCGCCCTCGCCCTCACCGGTGAGGTTGTCACCGGTGTGCTCGACGGAGCCGTCAGGGCTCTTGAGGTTGTTGAAGAAGACGAAGTGCTTGTCCGAGACGACCTTGCCCGCCGCGTCGAGCAGCAGCGCGCTCGCGTCCAGGTCGAAGTCCGTGCCGGTGGTCGTGCGTACGTCCCAGCCGAGGCCGACGGTGACCGCCGTGAGTCCGGGGGCCTCCTTCGTCAGCGAGACATTGCCGCCTTTGGAGAGGCTGACACCCATGGTGGTTCTCCCTGCTCAGTTCGGCGCGGGCGGCGCCATTTGACGATTCCTTTGCCCACTGGCTCCAACGGACACCACCCTGCCCCGGTTCCCGGCGGCGTGCCACCCTTCTCGGTGTTCCGCGGAACCCCGTCCATGCAGAAGCCCCCGCCCCGGTAATCCCGGGACGGGGGCTCTGTCACTGTGTGCGCGAGGGGGGAGTTGAACCCCCACGCCCTTTCGGGCACTGGAACCTGAATCCAGCGCGTCTGCCTATTCCGCCACCCGCGCATGGGTGCTGTCGTCCGATTCTCACACACCCGGGGACTGGTCGGTCCGAGTGAGTGTCAGAGCGCCTTCCGACATGCAGAAGATTAGCACGGCGTGCGAGGTGGAATCACATGCGTTTCGCCCGCGGCGGCCGAGGCGGGGCAGGGGGGCAGGGGGAGGCGGCGAGGGGGGCGTGGCGGTGCGGGACACTGGGAACACTCGACCGGGGACAGGCGAACCGGCGACCAACGGACCGGCGCCGCCTCTACCATCGCAGTGGGCGGGGGATGGGCAGGAGCAGCATGGTGTGAGGGTCGACACTGCCCTGTACAGGCAGATCGGGGAACCACCGGTTTGTCCCACGCGTGGATACGATCGGTAAGCAGTACCGCAGGCAGACGGAAGCAGGACCGCGGCGGACCGCCGCAGCAGGACCGGAACACCATCGAGAACAGCAACGGAACGGCTCGCAGGAAGGCCCCGAGGAAGGAGGTGCCCGGTGGGTGTACTGAAGCGCTTTGAGCAGCGGCTGGAAGGCCTGGTGAACGGCACCTTCGCCAAGGTGTTCAAGAGTGAGGTGCAGCCCGTCGAGATCGCGGGCGCGCTGCAGCGTGAGTGCGACAACAACGCCACGATCTGGAACCGCGACCGGACCGTGGTCCCGAACGACTTCGTCGTCGAGCTGAGCGCCCCCGACTACGAGCGGCTGAGCCCGTACGCCGTGCAGCTGGGCGAGGAACTGGCCGGGATGGTCGCGGACTACGCCAAGCAGCAGCGGTACACGTTCATGGGCGGCATCAAGGTGCACCTGGAGCGGGCCGCCGATCTGGACACCGGGCTGTACCGGGTGCGCAGCCGCACCCTCGCCGGGAGCGAGTCCCAGAACCCGCACGGAGGGCAGCAGAGCCCGCCGCTGCCCTCGTACGGGCAGAACGCGCAGGCCTACCCGCAGCAGGGCCAGCCCCAGCGCCCCGCCTACCAGCAGCCCGGCGCCCCGCAGCGCCCCCTCGGCGCCCCGCCGATGCCCGCCTCGCCGCCCCCCGGAGTGGCATCCCGCCCCAGCGGCCCGGCCCCCGTCACCCGGCTGCCGGGCACCGGTGTCCCCGCCGGTTCCCCCGCGGCCGGCGCCCGGCGGTGGATCGAGATCAACGGCACCCGCCATCAGATCTCCCGCCCGACCCTCGTCCTCGGCCGTTCCACCGAGGCGGACGTACGGGTCGACGACCCCGGCGTGTCGCGCCGGCACTGCGAGATCCGGGTCGGAACGCCCTCCGTGGTCCAGGATCTCGGATCGACCAACGGCATCGTGGTGGACGGGCAGCACACCCAGCGCGCTACGCTCCGCGACGGCTCCCGCATCGTCGTCGGGAGCACCACCATCGTGTACAGGCAAACCGAAGGGTGAAGCGGGGCCAATGTCAGAGCTGACCCTGACGGTCATGCGGTTGGGTTTCCTCGCCGTGCTGTGGCTGTTCGTGATCGTCGCGGTGCAGGTCATCCGCAGTGACCTGTTCGGGACCCGGGTGACCCAGCGCGCCGCGCGCCGCGGGGACGACCGGTCCCGCCCGCCGCAGCAGCGGCAGCAGGCGCAGGCGGCGGCCCCTCGCCAGCCGCAACCCGCCGCCGCCCGCCAGCGACGCGGCGCCCCCACCAAACTCGTCGTCGCCGAGGGTTCGCTGGCCGGTACCACGGTCGCGCTCCAGGGCCAGACGATCACCCTGGGCCGGGCGCACGACTCGACGATTGTGCTCGACGACGACTACGCGTCCAGCAGGCATGCCAGGATCTACCCGGACCGCGACGGCCAGTGGATCGTCGAGGACCTCGGATCCACGAACGGCACCTATCTGGACCGGAACCGGCTGACCACGCCCACGCCGGTCCCGCTGGGTGCGCCGATCCGCATCGGCAAGACCGTCATCGAGCTGCGGAAGTAGTCGCACTATGGGCGAGCGGAGCCACGACACGCGAGCGAGAGGGTGGGCAGCGTGCGGATGTACCCGGAACCGACGGGGGAGGTACGCATGTCTCTGAGCCTGCGTTTCGCCGCCGGTTCGCACAAGGGCATGATCCGCGAGGGGAACGAGGACTCCGGCTACGCCGGCCCCCGTCTGCTCGCGATCGCCGACGGCATGGGCGGCCAGGCCGCCGGCGAGGTCGCCTCCTCCGAAGTGATCTCCACCATCGTCACCCTCGACGACGACATCCCCGGCTCCGACATCCTCACCTCGCTGGGCACCGCGGTGCAGCGCGCCAACGACCAGTTGCTGCACATGGTCCAGGAGGACCCGCAACTGGAGGGCATGGGCACCACCCTCACCGCTCTGCTGTGGACCGGCCAGCGCCTCGGCCTGGTGCACGTCGGCGACTCCCGCGCCTACCTGCTGCGCGACGGCGTCCTCACCCAGATCACCCAGGACCACACCTGGGTGCAGCGGCTGGTCGACGAGGGCCGGATCACCGAGGAGGAGGCCACCACCCACCCCCAGCGCTCCCTTCTGATGCGGGCGCTGGGCAGCGGCGAACGGGTCGAGCCCGACCTGTCGATCCGTGAGGTACGGGTCGGCGACCGCTACCTGATCTGCTCCGACGGGCTGTCGGGGGTGGTCAGCCACCAGACGCTGGAGGACACCCTCGCCGGGTACCAGGCGCCGCACGAGACCGTGCAGGAGCTGATCCAGCTCGCGCTGCGCGGCGGTGGCCCCGACAACATCACCTGCATCGTCGCCGACGTCCTCGACACCGACGACGGCGACACCCTGGCGGCGCAGCTCAACGACACCCCGGTGGTGGTCGGCGCGGTCGCCGACACCCAGTTGCCGTTCCAGGACCCCCGCCACCTCCAGACTCCGGCGGGTCGCGCCTCGGAGCTGGGCCGCACCCCGCAGCAGGCCGGCCCGGCCGGTGCCTTCGGCCCGCCCGGCAGCGGCGACCCGTCGGCCGGCGGCTCCCCGCTCGGCTCGTTCGGCACCTACGACGACGCCGGCTTCGACAAGCCGGCCAAGAACCGCACATGGCTCAAACGCGGCCTGGTCGCGGTCGCCGTGCTCGCGGTCGTCGGCGTCGGCCTGTTCGGCGCCTACACCTGGACCCAGACCCAGTACTACGTCGGCGCCAGGGGCGAGCACGTGGCGGTCTACCGGGGCATCGACCAGAAGCTCGCCTGGATCAGCCTGTCAAAGGTGCACAAGGACCGTACCGACATCGAACTCAAGTACCTCCCTGCGTACCAGCGCAAGCAGGTCGAGGACACCATCGCGATGAGCAGCCTCGGCCAGGCCGACGACAAGGCCGACGAGCTGGCCACGCAGGCCGGCGTGTGCAAGAAGGTGGCCGACGCCAAGGCCGTCGAGGACCGGGCGAAGGCCGCCGCGAAGGCCGCCGAGGACCAGTTGGGCGCCGCCGGTGCGGCAGGGAAGCCCACCACGGCCGGCAAGCCGGGCGCGACGCCCGCCCCCACGGCCGGAAAGCCCTCCGCCACGCCCGCCCCCGGCGCCGGACCCACCGCCGGCACCACCCCGACGACCGCCCCGCCCCTGTCCCTGACACCCGACGAGAAGAAGCTGGCCCAGAGTTGCGGTACGGGCCAGTAGAAGCACGGGGACCAGCAGGAGGAGCCGGCTCGTCATGAGCGTCAGCAACACCACCACCATCACGTCGGTCGGCGCGCCCAACCGCCGCAACACCGAACTCGCCCTGCTGGTGTTCGCCGTGGCCATCCCGGTCTTCGCGTACGCCAACGTCGGCCTGGCCAAGGACAACTCGGTCCCGGCCGGACTGCTGGGTTACGGGGTCGGCCTCGGCCTGCTGGCGGGCATCGCGCACTTGCTGGTCCGCAAGTTCGCGCCGTACGCCGACCCGCTGATGCTGCCGATCGCCACCCTGCTCAACGGCCTCGGCCTGGTGCTGATCTGGCGGCTGGACCAGGAACCGGCGCTCGGCAAGGCGATGGCGCCCAACCAGCTCCTGTGGTCCACGCTGGGTGTGGCGCTCTTCGTCGGCGTGCTGGTCTTCCTCAAGGACCACCGGATTCTCCAGCGCTACACGTACATCTCGATGATGGTGGCGATGGCGCTGCTGGTCGCCCCGGTGTTCTTCCCCGGCGTGAACGGCGCGAAGATCTGGATCACGCTGCCCGGCATCGGCTCGCTCCAGCCGGGTGAGTTCGCGAAGATCGTCATCACCGTCTTCTTCGCCGGCTACCTGATGGTCAAGCGGGACGCCCTCGCGCTGGCCAGCCGCCGCTTCATGGGCCTGTACCTGCCGCGCGGCCGGGACCTGGGCCCGATCCTGGTCATCTGGGCGATCAGCCTGCTGATCCTGGTCTTCGAGACCGACCTCGGCACCTCGCTGCTGTTCTTCGGCCTCTTCGTGATCATGCTGTACGTCGCCACCGAGCGGACCAGCTGGATCGTCTTCGGCCTGCTGCTCAGCGCGGGCGGCGCGGTCCTGGTGTCGTCGTTCGAGCCGCACGTCAAGGAGCGCGTCCACAACTGGCTGCACCCGCTGGACCTGGCCTCCAACGGCGGCGTCACCGAGACCGCGCAGACCATGTACGCCTTCGGCTCCGGCGGCATCTTCGGCTCCGGGCTCGGCCAGGGCTACTCCCGGCTGATCGGCGGCATCGCCCCCAAGAGCGACTACATCCTGGCGACGGTCGGCGAGGAGCTGGGGCTGGCCGGTCTGATGGCCGTCCTGCTGCTCTACGGGCTGCTGATCGAACGCGGTATCCGTACCGCGTTGGCCGCCCGTGACCCGTTCGGCAAGCTGCTGGCCATCGGGCTGTCCGGCGCCTTCGCGCTCCAGGTGTTCGTGGTCGCCGGCGGCGTCACCGGGCTGATCCCGCTGACCGGTATGACGATGCCGTTCCTGGCCCAGGGCGGCTCCTCGGTGATCGCCAACTGGGCGCTGGTGGCGATCCTGCTCCGGATCAGCGACACCGCTCGGCGGCCGGCCCCCAGCCCCGCCCCGTCTCCCGACGCCGAAGCGACCCAGGTGGTGCGTACTCAGTGAACAAGCCGCTGCGACGGGTCGCGGTCTTCTGCGGCCTGCTCGTCCTCGCCCTGCTGCTGCGGGTGAACTACGTCCAGTTCGTCCAGGCCGACCAGCTCTCCAACGACGCGCACAACCGCCGGGTGGCCATCAACCAGTACGCCCAGCCGCGCGGCGACATCATCGTCGACGGCCGGGCCATCACCGGCCACACCGAGACCTCCGGCAGCGACTTCCAGTACAAGCGCACCTACACCGACGGCGCCATGTGGGCCCCGGTGACCGGCCACGCCTCGCAGGCGTTCGGGACCACGTTCCTGGAGGGCGTCGAGGACAAGTTCCTCACCGGCAACGACGACCGGCTCTTCTTCAACCGCACCATCGACCTGCTCACCGGCAAGCAGAAGCAGGGCGGCAACGTCGTGACCACCCTGAACGCCAAGGCGCAGAAGGCCGCGTACCGGGGCCTGGGCGGCAAGAAGGGCGCGGTCGCCGCGATCGACCCGCGCACCGGAGCGATCCTGGCGCTGGCGAGCACCCCGTCGTACGACCCCTCGACCATCGCCGGCAACTCCAGGACCGACGAGAAGAACTGGATCGCGCTCAACAAGAAGAACAACCCGGACGATCCGTCGCAGAACCGGGCGCTGCGCCAGACCTACCCGCCGGGCTCGACGTTCAAGCTGGTCACCGCCGCCGCGGCGCTGGAGTCGGGGCGCTTCTCCGACATCGACGCCGAGACGCAAACCGAGTTGCCGTACATCCTGCCCAACACCAGGACCGAGCTGAAGAACGAGGGGAACATTCCCTGCGAGAACGCGTCGCTGCGCGTAGCGCTGAAGTACTCCTGCAACACCGTCTTCGGCAAGCTCGGCGCCGAGGAGGTGGGGCTCAAGGGCATGGTGGAGCAGGCCGAGAAGTTCGGCTTCAACCAGGAGCAGTTCGTCCCGGTCCGGGCGGACGCCAGCAACTTCGACACGAAGATGAGCAAGGACCAAGTCGCACTCTCCTCCATCGGCCAGTTCGACACCACGGCCACCCCGCTGCAGATGGCCATGGTCGCCGCCGCGATCGCCAACAACGGCGTGCTGATGAAGCCGTACGAGGTGGACAAGCTGGTGGCGCCCAACCTGAGCACCATCGCGCAGACCAGCCCCAGCAAGCTGAGCGAGCCGCTCTCCCCGGAGAACGCGCAGAAGCTCCAGCAGATGATGGAGACGGTGGTCAAGGAGGGCACCGGCACCAGGGCGCAGATCCCCGGGGTGCGGGTCGGCGGCAAGACCGGCACCGCGCAGCACGGTGTGAACAACGACCAGAAGCCGTACGCGTGGTTCGTCTCGTACGCGATGACCGACCAGGGCTCGCCGGTCGCCGTCGCGGTCGTGGTCGAGGACGGCGCCGCCAACCGCGACGACATCACCGGTGGCGGTCTGGCCGCACCGATCGCCAAGAACGTCATGGAGGCGGTCCTCGGCAGGTGACACGGACATGAGAGGTACGTCACGCCCGGCCCGGTCTGCTCGCTACCAGGTACCGGTCAGGTATCAGCGGACGGCCGGGGAGCGGCCCACCCGCGGACGCCCGGTAGCGTATGCCCGAGCAGGCGCAAGGCAGCGCTTCACGTGATAGGGCAGTACGCGACACAGCGAGAAGCGATATGACGTGATGCGATTCGGTTGATTCGGGTTGAGAACGGGTTTGAGGAGAGGGCAGAGCTATGGAAGAGCCGCGTCGCCTCGGCGGCCGGTACGAGCTGGGCTCGGTGCTCGGTCGCGGTGGCATGGCCGAGGTCTACCTCGCCCACGACACGCGCCTCGGCCGTACCGTCGCCGTGAAGACACTGCGGGTGGACCTCGCCCGCGACCCGTCCTTCCAGGCCCGGTTCCGTCGTGAGGCGCAGTCGGCCGCCTCGCTCAACCACCCGTCGATCGTCGCCGTGTACGACACCGGTGAGGACTACGTCGACGGGGTCTCGATCCCGTACATCGTGATGGAGTACGTGGACGGTTCCACCCTGCGCGAGCTGCTGCACTCCGGGCGCAAACTGCTCCCCGAGCGGGCCATGGAGATGACTGTCGGCATCCTTCAGGCCCTGGAGTACAGCCACCGCGCGGGCATCGTCCACCGTGACATCAAGCCGGCCAACGTCATGCTCACCCGCACCGGTCAGGTCAAGGTGATGGACTTCGGCATCGCCCGCGCCATGGGCGACTCCGGTATGACCATGACGCAGACGGCGGCCGTCATCGGCACCGCCCAGTACCTCTCCCCCGAGCAGGCCAAGGGCGAGCAGGTCGACGCCCGCTCCGACCTGTATTCGACGGGCTGCCTGCTGTACGAGCTGCTGACCGTACGGCCGCCGTTCGTCGGCGACTCACCGGTCGCGGTGGCGTACCAGCACGTCCGCGAGGACCCGCAGCCGCCGTCGGTCTACGACCCCGAGGTCACCCCGGCGATGGACGCCATCGTCCTCAAGGCGCTGACCAAGGACCCCGACTACCGCTACCAGTCGGCCGACGAGATGCGGGCCGACATCGAGGCGGCGCTGGACGGCCAGCCGGTCGCCGCGACCGCCGCGATGGGCGCGGTCGGCTACGGCTATCCGCACCAGTACGGTGACTCCGCCCCCACCACCGCCCTGCCGCAGCAGCCCGACGGGCAGCACACCTCGATGCTGCCGCCGATGCGCGAGGACGACGGCGGTTACGGGTACGACGACCGGCCGGACCGCCGCCGCCAGAAGAACAACAACAACACCTCCACGGTGCTGCTGGTCGTCGCGGGCATCCTCGTCCTGATCGGCGCGATCTTCCTCGGCAAGGCGCTGTTCGGCGGTGCCTCGCCGTCGGACAACGCGGTCGTGCCGAACTTCGTCAACAGCTCGTTGGCAGACGCCCAGCGCGCGGCGACCAACGTCGATCTCACGATCGTCCAGGGCCCGGCCGAGTTCTGCGCCAACGTCGAGAAGAACCTCGTCTGCAAGCAGACCCCCGCCGCCAACGAGCCGGTCCCGTCCGACAAGACGGTCACCGTGGCGCTGTCCAAGGGCCAGGCGCCGGTCGAGGTCCCGGACGTGCGGAACGACAAGGTCAGCTCGGCTCAGCAGCAGCTCATCGACAAGGGCTTCACGTCCAAGATCAAGTACCAGACCTCGACCACCAAGGACCCGGGCATCGTCCTGGACCAGAACCCCGATCCGGGTGAGGTCAAGCCCAAGGGCACCGAGATCACCCTGACCGTGTCGCAGGAGCCGAAGAAGACCACGCCGCAGAACGTCAAGGGCGAGCCGTTCGACGCCGCGGTCGCCGCGCTCCACGCGCAGGGCTTCACCAACGTGGTCCGCGCCCAGCAGGACCAGCCCTCCACCGAGACCCCGGCCGGCAGCGTCATCAGCCAGACCCCGCAGCCCAGCGAGGGCGAGCAGACGCTGGACACCCCGATCGTGCTGACCGTCTCCAGCGGCCCGCCGCCCACCCAGGCTCCGCAGGCGACCATGCCGGGCGACCTGTTCAACAAGCCGCTCCAGGAGGCGATCAACCAGCTGAACGGTCTGGGGCTCAACCTCCAGATCGTGGTCGACGGCCCCAACGGGGACGGCGCCCGGGTCCTGATGACCGATCCCGGGCCCGGCGCGCCCCTCCAGGAAGGCCAGCCGGTCCACATCCGGACGTTCCCGGGCGGCGGCTGATCCCGGCTGAGCGGACACGATGAAAGGGGGCGGCCCGCACGTGAGGTGCGGGCCGCCCCCTTTCGCCGTACCGGCCGTCGCGGGGCACCGCCTACCGAGTGAGCTCCGCCGGCGGGGTCCGCTGCGCGTCGACCTTCTGGGTGCGGACGAGCACGCCCCAGACGACGTAGCGGTAGCGGGAGGTGTAGACGGGTGTGCAGGTGGTGAGGGTGATGTAGCGGCCCGGCCTGGTCGTGCCGGACTGCGTCGGGACGGGGTCGGTGACGGCGACGTTGTACTGCGAGGTCTGGTCGAGGATCTTGTAGACCTCGTACACGTACCAGGTGTCCTTCGACTCGAAGACGACCGCGTCCCCGGTGTGGATTCTGTCGATGTCGTGGAACTTGGCGCCGTGGCCGTCGCGGTGGGCGGCTAGGGCGAAGTTGCCCCCGCGGTCCCAGGGGAGGGCGGAAGGGGTCGGCTCGGTGTAGTAGCCGGCCACGCCGCCGTTGAGGATCTTGCTGGAGGTGCCCTTCTTGACCAGCACCTCGTAGTCGCGGCCCATGGCCGGGACGTGCAGAAAGCCGATGCCGTCCTGGGTGTCGAGGCCGCGGGCCGGGGCCTGCGACCACTTCTCGCGGACCTGGTCGCTCGCCTGCTGCTCGTGGCGGTTGGCGATGACGTTGGTCCACCACAGGGAGTAGGCGACGAAGAGACCGAGGAGCAGGCCGAGGGTGATCAACAGCTCGCCGAGAAGGCTGACGGTGGCAGCGATGCGTCCCCGCCCGCCCGTCGTGCTGGTCGTCACCCGGTTATCCCCCCAGCAGTGCGTCGGGCTTGCCCTGGGTGCGGGGCCGTTCCTCGACGAGCTTGCCCCAGACGATCAGCCGGTTGGTGCTGGTGAACTCGGGGGTGCAGGTCGTCAGCGTGAGGTAGCGGCCGGGCCGGGTGAACCCGGAGCCGACCGGGACGGGCCGCAGCACGCTGATGTTGGAGGGCGGGGTGGACGCCAGCGCACTGGTGACCGCGTAGGTGTAGTACGTGTTCGCCGTCTCGACCACCACCTTGTCGCCGGGGACCAGGTGGTTGACGTAGCGGAACGGCTCGCCATGGGTGTTGCGGTGTGCGGCGACCCCGAAGTTGCCGGCCTTGTCCCAGGGCATCGCGGTGCTCAGCGCACCGTCATAGTGGCCGATCATGCCCTTGTCCAGCACTTTCTGCTTGGAGATGCCCTCGGCGACGGGTGCCTTGACGTCGAGCTTGGGGATGTACATGATCGCGAAGCCCTCGCCGGGCGAGAAGGTGCCCGGTACCCGGTTCGGGTCGTCCTCGGTCGAGTCCCACTGGTCCCGGAGGTTGTTCGCGGCGCCGCTGGCCTGCTGGTGGGCGCGGACATTGGTCCACCAGAGCTGGTAGGTGACGAAGAGGAGCATCAGCAGGCCGGTCGTGATGAACAGTTCGCCGACGATCCGGCTGATCAGGACCCCGGTGCTGTCCTTCGCGGCCCGCGCGGCCCTGCGTGCCTCCACCCGGCTGAGCGGTGCGGAGGGCTCAGCCGGGGCGATGGGAGCGGTGCCGCCGCGTCCGCGGGCCCGGTGGCCGCCGCCTGCGTGTCCGCCCGGGCCCTGCCGCGCGGCTGCCTTCCGCCGGGCGGCCCGTCCCCCGTCCGGGGGAGCCGACGCGGGCCGCGGGTCCGCCCGGGACAGCCCGGGGTCCGGTTCCGGTCCGGTGGGTACGGGGTCGAGCTCGGTGAACAGGGGGGGCGCGGTGGCCGGTTGCGCGTAGGGCGGTTCCCCGTGGGCCGGCGCCGGCTGCGTACGGGCCGGTCCTGCGAACGCCGGCCCTGTGAGGACCGGCGGCTGTGTGAAGACGGGTGGCTCCGTGAGGACCGGGTCCGGATAGGCCGGCGGTTCCGCGAAGACCGGTTGCGGATAACCGGACTCCGGGTCATCGGGCCGTCCCCCGAACACCGGCTCCCCATGGGCCGGCGGCATCGGCTGCCGCCCCGGCAGCGGATCGTTCAGCGGGTCGTCCAGCCGGCCGACGACCGCCGCGAACTGGCCGGTGTCCTCGTAGGACACCGGGCCGTCGGCGGAACGCTCCGGCCGGAGCGTCGTCACGCCCCGGCCCTCCCGGTGGGACCGCCCGTGCCGACCACCGGAGCGAGCCCGCGGGAGCGGTCGACCGCCCCCGGGTCACCGCATTCGGCGAGCCAGTTGGCGAGCATCAGGTGCCCCCATTCGGTGAGCACCGACTCGGGGTGGAACTGCACGCCCTCGACGGGTGCGTCGCGGTGCCGCATCCCCATCACGATGCCGTTCTCGGTCCAGGCGGTGACGCGGAGCTCGTCGGGGAGTGTGTCCGGTTCGACGGCGAGGGAGTGGTAGCGGGTCGCGGTGAAGGGGTTCGGCAGCCCGGCGAAGACCCCGGTGCCTTCGTGCGTCACCAGCGACGTCTTGCCGTGCAGCAGTTCCGGCGCCCGCCCGACCACCCCGCCGTACGCGACCGCCATCGACTGGAGGCCCAGGCAGACGCCGAAGACCGGCACCCCGGTCTCGGCGCAGTGCCGCACCATGTCCACGCAGACGCCGGCCTCCTCGGGAGTGCCGGGACCGGGGGAGAGCAGCACCCCGTCGAAACCGTCCTGCGCGTGCGCGAGCCCGACCTCGTCGTTGCGCAGCACCTCGCACTCGGCGCCGAGCTGGTAGAGGTACTGGACCAGGTTGAAGACGAAGCTGTCGTAGTTGTCGACGACAAGAATGCGTGCGCTCATCGGACAGTGGCCATTCCGTTGTCGACAGTCACATCGTTGAAGGGGAGCAGCGGCTCCGCCCACGGGAACACGTACTGGAAGAGAAGGTAGACGACGACAAGGATCAGCACGAGTGAGGTGAACGCCCTCACCCACGCGTTGCCCGGCATATGCCGCCAGATCCAGCCGTACATGCGGTGCCTTCCTTCCTGTCCCGGAACAGAGTAAAGGGAGATCGACCGCCGAGGGGCGTCGGCGGGACAAAGCTTCGGCGCGGCGTCACCCGCCAGGGGCCGCAGCCGAGGTCAGGGCCCGGTCACCGGCTTCGCGTGGTGCAGGTCCACCGAGCCCGAGTAACCAGGAAGGGTGACTTTCCTGTCGGCGTCGACCTTCCAGCCGAGGCCGTACGCCTCCACGTACTGGAGGTAGTTCCGGATCGCGGGGCTGCGGTCGAGGGCCTGGCGCAGCGCGCCCTGGTCACCCACGGCGGTGATCCGGTAGGGCGGCGAGTAGACGCGGCCCTGGAGGATGAGGGTGTTGCCGACGCAGCGGACCGCGCTGGTGGAGATCAGCCGCTGGTCCATGACGCGGATGCCCCGGGCGCCGCCCTGCCACAGCGCGTTGACCACGGCCTGGATGTCCTGCTGGTGGATGAGGAGGTCGTTGGGCTGCGGCTCGGGCACGCCGGGGACCAGCGCGGTCGCGTTCGGAGGGGCGTCGTTGAGGGTGACGTTCAGCGCGGGCCCGCTGATCGGGGCGGTGCCGGCCGCCCGGCCGAGGGCGTCGATCCGCCTGCGCTCGGCGGGGCCGAGGCCGCTGCCCCGCCGGGTGAGCTGGTCGACGTCGCCACGGATGGCCGCGAGCTGCTGCTCCAGCCGCTCGTTCCGGCTGTTCTTCTTGCGCACGTTGTCCGACAGTTTCGGCAGCGGATCGTCGCTGCGGATGTCGACGCCCTTGGCTGTGTCGAAGCTCATCCAGAAGATGAGCCCGGCCAGCGCGAACACTCCCGCGCTGAGCACTCGCAGCGCTACGGTGCGGTGGGCAGGACGGGAGGAGGGGGTGGGCGCAGTATCACCGCGTTCCGTCACCGTACTCTGTCTCCTTACAGCCCGAGTAAGCACTACGCTAACCGACGCCCGGAAGCGGTAGCAGCGCGCATCGACAGGAGAGTCCCTCGTGCCGAAGTCACGGATCCGCAAGAAGGCCGACTTCACTCCGCCACCGGAGAGGACCGCCACCGCCATCAAGCTCGGCAGCCGCAGCTGGGTGGCGCCGCTGATGCTGGCGTTCTTCATCGTCGGGCTGGCCTGGATCGTCCTGTTCTACGTGACGCAGGGCAGCCTGCCGGTGGACGCGTTCGGCAACTGGAACATCGTGGTCGGCTTCGGCTTCATCGCGGGCGGGTTCGTCGTCTCGACCCAGTGGAAGTAGGGCGCCCGCACCGGTGGAACACGGGCGCTCCCGGCCGGTGAAGGCAGCGCCCCGAACTTTTCCACACGGTTATCCACAGTGGGGAAAAGGTCGGAAGATCTGTGGATAACCTCTACGAGGTTGACGCCGATACGACCGGTGGCCGCACTGTCGGCCACCGGTCTTTCGTTGCTCCGGCAGGCAAAAACGTTGATCTTTCGGGAAAAATCCGGACGGTCGGCCCTCCGCGCCGCAGCTCCCACAAGCTGTGCACAACGCGCGAAGCCTCACCTACACGCTGTGGATAACGTGTGATCAACGCCAGGGACACGGCCGTCAGGACGTGACCTGTGCCACAGCCACACCGGTCAGTACCAGCGAGGCGATCAGCACCCCCGCGCACGTCCCCCACTGCACGAGCGCGCGCCGGTCCCGCGGCGCGTACGCCATCCCCACCGCGACCAGCGTGCCGGCGACGAGCCCGCCCATGTGGCCCTGCCAGCTCACGTTCGCCCAGGTGAAGCTGAAGACGATGTTCAGGGCGAGCAGGATCAGGATGGGCCGCATGTCGTACCGCATCCGCCGCATGTAGATGGCGGTCGCGCCGAACAGGCCGTAGACCGCCCCCGAGGCACCGAGCGTGTGACTGCTCGGCGAGAGCAGCAGCACCAGCGCGCTGCCGCCCAGCACCGAGACCAGGTACAGCGCGAGGTACCGGACCCGGCCCAGCAGCCGCTCCAGCGGGGCGCCGATCCACCACAGCGACAGCATGTTGAAGCCGATGTGCCAGTACTGCTCGTGCAGGAACGCCGAGGTCAGCACCCGGTACCACTGGCCGTCGGCGACGCCCGCGCACATGTGCTGCCCGGTGAAGGGGTTCGTACCGCACGACGCGTACAGCGCCAGATCGCCGACCAGCCGGTCGCCGACCGCCTTCACCAGCAGGAACACCGCGATGTTCAGGCCGATCAGGATCTTGGTGACCAGGAACGGGTCGCCCGCCGTCCGGCCCCCGGCCACCGTACGCGGCGGCGCGGTCCGGCGGTGGGCCTCCCCGACGCACTCCGGGCACTGGAAGCCCACCGAGGCGCTCACCATGCACTCGGGGCAGATCGGCCGCTCGCACCGGGTGCAGCGAATACCGGTCTCCCGGTCCTGGTGCCGATAGCAGCAGACCGCCTGGTCCATGAAGCCCACTCCCCTGACGACGGCGCGTGATCCCGCACGCTCATCCACGCATACGTGCGGGCGCGGCGTGGTGTTCCCGAAGGGTACGGGATCAGGCGCTGTCCGGGACCGGTGGAATCAGCCCGCGCGCTTCTCGACGACGACGGTCTCGATGACGGCGTCCTCCAGCGGTCGGTCGGTGCGCGGGTTGGTCGGCGAGCCGATGATCGAGTCCACCACCTTCTTGCTGCCCTCGTCCGCGACCTCGCCGAAGATGGTGTGCTTGCGGGTCAGCCAGGTGGTGGGCGAGACGGTGATGAAGAACTGCGAGCCGTTGGTGCCGGGACCGGCGTTCGCCATGGCCAGCAGGTAGGGCTTGTCGAACGCCAGGTCCGGGTGGAACTCGTCCGCGAACTCGTAGCCCGGTCCGCCGGTGCCGTTGCCCAGCGGGTCGCCGCCCTGGATCATGAAACCGGAGATCACGCGGTGGAACACCGTGCCGTCGTACAGCCTGTCGTGGGACGACTTGCCGGTGCTGGGGTCGGTCCACTCGCGCGTGCCCTCGGCGAGCCCGACGAAGTTCTCCACGGTCTTCGGGGCGTGGTTCGGCAGCAGCCGGATCACGATGTCGCCGTGGTTGGTCTTCAAGGTGGCGTAGAGCTGCTCGGCCACGTTCTACCTTCCATAGTCTTCACTGAGGGGCAAATCCTTGCACGGACCGGCTCGGCGCGCGGGGGTTCCCCCCTCGCCGGTCCGCGGTACGACCCCGACCGGGCACGCTGACCCGTATGCCTTGCCGCACATGCCGTATCCCACCGCGCCGGGCATGATTTCAAACCGGGTGGAAAGGCGAAAACCGTACGCCACCGAGGAGGAGGTTCCTGTGACCCGCATCGACAGCGTGCGCCACGCGGCCGACGTGACGAAGGACAGCGTGCGGCACGCCGCGGAGGTGGCGGCACCGTACGCGAGCACGGCCAGGGAGAACGCCGCCCACTACGGACGGCAGGCCGGCGTCTACGGCCGCCAGGCCGGGGTGCTGGCGAAGCATCAGTACGAGGCACGGCTGGCGCCCCGGGTGGGGCAGGCCCGTGTCCAGGCCCAGGCCGCGATGCCGCCCAAGGCCGTACACGCCATGGAGGCCGCCGCCCGGCGGACCCGGGAGAGCGCGAGGGCCGCCACCGAGTTCACCGCGCCCAAGGTGGGCACGGTGGTCGCGGTGACCCGTTCGGTCGCCGTCCCCGCGCGGGACGAGGCGGTTCTGCGCGGCGCCGCCGCCCTGCACGCCCTGCGCGGCCAGGTGACGGCCGAGGACATCGACCGGCTGGTGCGCAGGCGGATCCGGCGGGAGAAGACGGGCCGCGTCTTCCGCGGCCTGGTCGTCGTCGGCCTGGCCGGAAGCGCTGCGGTTGCCGCATGGAAATGGTGGAGCAAGCAGGCCAATCCCGACTGGCTGGTGGAGCCGTCCGAACCGACGGGGAGCGGCGACCGGACGACTCCGGGCGGCGGCACCCTGTCGGTGGTCGACCCGCTCGACGACACCGGTTCCTCGCTGAACGGATCGTCGCCGCGTCTGGGCCGCGTGGACGGTTCGCCGGAAGCCTCCGGGCTCGACCCGGAGGTGGAGGCCAAGCAGGCGGAGGCCGACCGCCGGGACGAGGACGAGCAATAGCGGCGGGCGGCTGCCGGTCGGCCGGTCGCGGCAGCCAGCGGCACCCGGGCGGTGGGTTCTGTCCCAGCGGCGGAACCCCTCGCCCGGCGCTGCCGTGTTCGACGACCGCTGAACGCCGGCGGCCCCTCCCCCGGTTCGGAGAGAGGGGCCGCCGGACTGCGGAGCAACCTGTGGAGCCTAGGAGATTCGAACTCCTGACATCTGCCTTGCAAAGGAAGGTGCGTCCCAACCCGAGACTATCCGAGACCATCCGAGACCATCCGAGCACAGGTCAAACGGCCGATGCGTCCGAACCCGAGGCAGATCCGAGAACATCCGAGACAGTCCGAGGGGAGCGTGTGGATTCGTTGTGGACTTCGCGCCCGTTTGCGGCCACCACCCGCAACTGCGGTCG
>NZ_DATDBG010000121.1:0-19307 GCF_036524955.1 Streptomyces sp.
CGATCTGACGCCTCAGCGGACCGAGGGCGCCGATGCCCGCCTGCTGGGCGCCTTGCTGTGGCGCATCCTGAAACTCGCCGACCAGACCATCGGCGCGGGCCCGCGGCTGCTCCCCCCGGACTTCGACCGGGCGTCGCTGATCTCGAGCCCGGACCCGGTGCTCGACTGCGACGAGCTGTTCACCCGCTACCGGCAGGCCCGCCCCGGCAGCCCGCCCTGGGTGGTGTTCATCGACGAGTTCCAGTACCTGGACCAGTGGACCCGCGACAAACTGGTGCCTCCCTCGTTCATGCGGACCTTCAAGGCCATCGTGGAGCGGCGGCTCTTCCACCTCGTCCTGGTCGGCCAGTCCGACCTGGAGCGCCTGATCACCGCCGACCCGAACGCCTTCGGTGTCTTCGGGACGGAGGAGGTGACGTATCTCGACGGCCCGGACGCGCGCCTCCTCATCGAGGAGCCGGTGCCGCTGCCCGCGTCCCTGCCAGGAGGACCGAGCCGCTACACCGGCCGTGCCGTCGACGAGATCATCCGGCTGTCCGCGGGTAATCCGTTCTACATCCAGCGGTTGTGCTCCGGCCTGGTGGGCCACATGAACGCCGAACGAGCCGCTCTGGTGACCGAGGCCGACGTGGAACAGGTCGCCGCGCAACTGGTGAGCAGGCTCAAGGCCCCCGACTTCGACAACCTGGAGTCTCCCGGGAACGCCGACGCCGGGTGGGGCTCCGGGGACGTCCGGGCGGTCCTGTCCGCGGTGGCCTGCGCCTCCCGCGGAGCGCCGGCGCCGCTGCGTGACATCGAACGCTGCTACGCCGGGCACTTCCCGCGGGTCCTGCTGGACGACCTGGTCGCACGCCAGATCGTGCGGCGCGAGAACGAGGGTTACCGGATCGTGGCCGGCATCTACGAGGCGTGGCTGCGCACGTATGTGGTGCCACCGGAGAGGGCACAGTGAACGCACCGAATCCCTACTGGTTCGTCGGGCAGGCCGTCGTCGGCGAGGACTTCGTCGAGCGGCCGGAACTGACCCGGAGGATCACCGACATGTGGCGCGGACCGGGCCGCCCGGCGAACCTCAGCCTGTTCGGGCACCACCGGGTCGGCAAGACCAGCCTGGTGGACCGTGCCCTGAGCCTGGCCGACCGGGACGACCTGGGCATCGTCCGGCTCAGCATGGGCCGTCAGGCGTCGGTGTTCGACCTGTTCCGCACGCTCACCCGCGAGGTGGCCGCCTGCTTCCCGCAGGTCACCGAGCTGGCGGAGCTGGCCCGGCCGGTGCACGACACCCGCGACTGGTTCGACCTGCACGGCGGGATCGCCGAGTTCTTCAAGGAGCTGGGCCGTTCAGGTCTGTACGTGCTGGTCGCCCTGGACGACTTCGACCGCGCCCCGCGCGTCCTCGCGGAGCTGTCCCCGTTCCAGCTGCTGCGGACGCTGGCCAGTGAGGCCGCCTATCCGGTCGGCCTGCTGACGGTCTCCCGCCGTCCGATCATCGAGATCGAGACCGATGCGGCCGGCGGTTCGCGCCTCGACGGGGTGATGACCGATCGCGCCTACGTCGGAATGTTCACCGCCGCCGAGGCCGGTCGGCTCGTGGACCGGGCACGCCGGGCGGGAGTCGATCTGAGCGCGGTGCTGCCGGAGATCACCGCCCGTTCCGGCCTGCACCCCTACCTGCTGGGGCTGTTGTGCCACCGGGCCGTGGAGCAGTACCACACCACCGGTGTGCTGGACATGGCCGCGGCAGCCGCCGAAGAGGCCCCCGCGTTCCGTGCCCACTTCGGGCGCCTGGTGGACTCCGTCCAGCTGGACACCGCCGGGCAGGGCCTCACACTCCTGCGGCACATCGCCGCCCGCAGGCCGGCCCCCGCGGACTCCCAGGATCTCCAGCAGCTCGCCGACATGGGTGTGGTCGTCCGCAACGGCAAGGACCTGCGGCTGTTCTCGGCGGAGTTCGCCTCGTACACCCTCACCCCGCCCGGGACCGCCGACGACCGGAGCGCGCCGGACGCGTACCGCTGCACCGTGCTGGTCGTGGCCACGGAATGGAACTCCGCACACGGCGGCCTCAGCAGCTTCAACCAGCAGTTGTGCGCCGCTCTGGCCGCCCAGGGAGCCCGGGTCTTCTGCATGGTGCCGGAGGCCACCGAGAGCGAGACCGGACGCGCCAAGGCCAGGGGGGTCACGCTGCTCCACCGGCCGCTCGTCGCCGGGGCGCCCGAGCTCAGCCGCCTGATCCGCCGGCCGGAGCTGCCCGAGGGCGTGGTGCCCGACGTGGTGATCGGGCACGGACGGATCACCGGACCGGCCGCGCTGATGCTGTCCGAGGACCACTTCCCCGACGCCAGGAAACTGCACTTCGTCCACATGGATCCCGACGAGATCGAGTGGCACAAGCTCGACCGGGAGGACGACGCCGTCGAGAGCGCGGAGTCCCGCAAGCGGATCGAGCTCGCTCTCGCCCGGGACGCGGACCGGCTGGTCGCCGTGGGACCTCGGCTGCACGGGCAGTTCCTCGGCGCCCTGTCCCGCCGCGAGGACCGGACACCGCTGCGGTTCGATCCCGGTTTCGACATGACAGACGCCCGGCCCCGCCGGGTACCCGGCGGGACGCCCAGGACCGTGCTGATCATGGGCCGGCTGGAGGACGCGACCCTCAAAGGAGTGGACCTGGCGGCACGGGCCTGCGGCCTGGTGGCGGGCTGGCGCCACCAGGAGAACCTGCCCAGGATCCAACTGGTGGTCCGCGGCGTGCCGAAGGAGGGTTCCGCGCAGCAGACGGAGCGGCTCAAGGCATGGGCGGGCAACCCCAGGCTGACCATCGTGCCCCGGCACTACACCACGGACGCCGAGACCCTCAGCGACGACATCGACCGGGCGAGCCTGCTGCTGATGCCGTCACGTGGGGAGGGCTTCGGACTGGTGGGCCTGGAAGCCGTCGTCGCGGGGACACCTGTGCTGATCAGCGAGGCGAGCGGCCTGGGTGAGCTGCTCAACGAAAGGCTGAGCAGAGAACAGGCCGCCCAGTGGGTCGTCCCCATGTCCGGCGACCTCGACCTGGACACCATGGCCTGGGCGCGGCAGATCGACCGGGTGCTGCGCGGCATCGAGACGGAGTTCCCGAAGGCTCAGCGGATGCGCAAGGAGCTCGCTGCCGCGCTGACCTGGTCAGCGTCCGCCGACGGGCTGCTCAAGGCTGTCGGCTTCTGACCGCCTCCGAACGGCCGCCCCGGCCTCGGGGCGGCCGCCGTGCGTGACAGCCCGCGAGGAGATCGACGCCCGAGCGGCGTTCGGGCCGCCGACCCGGGTGGCGGGCCGAGCGGGCCGAGCGGGCCGAGCGGGCCGAGCGGGCCGCAGCCACCCCGGTGCGGCACCCGCGGCGCCGCGGCCGGCGTATCGGTGGACACGAGGGTCGGCAAAAGCCGCGTCGGCAGGCAACCAACACCTGGGCGTACGCCGTCACACACGGTGCACCGGCCGAAGCTCGGTGCCCCCGCCGGGGCCGAGCTCGTCGGAATGAGTGTGTGTTGATCAGGCTGCGTTTCCTGGCCGTGACGGTTTCCGGTCTGGTGGCGGTGATGATGGTGAGCGCGTGCGGCCTCGCGCGGCCGGACGCGGACGCGGCGATATCGGCGGGCGGACCGCGGTTGCTGGGCAAGAACCTGCACCCGCGCGAGTGGTCGGTGGCCAGGGAGAACGAACTGCCCGGCACCGACAGGTGGAGGCTGCGCGATCCGGGACCGGCGAAGGCCATCGAGGGGTTCGCCGACAAGGTGAGCGTGCTGCCCGGCGAATCGTTCCGGCTGTACGTGTCCACCACGGCGGCCGGATTCCGCGTCGAGGCGTTCCGGATGGGCTGGTACCAGGGTCGGCAGGGCCGCGCGGTCTGGGTGTCCGGGCACGTACGCGGCCACCGGCAGGCCGGCCCGAAGGTCGTACCGGGTACCTACCAGGTGTCCGCGCCCTGGCAGCCGTCACTGACGATCAGCACCAAGGGCTGGCCGCAGGGCTGCTACCTGCTCAAGCTCGTCTCCGACCGGGGCCACGACCGCTGGGCGACGATCACCGTCCGCTCCCCCGTCACCGCCGGGCGGACCGTCTTCATGAACTCGGTCACCACCTGGGCCGCGTACAACAAGTGGGGCATCGGCACCAACGTCTACGGCGACCGGCACGGCACCGTCGCCGGGTACGCCAAGCGATCCCGCAAGGCCAGTTTCGACCGGCCCTACGACAAACGGGGCTCGTACTTCAACTGGTACGAGCTGCCGATGCTTTCGGTCGCCGAGCGGCTCGGCGTGCCGATGGCCTACGAGACCGATCTCGACCTGGACGGCGCCCCCGAGGTCTTCGCCGGCGCCCGCGCGCTCGTCTTCGCCGGGCACGACGAGTACTGGACGCTCGGCATGCGCCAGAACGCCCTGCGCGTCCGGGACGCGGGCGTCAACATCGCCTTCTTCTCCTCCAACAACGCCTACCGCCACGTGCGGTTGGAGCCTTCCGCGCTCGGCCCGAACCGGGTGGTCGTGGTCTACAAGGACGCCACCGAGGACCCGATGTCCCTCAAGGACCCCAGCCAGGCCACCCAGCAGTGGCGGCTGCCGCCCCATCCCCGCCCGGAGAGCGAGCTGACCGGCGTCTACTACGAGTGCAATCCGGTCTACGCGGCCTACGTCGTCACCGACCCCGCCTCGTGGATCTTCCGCGGCACCGGCGCCGTCCGGGGCAGCCGCTACCCGGGCCTGGTCGGCGTGGAGAGCGACCGGCTGACCGCGGGCGTGCCGGTCCCCCGCCCGATCCGGATCGTGGCCAGCTCCCCGCTGGTCTGCAAGGGCATGCACACCTACTCGCAGTCCTCGTACTACACGGTGCCCTCGGGTGCCGGGGTGTTCAGCTCCGGGACGATGAACTGGAGTTGCGGCGTCTACGGCCGCACCGGCTGCCGCGACCACGGCCTGCGCCCGGTGCCCGCGCGGTCCGGCGACTTCGCCCGCCGGGCGACCGAGAACATCCTGCGCGCCTTCGCCAACGGCCCGGCCGCCGGCCGCCACCCGGCGGTCGACAACTACCAGCAGTACGTGGGCCCGCCGAGCACCCTGCCGTACACCCACTGACCACCGCGCTGCGCGGTGTCAGCCGACGGACACTCCCGTACCGCGAAGGCGATGCGGGAGCTCCGCAGAGGCACGCGCTCCCCTGCCGGGCACCGTACGCACGAGAAAGCCCCGCGCCACCCGGAGGCAGCGCGGGGCCTTCTCGTGCCAAGCCCGCCGAGAGGCGTTACTTGTTGATCTTGGTGACCTGGCCGGCGCCCACCGTACGGCCACCCTCGCGGATGGCGAACTTCAGGCCCTCTTCCATGGCGATCGGCTGGATCAGCTGGACCGTCATCGCGGTGTTGTCGCCCGGCATGACCATCTCGGTGCCCTCGGGGAGGGTCACCACGCCGGTCACGTCCGTGGTACGGAAGTAGAACTGCGGGCGGTAGTTGTTGAAGAACGGCGTGTGGCGGCCACCCTCGTCCTTGGACAGGATGTAGGCCTGCGCCTCGAACTCGGTGTGCGGGGTGACCGAGCCCGGCTTGATGATGACCTGGCCGCGCTCGACGTCCTCACGCTTGATGCCGCGGAGCAGCAGACCGACGTTCTCACCGGCCTGGCCCTCGTCGAGCAGCTTGCGGAACATCTCGATGCCCGTGACCGTCGTGGAGGTCTTCTGCTCCTTGATGCCGATGATGTCGACGGTCTCGTTGACCTTCAGGACACCACGCTCGATACGGCCGGTGACGACCGTACCGCGACCGGTGATCGTGAAGACGTCCTCGATCGGCATCAGGAACGGCTTGTCGACGTCGCGCTCGGGGGTCGGGATCGCCTCGTCCACGGCCGCCATCAGGCCGAGGAGCTTGTCGCCCCACTCCTTGTCGCCCTCAAGGGCCTTGAGCGCGGAGACGCGCACGACCGGCAGGTCGTCGCCCGGGAACTCGTACTCGGAGAGCAGCTCGCGGACCTCGAGCTCGACGAGCTCAAGGATCTCCTCGTCGTCCACCATGTCGGCCTTGTTCAGGGCGACCACGATGTAGGGCACGCCGACCTGGCGGGCCAGGAGCACGTGCTCCTTGGTCTGCGGCATCGGGCCGTCGGTCGCGGCCACCACCAGGATCGCGCCGTCCATCTGCGCGGCACCGGTGATCATGTTCTTGATGTAGTCCGCGTGACCGGGGCAGTCGACGTGGGCGTAGTGACGCGACTCGGTCTGGTACTCGACGTGCGCGATGGAGATGGTGATACCGCGCTGGCGCTCCTCCGGAGCCTTGTCGATCTGGTCGAAGGCCGAAGCCTCGTTCAGGTCCGGGTACGCGTCGTGCAGCACCTTGGTGATCGCCGCGGTAAGGGTGGTCTTACCGTGGTCGATGTGACCGATGGTGCCGATGTTGACGTGCGGCTTAGTCCGCTCGAACTTCGCCTTCGCCACTGGGGTCCTCCTGGGAGTGGATCTGTACGCCTTGCTTCATCGGCGCCAGGTGATCTTTGCTGGAATGCCGGCCCCCGGGGTATTCCGTCGCATTCACGCGGAATACCCCGAAAGCCTGCTGTCAAGCCTAAACGAGGTGATTACTCGCCCTTGGCCTTCGCGATGATCTCCTCGGCGACGTTCCGCGGAACCTCGGCGTAGGAGTCGAACTGCATGGAGTAGCTGGCCCGGCCCGAGGTCTTGGACCGCAGGTCGCCGACGTAGCCGAACATCTCCGACAGCGGAACCAGGCCCTTGACGACCCGGGCACCGCTGCGCTCTTCCATGGCCTGGATCTGGCCACGGCGGGAGTTGAGGTCGCCGATGACATCACCCATGTAGTCCTCGGGCGTGGTGACCTCGACGGCCATCATCGGTTCGAGGAGTACCGGGCTGGCCTTGCGCGCGGCCTCCTTGAAGGCCTGCGAACCGGCGATCTTGAACGCGAGTTCGGAGGAGTCGACCTCGTGGAAGGCGCCGTCGTGCAGGATCACACGCACGCCCACCATCTCGTACCCGGCCAGGATGCCGAACTTCATGGCCTCCTGCGCACCGGCGTCCACCGACGGGATGTACTCGCGGGGGATGCGGCCACCGGTGACCTTGTTGACGAACTCGTAGGACGCGTCGCCGCCCTCGATGGGCTCGATGCCGATCTGCACCTTCGCGAACTGACCGGTACCACCGGTCTGCTTCTTGTGGGTGTAGTCGACCCGGTCGACCGCCTTGCGGATGGTCTCGCGGTACGCGACCTGCGGCTTGCCGACGTTGGCCTCGACCCGGAACTCGCGCCGCATACGGTCGACCAGCACCTCCAGGTGCAGTTCGCCCATGCCGCCGATGATGGTCTGGCCGGTCTCCTCGTCCGAGTGAACCTGGAAGGAGGGGTCCTCCTCCGCGAGCCGCTGGATGGCGACGCCCAGCTTCTCCTGGTCACCCTTGGACTTGGGCTCGATCGCGACCTGGATGACCGGCGCCGGGAAGTCCATCGACTCCAGGATCACCGGGTTCTTGTCGTCGCACAGCGTCTCACCGGTGGTGGTCTGCTTCAGGCCCATCACGGCGACGATGTCGCCGGCGCCCACCGACTCTATCTCCTCACGCTTGTTGGCGTGCATGCGGTAGATCTTGCCGATGCGCTCCTTCTTGCCCTTCACCGAGTTCAGCACGGCCGAACCCGCGTCCAGGCGACCGGAGTAGATCCGGACGAAGGTGAGCTTGCCCAGGTGCGGGTCGCTCATGATCTTGAACGCCAGGGCGGACAGCGGCTCGTCGTCGGACGGCCGGCGCTTGACGACCTCCTCCGGGTCGCTCACCGCGTGGCCCTCGATGGCCTCGATGTCGACCGGGGACGGCAGGTAGCGCACGATCGCGTCGAGCAGCGGCTGCACACCCTTGTTCTTGAACGCGGTCCCGCAGAACACCGGGGTGACGGTGGTGCCGCCGCCCTTGCCGGAGGTGATGGTGATACGGCGGATCGCCGCGTACAGCTGCTCCTCGGTGGGCTCGGTGCCCTCCAGGTACAGCTCCATCATCTCGTCGTCGTTCTCCGCGACGGCTTCCAGCAGCTTGCCGCGCCACTCGTCGGCCGCCTCGGTGTGCGTGGCCGGGATGTCGACGACGTCGTACATCTCGCCCTTGGTCGCCTCCGGCGACCACACCAGGGCCTTCATCCGGACGAGGTCGACCACGCCCTTGAAGTCGGCCTCGGCGCCGATCGGCAGCTGCATCACGATCGGGGTCGCGCCGAGGCGGTCCACGATCATGTCGACGCAGCGGTGGAACTCGGCGCCGGTGCGGTCGAGCTTGTTGACGAAGCAGATGCGGGGTACGCCGTAGCGGTCGGCCTGCCGCCAGACCGTCTCGGACTGCGGCTCCACACCGGCGACACCGTCGAACACGGTGACGGCACCGTCAAGGACGCGGAGCGAACGCTCCACCTCGACGGTGAAGTCGACGTGCCCGGGGGTGTCGATGATGTTGATGGTGTGGTCGACCTCGTCCAGCGGCCAGTGACAGGTCGTCGCGGCGGACGTGATCGTGATGCCGCGCTCCTGCTCCTGCTCCATCCAGTCCATGGTGGCAGCGCCGTCGTGGACTTCACCGATCTTGTAGGAGACACCGGTGTAGAACAGGATCCGCTCGGTGGTCGTCGTCTTGCCCGCGTCGATGTGGGCCATGATCCCGATGTTGCGGACCCTGGCCAGGTCAAGCGAAGTGGTGGCCATGTGGCTCAGTCTTCTCTCGGTTCTCGATGGGGGTGGTGACTACCAGCGGTAGTGCGCGAAGGCCTTGTTGGACTCGGCCATCTTGTGGGTGTCCTCACGACGCTTCACGGAGGCGCCGAGACCATTGCTGGCGTCGAGGATCTCGTTCATCAGGCGCTCGGTCATGGTCTTCTCGCGCCGGGCGCGGGAGTAACCGACCAGCCAGCGCAGCGCCAGCGTGTTCTGACGGCCCGGGCGGACCTCGACCGGCACCTGGTAGGTCGCACCGCCGACGCGGCGGGACTTGACCTCCAGGGTCGGCTTGATGTTCTCCAGCGCGCGCTTGAGCGTGATGACCGGGTCGGTGCCCGCCTTCTCACGCAGGCCCTCCAGGGCGCCGTAGACGATGCGCTCGGCGGTGGAACGCTTGCCGTGCAGGAGGATCTTGTTGACCAGCGACGTCACCAGCGGGGAGCCGTAAACCGGGTCGATGATGACCGGACGCTTCGGGGCGGGGCCCTTACGAGGCATGCTTACTTCTCCTTCTTGGCGCCGTAGCGGCTGCGGGCCTGCTTACGGTTCTTGACGCCCTGCGTGTCGAGGGAACCACGGATGATCTTGTAGCGAACACCCGGCAGGTCCTTCACACGACCGCCGCGCACCAGCACGATGGAGTGTTCCTGCAGGTTGTGGCCCTCACCCGGGATGTAAGCGGTGACCTCGATGCCGCTGGTCAGACGCACACGCGCGACCTTGCGCAGGGCCGAGTTCGGCTTCTTCGGGGTGGTCGTGTACACGCGCGTGCAGACGCCACGACGCTGCGGGGAGCCCTTCAGCGCCGGCGTCTTGTTCTTCTCGACCTTGTCCTGCCTGCCCTTTCGGACGAGCTGCTGGATCGTAGGCACCGTTTCTCCGGTTTCTGTGTGCCGATCTCGATAAAACTAACCTGGGGCCCGACCCACGCGGTCGGGTGTGTCGCGGACCCCGCACGTATCCGAGCGAACGGAGAAGTGCGTCTTGACGGGTGTCGCGGCCTCGGTCTCCTCGCGCGGTGGCATGGCACGCGCAAGAACCCGGGCACACCCCAGGCACAAGATGAGAGCGTACCTACCGCATTCGCTGCGGTCAAAACAAATGCACAGCGGCCGATCGGCCGCAGCAGCCATGAAGCTGCGGAATGCCGCGGGTACGCCGCAGGGCGGCCGCTCGGGAAGGAGTGGCCGCCCTGCGGGACGTGTCCGTCGGGTCAGGACGCCGACCGTCAGCCGTTGTACGGCCCGTAGTCGTAGTCCTCCAGCGGGACCGCCTGGCCGGAGCCGGTGCCGAAGGGGCTGTAGTCGATGTCGTCGTAGCCGACGGCCGAGTACATCGCGGCCTTGGCCTCCTCGGTGGGCTCCACCCGGATGTTGCGGTAGCGGGACAGGCCCGTACCGGCCGGGATCAGCTTGCCGATGATGACGTTCTCCTTCAGACCCAGCAGCGAGTCCGACTTCGCGTGGATCGCCGCGTCCGTCAGCACCCGGGTCGTCTCCTGGAAGGAGGCGGCCGACAGCCAGGACTCGGTGGCCAGCGAGGCCTTGGTGATGCCCATGAGCTGCGGACGGCCGGACGCCGGGTGACCGCCCTCGGCCACCACACGCCGGTTCTCGGTCTCGAACCGGCCGCGCTCGACCAGCTCGCCCGGCAGCAGCTCCGCGTCACCGGACTCGATGATCGTCACCCGGCGCAGCATCTGCCGGATGATGATCTCGATGTGCTTGTCGTGGATCGACACACCCTGCGAGTTGTAGACCTTCTGGACTTCCTGCACCAGGTGGATCTGCACCTGACGCTGGCCCAGGATGCGCAGCACGTCGTGCGGGTTGGTGGCACCCACGGTCAGCTTCTGCCCGACCTCGACGTGGTCGCCCTCGCCCACCAGCAGACGGACCCGCTTGGAGATCGGGTAGGCGATCTCGTCGGCGCCGTCGTCCGGGGTGATGACGATCTTCTTGGTCTTCTCGGTCTCCTCGATCCGCACCCGGCCGGCCGCCTCGGAGATCGGGGCGACACCCTTGGGCACGCGGGCCTCGAAGAGCTCGACCACACGCGGCAGACCCTGCGTGATGTCCTCACCGGCGACACCGCCGGTGTGGAAGGTACGCATGGTCAGCTGGGTACCGGGCTCACCGATCGACTGGGCCGCGATGATGCCGACGGCCTCGCCGATGTCCACCAGCTTGCCGGTGGCCAGCGAACGGCCGTAGCAGTACGCGCAGGTGCCGACGGCCGACTCGCAGGTGAGGATCGAGCGGGTCTTGACCTCCTCGACCCCGTGCCGCACGAGCTGGTCGATCAGCACGTCGCCCAGGTCCACGTTGGCCGGCGCGATGACCTTGCCGTCCACCACGACGTCCTCGGCGAGCATCCGCGCGTACACGCTGGTCTCGACGTCGTCCGCCTTGCGCAGGATTCCGTCGGCGCCGCGCTCGGCGATCCGCAGCTTGAGCCCGCGCTCGGTGCCGCAGTCCTCCTCACGGATGATCACGTCCTGCGAGACGTCCACCAGACGACGGGTCAGGTAACCCGAGTCGGCGGTACGCAGCGCGGTGTCGGCCAGGCCCTTACGGGCACCGTGGGTGGAGATGAAGTACTCCAGCACGGACAGGCCCTCACGGAAGGACGCCTTGATCGGCCGCGGGATGGTCTCGTTCTTGGCGTTGGAGACCAGGCCGCGCATACCCGCGATCTGACGCATCTGCATCATGTTTCCGCGGGCACCGGAGTCGACCATCATGAAGATCGGGTTGGTCTTCGGGAAGTTGGCGTTCATCGCCGCGGCGACCTCGTTGGTCGCCTTGGTCCAGATGCCGATCAGCTCGTCCGACCGCTCCTGCTTGGTGATCAGACCGCGCTCGTACTGCTTCTGGACCTTCTCGTCCTGCGCCTCGTAGGAGGCGATGATCGCCTTCTTCGCCTCGGGCACCACGACGTCGGAGATGGCCACCGTCACGCCGGACCGGGTCGCCCAGTGGAAGCCCGCCGCCTTCAGGTTGTCGAGCGTCGCCGCCACGATCACCTTCGGGTAGCGCTCGGCGAGGTCGTTGACGATCTCGGAGAGCTGCTTCTTGCCGACCGCGTAGTCCACGAACGGGTAGTCCTCGGGCAGCAGCTCGTTGAAGAGCGCGCGGCCCAGCGTGGTGCGCAGCCGGAAGCTGTCACCGAGCTGGTACGGCTCCTCGCCCTCGCCCGGCTCCGGCGGGGTCCAGCCGCGCGGCGGGACGGTGCCCACCGGGAACCGGATGTCCACCAGCGCCTGCATCGACAGCTCGCGGTTGTCGAACGCCATGATCGCCTCGGCCGTGGAGCCGAACGCCCGGCCCTCGCCCTTGACCTCGCGCTCCTCGGAGTCCGTGGTCAGGAAGAACAGGCCGAGCACCATGTCCTGGGTCGGCATGGTGACCGGGCGGCCGTCGGCCGGCTTGAGGATGTTGTTCGAGGACAGCATCAGGATGCGGGCCTCGGCCTGCGCCTCCGCGGACAGCGGAAGGTGCACGGCCATCTGGTCGCCGTCGAAGTCCGCGTTGAAGGCGGTGCAGACCAGCGGGTGGATCTGGATGGCCTTGCCCTCGACGAGCTGCGGCTCGAACGCCTGGATGCCGAGTCGGTGCAGGGTCGGCGCGCGGTTGAGCAGCACCGGGTGCTCGGCGATGACCTCTTCCAGCACGTCGAACACGACCGTACGGCCGCGCTCGACCATGCGCTTGGCCGACTTGATGTTCTGCGCGTGGTTCAGGTCCACCAGGCGCTTCATCACGAACGGCTTGAAGAGCTCCAGCGCCATGGCCTTGGGCAGACCGCACTGGTGCAGCTTGAGCTGCGGGCCGACCACGATGACCGAACGGGCGGAGTAGTCGACGCGCTTGCCGAGCAGGTTCTGCCGGAACCGGCCCTGCTTGCCCTTGAGCATGTCGGACAGCGACTTCAGCGGACGGTTGCCGGGGCCCGTGACCGGGCGGCCGCGGCGGCCGTTGTCGAAGAGCGCGTCCACGGCCTCCTGAAGCATGCGCTTCTCGTTGTTCACGATGATCTCGGGCGCGCCGAGGTCCAGGAGCCGCTTGAGGCGGTTGTTGCGGTTGATGACGCGGCGGTACAGGTCGTTCAGGTCGGAGGTGGCGAACCGGCCACCGTCGAGCTGCACCATCGGACGCAGGTCCGGCGGGATCACCGGGACGCAGTCCAGCACCATGCCACCGGGCTTGTTGGTGGTCTGCAGGAACGCGGAGACGACCTTGAGGCGCTTGAGCGCACGGGTCTTCTTCTGCCCCTTGCCGGTACGGATGATCTCGCGGAGGCGCTCGGCCTCCTCCTCCAGGTCGAAGGACTCCAGGCGCTTCTGCAGCGCCGCGGCACCCATCGAGCCCTGGAAGTACGTGCCGAAGCGGTCGCGCAGCTCGCGGTAGAGCAGCTCGTCGCCCTCCAGGTCCTGGACCTTGAGGTTCTTGAACCGGGCCCACACCTCGTCGAGCCGGTCCAGCTCGCGCTGGGCACGGTCGCGGATCTGCTTCATCTCGCGCTCGGCACCCTCGCGCACCTTGCGGCGCACGTCGGCCTTGGCGCCCTCGTTCTCCAGCTCGCCGAGGTCGGCTTCCAGCTTCTTCTGCCGGCCCTCGACGTCGGCGTCGCGGCGCTGCTCGATCTGCTGGCGCTCCACGGAGACCTGGGCCTCCAGCGACGGCAGGTCGCGGGTGCGGCGCTCCTCGTCCACCCAGGTGATCATGTACGCCGCGAAGTAGATGACCTTCTCCAGGTCCTTCGGGGCGAGATCCAGCAGGTAGCCCAGCCGGGACGGGACGCCCTTGAAGTACCAGATGTGGGTCACGGGCGCGGCCAGCTCGATGTGGCCCATCCGCTCACGGCGCACCTTGGCGCGGGTCACCTCGACGCCACAGCGCTCACAGATGATGCCCTTGAAGCGGACACGCTTGTACTTGCCGCAGTAGCACTCCCAGTCCCGGGTGGGGCCGAAGATCTTCTCGCAGAAGAGCCCGTCCTTTTCCGGCTTGAGGGTGCGGTAGTTGATGGTCTCCGGCTTCTTGACCTCGCCGTGCGACCAGGTCCGGATGTCGTCCGCGGTGGCCAGGCCGATCCGCAGCTCGTCGAAGAAGTTGACGTCGAGCACTGTGTCGTCAATCCCTCTCAGGGTTGATTCTCAAATGGTCTGAACAGGGCCGTGGGGGCCGCCCGGCCGTGGGACCGGGCGGCAACCCGTCAGACCTCTTCGACGCTGCTCGGCTCGCGCCGGGACAGGTCGATTCCGAGCTCTTCCGCGGCGCGGAACACGTCCTCGTCGGTGTCCCGCATCTCGATGGACATGCCGTCCGAGGACAGCACCTCCACGTTGAGGCAGAGCGACTGCATCTCCTTGATGAGCACCTTGAAGGACTCGGGGATGCCGGGCTCGGGGATGTTCTCGCCCTTGACGATTGCCTCGTAGACCTTCACGCGGCCGAGCACGTCGTCCGACTTGATGGTCAGCAGCTCTTGGAGGGCATACGCGGCGCCGTACGCCTCCAGCGCCCACACCTCCATCTCGCCGAATCGCTGCCCGCCGAACTGCGCCTTACCGCCCAGCGGCTGCTGGGTGATCATCGAGTACGGACCGGTGGACCGGGCGTGCAGCTTGTCGTCCACCAGGTGGTGCAGCTTGAGGATGTACATGTAGCCGATCGAGATCGGGTCCGGGAACGGCTCGCCGGAGCGGCCGTCGAAGAGCCGGGCCTTGCCGGACGACTGGACCATCCGGTCGCCGTCGCGGTTGGGGATCGTGGACTCGAAGAGCCCGGCGATCTCGTCCTCACGGGCGCCGTCGAAGACCGGGGTCGCGACGTTGGTGTCCGGCGCGACCTGGTCGGCGTCGATCGCCTGAAGGCGGCGCGCCCACTCCTCGCCGATGCCGGAGACGTCCCAGCCCTGCTTGGCCAGCCAGCCGAGGTGGATCTCCAGCACCTGCCCCGGGTTCATCCGGGACGGGACGCCGAGCGGGTTGAGGATGATGTCGACAGGGGTGCCGTCCTCCAGGAACGGCATGTCCTCCACCGGAAGGATCTTGGAGATGACGCCCTTGTTGCCGTGCCGGCCGGCCAGCTTGTCGCCGTCGGTGATCTTCCGCTTCTGCGCCACGTACACGCGCACGAGCTGGTTCACACCGGGCGGCAGCTCGTCGCCCTCCTCGCGGTCGAAGACGCGCACGCCGATGACCTTGCCGGTCTCGCCGTGCGGCACCTTCAGCGAGGTGTCGCGGACCTCACGGGCCTTCTCACCGAAGATCGCGCGCAGCAGCCGCTCCTCCGGGGTCAGCTCGGTCTCGCCCTTCGGGGTGACCTTGCCGACCAGGATGTCGCCGGCCACCACGTCGGCGCCGATCCGGATGATGCCGCGCTCGTCGAGGTCGGCCAGCACCTCCTCGGAGACGTTCGGGATGTCCCGGGTGATCTCCTCGGGGCCGAGCTTGGTGTCCCGGGCGTCGACCTCGTGCTCCTCGATGTGGATCGAGGAGAGCACGTCGTCCTGGACGAGGCGCTGCGACAGGATGATCGCGTCCTCGTAGTTGTGGCCCTCCCACGGCATGAACGCGACCAGCAGGTTCTTGCCGAGCGCCATCTCGCCCTCGTCCGTGGACGGACCGTCGGCGAGTACCTGGCCGGCCGCCACCCGGGAGCCCTCGTCCACCAGGACCTTCTGGTTGAAGGAGGTGCCCTGGTTGGATCGGGAGAACTTGGCGACGCGGTAGGTGGTGTACGTGCCGTCGTCGTTGGTGACGGTGACGTAGTCGGCGGAGACCTCCTGGACCACACCGTCCTTCTCGGCCTTGATCACGTCACCGGCGTCGACCGCGCAGCGGTACTCCATGCCGGTGCCGACCAGCGGCGCCTCGGCCTTGATCAGCGGTACGGCCTGGCGCATCATGTTCGATCCCATGAGCGCGCGGTTGGCGTCGTCGTGCTCCAGGAACGGGATCATCGCGGTGGCGACCGACACCATCTGGCGCGGCGAGACGTCCATGTAGTCGACGTCGTCCCCGGGGATGTAGTCGATCTCGCCGCCACGGCGGCGGACCAGCACGCGGGACTCGGCGAACCGCAGGTCGTCGGTGAGCGGCGCGTTGGCCTGCGCGATGACGAAGCGGTCCTCCTCGTCTGCGGTCAGGTAGTCCACGTCGTCGGTGACCACACCGTCGACGACCTTGCGGTACGGGGTCTCGACGAAGCCGAACGCGTTGACCCGGCCGTACGAGGCGAGCGAGCCGATCAGGCCGATGTTCGGGCCTTCCGGGGTCTCGATCGGGCACATCCGGCCGTAGTGCGAGGGGTGCACGTCACGGACCTCGAAGCCGGCCCGCTCACGGGACAGACCGCCGGGGCCCAGCGCCGACAGGCGGCGCTTGTGGGTCAGACCGGACAGCGGGTTGGTCTGGTCCATGAACTGGGAGAGCTGGCTGGTGCCGAAGAACTCCTTGATGGAGGCGACGACGGGCCGGATGTTGATCAGGGTCTGCGGCGTGATCGCCTCGACGTCCTGAGTCGTCATCCGCTCGCGGACCACGCGCTCCATACGGGCGAGCCCGGTACGGACCTGGTTCTGGATCAGCTCGCCGACGTTACGCAGGCGGCGGTTGCCGAAGTGGTCGATGTCGTCGACCTCGACCACGATCGAGGAACCGTTGTCCCCGGTCGTCTCGGTCTCGCCGGCGTGCAGCTTCACCAGGTACTTGATGGTGGCGATGATGTCGTCGGTGGTGAGCACGCCGGCGTCCAGCGGCGCGTCGCTGCCGAGCTTCTTGTTGACCTTGTAGCGGCCGACCTTGGCCAGGTCGTAGCGCTTGGGGTTGAAGTAGAGGTTCTCCAGCAGGGTCTGGGCGGCCTCCTTGGTCGGCGGCTCGCCCGGACGCAGCTTGCGGTAGATGTCGAGCAGCGCGTCGTCCTGGCCCTGGGTGTGGTCCTTCTCCAGGGTGGCGCGCATCGACTCGTAGTCGCCGAACTCCTCCAGGATCTGCTCGGTGCTCCAGCCGAGCGCCTTGAGCAGCACGGTGACCGACTGCTTGCGCTTGCGGTCGATGCGGACGCCGACCATGTCGCGCTTGTCGATCTCCATCTCCAGCCAGGCACCCCGGGACGGGATGATCTTGGCGGAGAAGATGTCCTTGTCGGAGGTCTTGTCGATCTGGCTGTCAAAGTAGACACCCGGCGAGCGGACCAGCTGCGAGACGACGACACGCTCGGTGCCGTTGATGCAGAAGGTGCCCTTGTTGGTCATCAGGGGGAAGTCGCCCATGAAGACCGTCTGGGACTTGATCTCGCCGGTCTCGTTGTTGGTGAACTCGGCGGTGACGAAGAGCGGGGCGCCGTACGTGAAGTCGCGCTCCTTGCACTCGTCCAGCGAGTTCTTCGGCGGCTCGAAGCGGTGGTCACGGAAGGTGAGCGACATCGACCCGGAGAAGTCCTCGATCGGGGAGATCTCCTCGAAGATCTCCTCCAGACCGGACTTCCTGGGGACGTCCTGCCCACTGTCCAGGGCCGCCTCGACCCGGGCCTTCCACGCGGCGTTACCGAGCAGCCAGTCAAAGCTCTCGGTCTGGAGCGCGAGGAGGTTCGGAACTTCGAGCGGTTCACGGATCTTCGCGAATGAGATGCGCAGCGGTGCAGTGCTTGCGCCGTTGTTCGAATTGGCAGTCGAGGCGTTGCGCGAGGCGGCCAAGAGGGGGTCCTTCCGAGGGCTCGGACTCACTACGCGCGTACCGGTCCGCCCCTGAGCGGAAGAGAGAAGTCCTGATGGCGGGCTTCCTCAGTGGTGCTCAGACGTGGGCATGCTTCTGGTGACGGGCCAGGAAGCAGCTAACAGGCAGCGCAAAGGGTCAGTGTAGCCACTTGGCTCACTGATGTCCAGAGCTGAGATTCGGAGTACCGAATCGTCGCCCCCCTCGCCCGTCTCTTGCGGCCCCGTCCGTCCTCGGAAGTGGACCGGATCCGCGCCCGTCACGCTGCATTGCCATGCATTCCCGCATCTCCACCGATCCATGCATGCCACCGGGTTCTAACTCCGTAACGATCTGCGGAGCACGGTGGAGCGAGGTCCGGAGCCAGGTCCAACCAGGTCCGGAGCGCAGTGGTGACGCGTGTTGAGAATTGCGCGATGCGGTCCGTACGTCAAGGCCCCGCCCTCGGCGGGACGGAGCAAGGTGTTACTTGACCTCGACCGAGGCGCCGGCGGCCGCCAGGGCGTCCTTCGCCTTGTCCGCGGCCTCCTTGGTGGCCTTCTCCAGGACCGGCTTCGGAGCGCCGTCCACGAGGTCCTTGGCCTCCTTCAGACCCAGCGAGGTCAGCTCGCGCACGACCTTGATGACCTGGATCTTCTTGTCGCCGGCACCGGTGAGGATGACGTCGAACTCGTCCTTCTCCTCGACAGCCTCGGCGGCGGGCACACCCGGGCCCGCGATGCCCACGGCCGCGACCGGGGCGGCGGCGGTGACGTCGAACTTCTCCTCGAAGGCCTTCACGAAGGCGGCGAGGTCGATGAGGGTCATGTCCTCGAACTGGGCGAGCAGTTCGTCCTGGCTGAGCTTGGTCGCCATGATGGCGGTCCTTCCACTAAATCGGCAGGTGCCGGATGTACATGTCGGCGGGCGTACGTCAGGCCCGCGGCGACCGTCGCCGGGTGGCGGCGGTCAATGTGCGAGCCGAATTACTCGGCACCGCCCTGCTCGTCGGCCTTCTTGGCCCGAAGCGCCTCCGCGGTGCGGACGAACTTCGAGGGGAGCGCCTGGAAGAGCGCGGCAGTCTGGGACTGCTTGCCCTTCATGGCGCCCGCCAGCTTGGCGAGCAGCACCTCGCGGGACTCCAGGTCCGCGAGCTGCTTGATCTCGTCGGCGGACAGCGCCTTGCCGTCAAGGACACCGCCCTTGATGACGAGAGCGGGGTTGTCCTTGGCGAAGTCGCGCAGACCCTTCGCCGCCTCGACCGGGTCACCGGTCACGAAGGCGACGGCCGACGGACCCGCGAACAGGTCGTCGAGCGTGCTGATCCCGGCCTCGTTGGCCGCGATCTTGGTCAGCGTGTTCTTCACCACGGCATACGTGGCGTTCTCACCGAGCGAACGGCGCAGCGTCTTGAGCTGCGCCACGGTGAGACCGCGGTACTCGGTCAGCACTGCGGCGTTCGAGGAGCGGAACTTGTCCGTCAACTCGGCAACCGAGGCAGCCTTGTCAGGCCTCGCCATGAGTCTCGGCCTCCTTCCGGGTGATTGCGGACCGCCCGGCTGCGAAGGAGGGAGACAAATGAAATACAAACGCCCCGGCGCAGGCGCACGGGGCGTGTCTCGACGGAAGCGACGTACACTCCCGGAGATCATCCACAGTCACCTACGCGGGCCGTCCGCACTCAGCGGATCCTTCGGCCGCCCTGCCCCATCCGGAGCACGGCGACAACCAGCGGTCTTTGGCTTCCGGGGAAGCGTACGGGACCGGGCCGCCGCCGGGCAAATCGCCCCCGACGGCCCCGCGCCGGACGGCACGGCGGGCCGGGTCCGCTCCCCCGAGGGGGAGCGGACCCGGCC
>NZ_DATDBG010000122.1:0-7977 GCF_036524955.1 Streptomyces sp.
AGGAAGCGCCCTCCGGGCGGCCATCCGCCCCCGCCGCCCCCGCGCGGCTGGACAGCCTGGTCGCCGATCATCTGTCGCTGCACGACCAGTACATGAGCGGGCAGCTCGACAGCGTGCGGCAACTGACCGATCTGCTGACCCAGGCGGCCGACCAGGGCCGGGTCGGCGAGATCATGCCCGGTGTCTCCGCGGTCAAGGAGCACGGGTTGGCGATCGGCCGGACGCACCTGCGGGCCAACGAGATCCTGCGGGAGCTGGCCGGCCTGGAGTACGGGGCGGCCCCCGCCGCGCCCTCGACGACCGCGCCGATCGCGCCCGCCGCGTTCGTACGGCCGCAGCACGCCGCGATCCCCCCGTACACGCCCGCGCCTCCGGCGGCGCTCCCGGCCGCCCCGTCGGCTCCGGTCACCCCGGCGCTGGAACTGCCCCCTGCTCCGGCCGCCCTGCCCCCTGCTCCGGCCGCCCTGCCGCCGGCTCCGGCTGCCCCGGCCCCGGCTCCGCTTCCGGCTCCTGCCGTGGCCCCGGCGGTGGCGCCTGCCTCCGGTGGTGGCGCGTCTGTGGATGCCGCGGCTGTGCAGGCCGCGCTGCTGGAGGTGGTGTCGGAGAAGACCGGTTACCCGACGGACATGCTCGACCTGGGGATGGACATCGAGGCTGATCTCGGCATCGACTCCATCAAGCGGGTGGAGATCATGGGCAGCCTGCAGGAGCGGTTCCCGACCGAGTCCACCGCCGGTCCGGAGGCGCTGGCCGAGCTGCGCACCCTGAGTGACATCACGGCCTTCATCAGCAGCCAGACCAGTACCGCGGCTGCACCCGCGGCTCCTGCCGCGACCCCGGCGGTGGCGCCTGCCTCCGGCGGCGGCGCGGCCGTCGACCCTGCGGCTGTGCAGGCCGCGCTGCTGGAGGTGGTGGCCGAGAAGACCGGTTACCCGACGGACATGCTCGACCTGGGGATGGACATCGAGGCTGATCTCGGCATCGACTCCATCAAGCGGGTGGAGATCATGGGCACCCTGCAGGAGCGGTTCCCCACCGCCACCACTGCCGCCGGTCCGGAGGCGCTGGCCGAGCTGCGCACCCTGAGCGACATCACGGCCTTCATCAGCAACCAGGCGGACACGGCCACGGTCACCGGGACAACCCCGGGCGCACCGGCCGCGCCGGACGCTGCCGAGGACGCCGACGGGATCGGACGCGGCCAGGCGGTGCTGACGCCGCTGCCCGAGCCGGACCGGCTCGTCGGTGCATTCCCCGAGGGCTCCGTCGCGCTGCTCGTGGACGACGGCGGTGATCTCGTACCGCCGCTCGCGCGGCGCCTGGCCGCCGAGGGGTGGCAGATCTCCGTACTGCGGCTGCCCGAGGTCGCCGCGCGGCTGACGGACGAGGGCGTCGAGCAGGTCGACGACAACGCGCTGTCGGGCTGGGGCAGTGCCGAACTGGCCGCCCGCGTCAAGGAGATCACCGACCGGAACCCGCGCCTGGTGCTGCTGCCCGCCACCCGGCAGGACCTGGACTGGCGAGAGGGCGTACGGCGGCTGGCACACGGCCTGCTCATCGCCAAGCACGTGGTGGCGCCGCTGCGCGAGGCCGCCGCGACCGGCAGGACCGCCTTCCTGACCGTCACCGCCCTGGACGGCGCGTTCGGTCTGCGCGGTGTCGCCGAGGCGCTGGCCCCGGCCGGCGGGTACGGCGGTCTGGTCAAGACGCTCGCCGTCGAGGCACCCGAGGTGTTCTGCCGCGGTGTCGACCTCGCCCCGGGACTCGACCCGGCCGACGCCGCCGCGCTGGTGACGGCTGAACTGCACGACGCGGCGGCCGGCCCGGTGCAGGTCGCCCGGGACGGTGCCGGACGCGCCGCGCTGTCGCTGGCCGAGACGCCGTTCGCCGAGCGAGCCGGGCACGAGGGCACGCTGCCGTCCGAACCGACCGCCGACGACCTGCTGGTGGTCACCGGTGGCGGCCGGGGTATCACCGCGAGCTGCGTGGTGGACCTGGCCGGCCGGTACCACACCGGGCTGCTGCTGCTCGGCCGCACCCCGCTGACGGAGGAGCCGGGCTGGGCGGCCGGTCTGTACGGTCCGGCCGATCTGAAGGCCGCCGCCGTCGGCCACCTGCGCGAGCAGGGCGAGAAGCCGGTCCCGAAGCGCGTGGAGCAGATGTACCAGTCGGTGGTCGCGGTGCGCGAGATCCGGCAGACCCTGGAACAGGTCCACACGGCCGGCGGCACCGCCGAGTACCTCGCGGTGGACATCACCGACGCCGCGGCGGTGAAGGCGGCGCTGGCCCCGTACGCGGCCCGGGTGACCGGTCTGGTGCACGGCGCCGGTGTGCTGGCCGACCAGCTCATCGAGCAGAAGAAGGCCGCCGAGATCGAGCGGGTGTTCGCGCCGAAACTGGACGGGCTGCGCGCCGTCGTCCAGGCGCTGCCCGAGGAGCGGCTGCGCCACGTGCTGCTGTTCTCCTCGGTGGCGGGCTTCTTCGGCAACCGCGGCCAGTCCGACTACGCCATGGCCAACGAGGTGCTGAACGCCTGGGCGTCGTCCTTCAAGCTGCGTCACCCCGACAGCCGGGTCACCTCGGTGAACTGGGGCGCCTGGGACAGCGGCATGGTGTCACCGCAGATCAAGGAGGTCTTCGCCGAGCGGGGCATCGCACTGATCGGCGCCCGGACCGGTCCGCGGCTGTTCACCGAGCAGTTCGCGGCCGACCGTGGCGGCGACGTGGTGACCGTGCTCGGGCCGACGACCCCGCTGTCGTCCCGGCCGGTGGTGGTGCCGCCCACCGCGGTCGTCGTCCAGCGGGAGCTTTCCGCGCTGGCGGACACCGCCCTGGTGACCGACCACGTCATCGGCGACACGCCGGTGGTGCCCGCGGCCCTGGCTCTCGGCTGGGCCATCGGCGCGGTGGAGCGGATCACCGGAGCGACCGTCGGCCGGGTACGGGACTTCTCCGTGCTGAAGGGCGTGGTGCTCGGCGCGGACGAGCACGAGCGGCTGCGGCTGCGCGCGCAGGCCGCCGCCGACGGCTCGGGCGCCGAGGTGCTCATCGAGTCGGCCGACGGCGAGGGCGCCACCCGCCCGCGCTACTCGGCCAAGCTGGACCTGACCGCGGCCGGTTCCGACCGGCCCCTGGTCACCGGGCTGCCCGCCCTCGGCGGCGGACGGGACGCGGCCGGGCTGTACCAGGACGGGACGCTGTTCCACGGGCCCGCGCTGCGCGGCATCCGCAAGGTGGCGGCCGAGGACGGCACCCGCCTGGTGCTGGAGTGCGAGCTGGCCGAACCCGCCGCGTCCGGCGGCGCGTTCAGCGGCGCGCTGTACGGTCCCGGCACCGCCGACCTGCTGCTGCAGGCCGCACTGGTCTGGACCCGGCTGCACCGGAACACCGCGAGCCTGCCGCTCGCGGTGGCCGAGGCGGAGCTGTACGAGGCGCTGCCGGACGGCGGCCCCTTCCTGGCGGTGGTCGAGCCCGTGGACCCCGCGGCTGACCCGAACTCCGCGATCACCAAGCTCACGGTGACCGCGTGCGCCCCCGACGGCCGGGTCCTCGCCCGGTTCGCGGGTGTGTCGGTGGCTGCTGCCCCGCAGCTGGCCGCCAAGTTCGTGAACAGCTGACGACGTCGCCCCGCCGGGGCCGGGCGCTTCACGTGCCCGGCCCCGGCATCCAGCCTGGAGGGAACCACAGTCCGCATGAGCAAGTTCGCCATCGTCGGCCTTTCCTGCCTTTTCCCTGGTGCGACCTCCCCGGCCGGTTTCTGGGAGAACCTCCGGGCCGGAGCCGACAGCCGCCGGGAGGGCGGCGAAGAGGTCTTCGGACCGGCGCCGCCGCCGGGTGACGCCGACCCGGACCACCGGATCTACTGCGCGCGGGGCGGCTTCGTCACCGACTTCGCCTTCGACCCCGCCGGCTACCGGCTCGACGCGGACTACCTGAACCGGCTGGACCGCCTCTACCACTGGACCCTGCACACCGGACGTGAGGCGCTGCGCGACAGCGGCCACGCCGGGCGGTCGGACCTGCTGGACCGGACCGCGCTGGTGCTGGGCAACTACTCCTTCCCGACGCCCGCCTCGGCCCGGGTCAGCCTGCCGCTGGTCGAGCAGGCGGTGCTGCACGGGCTGCGGGCCGCCGGACTGCCCGGTTCGGGACCGGTGCCCGCCGACCCGCAGTGGGCGGCGGAGGGCCCGGCCGCCGAGGACATCCGGGTCAGCGGCGCACCGGCCGCCGTCACCGCCGCCGCGCTGGGCCTGGGCGGCCCCCGGTACGCGCTGGACGCCGCATGCTCCTCCGCGCTGTACGCGCTGAAGCTGGCCTGCGACCACCTCGCGTCCGGGCAGGCGGACCTCGCCCTGGCCGGCGGGGTGTGCGCGCCGGACCCGACGCTCATCCACCTGTCCTTCTCCGACCTGCACGCCTACCCGGAGGACGGCTTCAGCCAGCCCTTCGACACCGCCTCCGGTGGCATCCTCACCGGTCAGGGCGCGGGCATGCTGGCGGTCCGCCGGCTGGCGGACGCGGTGGCGGACGGCGACCGGATCTACGCGGTCGTCGACGGCATCGGCCTGTCCAACGACGGCGGTGGCCGCCACCTGCTGATCCCCAACGCGGACGGCCAGCACCGGGCCTACGAGCACGCCTACGCCCAGGCCGGTGTGGCACCGTCCGACATCGACTACCTGGAGTGCCACGCCACCGGCACCCCGGTCGGCGACCGCACCGAACTGGACTCAGTGGTGGAGTTCTTCGGCGCCCACGGCGCGCTGCCGCTGATCGGCTCGGTCAAGGGCAACATCGGTCACCTCCTGACCGTGGCCGGGCTGAGCAGCATGATCAAGGTCATCCTGGCCATGCAGCACGGCCACATCCCGCCCACGCCCGGCGTCCGCACGCCGTTGGCCGCGGGCGGCGCGGCGGCCGGCGACATCCTGGTGCGGGCCGGCCGGGACTGGCCGGAGCGCGGGCGCACCCGCCGGGCCGCGGTCTCCGCGTTCGGCTTCGGCGGCACCAACGCGCACGTGGTGCTGTCCTCCCCTCCAGCGGCTCCCGGGACCGCCCCGGCAGCCGGCGACGACGCCGCCGCGGTGCCGTCGGCCCTTGACGTGGTCGGCATCGGCGCCCACTTCGGGCCGCTGGACAGCGCCGACGCCTTCGAACGCGCCCTGTTCGACGGGCGCGAGGCGTACGGCCCGCTGCCGGCCCGCCGCTGGCGCGGTCTCGAACAGACCGCCGAGGGCGTGCTGGCCGCCGCGTCGCTGGCGGGCGCGACGGTGCCGACGGGGGCGTTCACCGACACCGTCCCGGTCGACCCGATCGACCACCGCATCCCCCCGGCAGACCTGCGCAACTACAACCTCCAGCACGCCCTGGTCTCCCAGGTGGCCGACGAGGCGCTGCGTGACGCCGGGTACTCCCGTACGCCGACCGCCGGCCGGACCTCGCCCGCCCCGCGGCGGATCGGGGTGGTCATCGCCATGGAGATCGAGCCCAGCGCCCACCTGCACCTGGCGCGCTACGGCCTGGACGCCTTCCTGCGCGCGGTGTACGACAGCTCCGGCCTGACGCTGACCGACGAGCAGCGCGCCGAGCTGTTCCTCATCGCCCGCGACGGTGTGCACCAGCCGATCGTCGCCAACGAGGTGCTGAGCTACATCGGCAACATCATGACCAGCCGGATCTCCTCGCTGTGGAACTTCACCGGCCCGTCCTTCACCATCTCCGCCGACGGCGCCGGCACCGCCGAGGCGCTGCGGGTGGCCCGGCTGCTGCTGCTCGACGACACCGTGGAGGCCGTGCTGGTCGGCGCGGTCGACCTGGCGGGCTCGCCGGAGAACCTGCTGCTGCGCGCCGCGCGGCAGGACGGTCAGGGCGCGCCGGCCGAGGGCGGCCTCGCCTTCGGGGCGGGCCAGGGCGCCGTCCGGATCGGCGAGGGCGCCGGCGCCGTGGTCGTCACCCGGCCCGGCAGCGGGGAACGTCCCGCCTACGCCCGGCTGGAGTCGATCGCGGTGAAGTACGCCGCCGCCGCGGACGGCGGGCTGCCGCAGCCCGACGCCTCGCTGCTGGCCGCCGCCGCCGCGGAGTCGCTGGCGCAGGCCGGGATCACGTCGGCCGACATCGGCTACCTGGAGGCCGGCGCCGGTGGCCACGGCCCGACCGACCGGGCCGAACTCGCCGCGCTGGCCCAGGTGTACCCGGCCGGCTCCGGCAGCGTCGCACTGGGCAGCGCCAAGGCGCACCTGGGGCACGCCGGCGGGGCCGCCGAGATGGCCGGCCTGCTGCGGGCCGTGCTCTGCGCGCATCTGGGTTACCTGCCGGGCACTCCGTCCTGGCAGCGCCCGAGCGACGAGGCGGCGCCGCTGCTGGCCGATTCTGCGCTGTACGTCCCCGACGCCTCCCGGCCCTGGTTCCGCCGCACCCGTGACGCCCGGCGCTTCGCGGCCGTCACCTTCGTCGGTGACACCGGCGCGCACGGCCATCTGGTCGTCTCCGCCGAGCAGACCCGGCAGGAGCCGCACCGCCCTGGCTGGGAGCGGGCCGGCGGCCCCCTGCTGCTGCCGCTGGCGGCGGACTCGCTGGACGGTCTGCTGGCCGAACTCCGGCGCCATGCCGACGAGTTGGCGTCCGGCGCGGACGCCCGGCGGATCGTGCAGGAGGCCGTGCACCGGCTGCCGGCGGGCGGCAGCACGTCCGCCGGGACCCTGCGGGTCGTCCTGGTCGGCACCGGCCGCGAGGAACTGCGCCGTCAGGCCGAACTGGCCGTCGGCGGACTGGCCGCCGCGCACGCGGCGGGCAAGGAGTGGAGCACCCCGTCCGGGAGCTTCTTCACCGGGCAGCCGATCGGACCGGACGCCAAGGTGGCGCTGGTCTATCCGGGGGCCTTCAACAGCTATCCGGGGCTCGGCCAGGACCTGTTCCGGGCCTTCCCCGAACTGCTGGCCCGCTTCGAGGAGGAGGCGGCTGAGCCGGACCGGACCTTCCGGGCGGCCGACCTGTACCCGCGCACCCAGGTCACGCCCGGCCGGCGCGAGCTGATGCAGCTGGAGGCCAGGCTCGGCGACGACCTGCCGTTCATGCTGGCCACCGGCACCACCTTCGCCAACCTCTACACCGATCTGGTCCGCGAGACCCTGGGCGTGCCCGTGCACGGCGCGTTCGGCTACAGCCTGGGCGAGAGCAGCATGCTCTTCGCAACCGGCGGCTGGCAGCGGGCCGCCCGCCGGGACGACCGGATCAGCACCACCCCGCTGTTCAAGGACCGGCTGTGTGGCCCGCGCCGGACCGTCCGCGAGCTGTGGGACCTGCCGGAGAGCACCCCCGACGAGGCGGTGTGGGCCTGCCACGTGCTGCTCACCGACGCAGCCCGGGTCCGTGCGGCGCTGGACCGGTACGAGCGGGTGTTCCTCACCCATGTCAACACGCCCACCGAGGTGGTGATCGCCGGCGACCCCGGCCAGTGCCGGGCGCTGATCGCGGAGCTGGACTGCCCGGCGGCCCGTTCACCGGTCAACTCGGTGATGCACTGCCCGGTGGCCGACGGTGAACTGGCCGGCCTCGCCGAGCTCAACGACCACCCCGTCGGCTCCCTGGGGGGGCTGGAACTGCTCAGCGCCTACGACTACGCGCCGATCGGGTCGCTCGACCAGGCCACCGTCGCGGACCGGATCGCCCGGACCCTGCGCGACACCATCGACTTCCCCCGGCTGGTGGAGACCGCGTACGAGAGCGGTTACCGCTACTTCATCGAGGTCGGCCCAGGCGCCACCTGCACCCGCTGGGTCCACGACACCCTGGGCGAACGGGCGCACGTGGCGGTGGGTGTGGACCGCCGCGGCGTGTCGTCCACCCGCAGCCTCGCCGGGCTCGTCGCCCGGCTGGTCGCGCACGGGTTGTCGGTCGACCTGTCCGTGCTGTTCGACCAGGCGCCGCAGGCCGCCGCCGCGCCGGCCCGGCCGGCGTTCGCGGTGGGCGGCGGCGAAT
>NZ_DATDBG010000123.1:0-5578 GCF_036524955.1 Streptomyces sp.
GGCTTGTACGGCTCGGGCTGCCGAGGACTGGGCTGCCATGGCCCACCTCCCGTCGCGGCGCCACCGGGTCGGCACTGACCCTGCGGCGCTCTCAGCGGAAGCCGGAGCGGAGGCCGCATCCCCGCGCCCTGCGGCTGCGAGCGCGGAGACGCGGCATCCTGGCAGCGGCTCCCGCGGTACGTCCCGGGTCCGCTGGCTCCTCCGGCGTGTCCCGCGCCGCGGTGATCGTTGACGGACCCGACCTTCGGTGAATGTGTCCCATTGTGTGATTTCCCCCTTCGGGCCTTCGGTAAAACTGTCGGACGGCGCGCCCGGGCGATAACGTTCGTTCACGCTGTGGTACGCCGTGTCGTGCGGCGTCCAGAGCCGCAGCCCCGAGTCCCCGGCCCGTGGGCCGTACGCATGGAGGCATTGATGGGAGTGTCCGGACCGATTCGCGTCGTGGTCGCCAAGCCGGGTCTCGACGGCCACGATCGCGGGGCCAAAGTCATCGCGCGAGCGCTGCGCGACGCCGGCATGGAGGTCATCTACACCGGCCTGCACCAGACCCCCGAGCAGGTCGTCGACACCGCCATCCAGGAGGACGCCGACGCGATCGGCCTGTCCATCCTGTCCGGCGCGCACATGACGCTCTTCGCGAAGGTGGTCGAGCTGCTCAAGGAGCGCAACGCGGAGGACATCAAGGTGTTCGGCGGCGGAATCATCCCCGACGCGGACATCCCTCCGCTCAAGGAGCTCGGAGTCGCCGCGATCTTCACCCCGGGTACGTCCACGGGCGAGGTGGTGGAGTGGGTCAACGCGAACATCCGCCTGACCGCGGACGCCTGACCGCGGACGCCTGAGCGAGGGTTCCGCCCGCTCACGCGGTACCGCCTGACGCCGGGGTGCTCGCCCCCGGCGCGGGGGCCGGTACCGCGGCCTCCCGCGGTGCCGGGTGCGGCGGGGCGGGCGCCCGGCCGCGCAGCTCGGCCAGCATCACGGCGCGGAGCCGCAGTGTGCCGGTGAGCCGCTGGAACGCCTCCGACCAGTACGTGCTCGCGCCCGGCGCCCCGTCCGGCGGCTCCTCCGCCGCCGCGCTCAGCACGGCGACCTGCTCGGCCGCGGCCGGGTCGAGGCAGCGCTCGGCCAGGCCCATCACGCCGCTGAAACTCCACGGGTAGCTGCCGACGTCCCGGGCCACGTCCAGGGCGTCCACCACCGCCCTGCCGAGCCGGTCCGACCACGGCACCGCGCACACGCCCAGCATCTGGAACGCATCCGCCAGACCGTGCGCCGCGACGAAGTCCGCCACCCATGCCGCGCGCTCCGCCGCGGGCAGGATCGACAGCAGCTTCGCCGGGTCGCCGACCGCCGCGACCGGTGCGGCGGGGGCCGGCGGCGGACCGAGCAGCGCCCGCGCCCAGGCCGGATCGCGCTGCCGTACCGCCGCACGGCACCAGGCCGCGTGCAGATCCGGCTGCCAGTCGTCCAGCACGGGCAGGGCGATGATCTGCTCCGGAGTGCGGCCGGCGAAGAGGGCGGGCCACGTCGACAGCGGGGCAGTGTCCACCAACTGCCCCAGCCACCACGACCGTTCGCCCCTCCCGCTGGGCGGTTTCGGGGCCACCCCGTCCCGTTCCATCGCCGGATCGCACGCGTACGGCGCCTCGACCGTGATGCCGTCCGGACCGAGCGATACGCAACTGCGGGCCCGGGCCGCCATCCGTCCGGCCAGTGCGGAATCCGGCAGCGCGGACAGCAGCTCCGCGGCCGTCGCCCGTACGTTGCGGCTGCGGTCCGACAGGGCCTCGTCGAGAAACGGCTCGTCCGCCGCGGACAGCCCCGTACGCAGCGAATCGAGGAACATCAGCCGGTCCTCGGCGCGTTCGCTCCGCCAGGTCGAGGCCAGCAGAGTGAGGGCCGCCGACGGGTCGGCCAGCCGCAGCCGGGTGAGCAGGGAGACGCGCTCGGCGAACAGGCCCTCCTCCCACAGCCGTTCCGCGGCCCCCGGCTCCTCCGGGGCGCCGCCCGCCGTCACGCCACCGTGGCCGGCGCGCAGGGCGAACTTCCAGTCCGGGTTCAGCTCCGCCAGCCACAGGGCGCGCGGGCCCGCGAGCGCCAGGGCGTCCGCCCGCAGATCCGTACGTGCCCTGGCCGCGTCCAGCAGGGCGGGCAGCAGGTCGGGCGGCGCGGCGTAGCCCTCCTGGCGGGCCGCGGCGAGCCACTGCGGCAGCAGCTCGGTGAGATTCGGGGCGGCTCCCCGCCGCCCCCGCGAACCGTCCCCGGTACGGTCCGCCAGCAGCATCGCCAGCCTTCTTCGCGCCGCTTCCGGCAGCTCCGGCCGCAGGTCGGGCGCCGCCATCCTCGGCCGCTCGCCGGCCACCCCGGGCCGCGCCCCGGCCCTCCGCCGCACCACCCCGCTCGCCGCGGCGTCCAGCAACCCCGCTGCCGCTTCCTCCGCGTCCCCCACGACCCCGGGCGGCCGCCGCCGCTCCGTCCCGAGCAGCGCGCTTCCGACCAGGTCGTCCCACCTGACGTTCATTCCGATCCCCGTTCGTACGTTGTCCTGGTTCCGTGGTTTTTCTTGTCGCCCCGGTGCCTGCCGGTCCTGCCCCGCGGTCCCTCGGGGGCAGGACCGGCAGGCACCGGGGACCAGCCGCTCGGCTCCGGCTCCTGCTCCGGTTACAGGGGTATGGGCGCCGGAGATCCGCTCGACCAGGCGGTCAGGGGGCGGAGGCCCGTGGGGCCGAGTTCGCCGAAGACCGTGAGCGGGTGGCCGCCCGAGATCGCCGCGAGGCGCCAGAGGCCGGACATGCCGGACGGGGGCATGGTGACCGGAAGCGCGTCCTCGGTCGTGGCGTCGGCCAGTTGCCAGCGGTCGGGGCCGGGCAGGGGGACGACGGAGGAGAGGAGGACCGGCCAGGCGTCGAGCCAGGGGTCGTCGGCCAGGGCCGTGCCGTAGGAGGTGAGGGCGGGGCTGACCGCGGCGCCCGCCGGGGTGCGGTCCGGGACATGGGTGGTGTGCCGGGTGCCGAGGGCGGCGCGCAGCGGGACGGCTGCGGGGTGGTAGGCGAGCTCCGCGTCCAGCACCGTGCCGACGGGCAGGGTGAGCTCCGGGGCCCGCCCGGCCGCGCCGAAGGAGAGCAGCAGGGCGAACCGGCCGGCGTCTTCGTCGTGAAGCCAGATCCGGCGGGTGGTCAGCCGGTCGTCCGCCGTGTCGTACTGCGCGAGGATCAGCCACCGCCCTCGCACTGACGGCCCGGCCAGCAGCTCCGCGGTGTCGACGGTGAAGCCGACCCTCGTCCGAACGGTCTCCGCGAGCGGCGCCGGCAGCTGTTCGCGGCCGAGGAAGCCCCGGGTGAGCAGGTGGAGCAGTGCCGTCTCCTCCAGCATCCGCGACGGCCAGTCGCCGCCGGTGGCGACCACCGCCCCCAGTTCCCTCACCCGGGAGGCGAGCCCGGGTGCCTGTGCGTCGACCATCCGGGCGGCGATCTCGTCCCACTGCTGATAGCCGGCGCGGTCCGCCCCCGCGAGACCGCCGCGCAGCAGGTCGGTGAGCCGCTGCTCCAGCTCGGCGGCACCGCCCTCCACCCGCACCGCCCTGCGGTCCGACCGCCGCTTCGCCGCGTCGGGGTCCGCGGGACCGGCTGCCGCCCGGGGCGCCGACGACTCGGCCGCCTCCGCCTTCTTGCGCCGTGCCGAGGTCCACTGCTCCACCCAGTCCGGCTCCACCGCCGCGGTGACCGGCCCGGCCGCGCCCTCGGCCCACAGCAGCAGCAGCCCGATCGCGTGCTTGCAGGGGAACTTGCGGCTCGGGCAGGTGCAGCGGAACGCCGGACCGGCGATGTCCACCGCGGTCTGGTACGGCTTGCTGCCACTGCCTTTGCACAGCCCCCACACCGCTGTCCCCGCCACCCCCGTGCCGGACCACGGCACGGGCGTCGCGAGCCGCGCGCCCGCCTTGCGTGATGCGGCGTCAGGCGCGAGCGCCAGGACCTGATCCGCTGTCCACCGTGCTTCCGTCTCCATGTCCTCGACGGTAGAACCGACCACTGACAATCTCTCTGACCTGCGAAGATTGCTCACGGTGACCGATTGTCAGTGGTGGGGTGCATGGTGGAGAGCAGCACGGAACGCGAGGTCCTGCTGACAGATTTCGCCGTGCCTTCCGATGGATACGCGATGGATTTGACGACGCATTCACCACCCGAGTGGGGGAGAGCCATGACCACAACGACGGATGCCGGGACCGGCACCGAGCAGACGGCTGGGCCGGCCGGCGAACCGGTGGGCGCGCAGACGGCCGACCACGCCCTGCGGCCGCACGCCGAGGACGCCTTCGCGGACGAACTCGCCGCGCTCGCCGCGGCGGACGACCGCCCGCGCCCGGCCCGCTGGAACCTCTCGCCGTGGGCGGTCGCCACCTACCTCCTCGGCGGAACGCTCCCCGACGGCACCGTCATCACACCCAAGTACGTGGGTCCGCGGCGGATCGTCGAAGTGGCCGTCACCACCCTGGCCACCGACCGCGCGCTGCTGCTGCTCGGGGTGCCCGGCACCGCCAAGACCTGGGTCTCCGAGCACCTGGCCGCCGCGATCAGCGGCGACTCCACGCTGCTGGTGCAGGGCACGGCGGGCACCCCGGAGGAGGCGATCCGCTACGGGTGGAACTACGCGCAACTGCTGACGCACGGCCCCAGCCGGGACGCGCTCGTGCACAGCCCGGTCATGCGGGCGATGGCCGAGGGACGGATCGCCCGGGTCGAGGAGCTGACCCGCATCCCGGCCGACGTGCAGGACACCCTGATCACGATCCTGTCCGAGAAGACTCTGCCGATACCGGAGCTGGGCACCGAGATCCAGGCCGTCCGCGGCTTCAGCCTGATCGCCACCGCCAACGACCGCGACCGCGGGGTCAACGACCTGTCCAGCGCGCTGCGCCGCCGTTTCAACACGGTGGTGCTGCCGCTGCCGGCCACCGCGGAGGACGAGGTGGACATCGTGTCCCGGCGGGTCGACCAGATCGGCCGCGGCCTCGAACTGCCGGCTGCGCCCCGGGGCGCCGACGAGATCCGCCGCGTCGTCACCGTCTTCCGCGAGCTGCGGGCCGGCGTCACCGAGGACGGCCGCACCAAGGTCAAGTCCCCGTCCGGCACGCTGTCCACCGCCGAGGCGATCTCCGTCGTCACCAACGGCCTTGCCCTCGCCGCCCACTTCGGCGACGGCGTACTGCGGGCCGGTGACGTCGCCGCGGGCATCCTCGGCGCGGTCGTCCGCGACCCGGCCGCGGACCGCCTGATCTGGCAGGAGTACCTGGAAACGGTGGTACGGGAACGGGACGGCTGGAAGGACTTCTACCGCGCCTGCCGGGAGGTGTCGGTATGACGGTGCCCTCGCGTGCCTCGCGTTCCACCCGGCCGCCCGCGCCCGGCGGCGGTGCCCGGTCCGGTGCCGCGGGAGACCTGGTGCTGCTGGGGGTACGGCACCACGGCCCCGGTTCGGCCCGCGCCGTGCGGGCGGCGCTGGACGCGTACCGGCCGCAGGCCGTGCTCATCGAGGGGCCGCCGGAGGCCGACGCGCTCACCGCGCTGGCCGCCGA
>NZ_DATDBG010000124.1:0-2656 GCF_036524955.1 Streptomyces sp.
GCGTGCCGGGAGGTTCGGCAGTGGGGTTCTAAGCCAGAGCAGACGCAGGAAGGGCGACGGGGCTGGCTGCCGAAGGGTGGCGCTTACTCAGGTCACCAGCAGTTCGTATCACCAGCAGTACAAGCAGTGCGCAGTGCCCGATTGGTAGGTAGTTCATCCAGAGGGAAGAACGGAGGCGCCGAGCACCATCAGGATCGCCCGGGCGGACGTTGTGAGCCCGGGTACCGCAGGACATCGATAGTGAGGTGGTCTCCGGTCACGCAACCGCGATCCCCGCACACGCCGCCAGCCCCCCTGCGGCGGTGCGGACACAGTAGGCCGGGCAGTACATAGGACCGGCAGATGGTGTTGCAGTTCCTTCGGGGCCCTGGTGCCGGTACGGCACCAGGGCCCCTCCGTGCGTGTTCCACAGAGAGGCGAGATGACAGCAGACGACTCGTTCAACCGGCTCGATGACGACGACTACCCCGCCTACACCATGGGCCGGGCCGCCGAGATACTCGGCACCACTCAGGGATTCCTGCGCGCCATCGGCGACGCCCGCCTGATCACCCCGCTCCGCTCCGCCGGCGGGCACCGCCGCTACTCCCGATACCAGCTGCGCATCGCCGCCCGCGCGCGGGAACTCGTCGACCAGGGCACCCCGATCGAGGCCGCCTGCCGGATCATCATCCTCGAAGACCAGCTCGAAGAAGCCCAGCGCATCAACGCCGAATACCGCCGCTCCGCATCCCAGCACACGGAAGGCAACTGACCCGCAGTCCGCGGCAACGCGCCGATGCCGCACCCTTCCACCGATTTCGTAATATGAGCACATGATCGCTGACGACGCCCATCCACCGGCACGCGGACGGGAGCTCCGACACCTCTCCGGCACCACGCCCGACACCTTCCGCGCACCGGCGGTCGATTCGCCTGCTGGCACCACCGGCCGGCCGATGTTCGGGCGGAGGGCCGTCGGCCTGGAAGGCGGGGTGGAGCGCGCGGCGGCTGCGCTGAAGCCGCGGATGCGCGGCTGGCTGCACGCCGGGATGTTCCCCCTCGCGCTGACCGGCGGCATCGTCCTGATTACCCTTTCGCGGTCGGCGCCGGCAGTGGCGGCCTGCTCGGTGTACGCGCTGTCGGCCTGCCTGCTGTTCGGCACCAGCGCGCTGTACCACCGCGGGGACTGGGGTCCGCGGGGTGAGGCGGTTCTGCGGCGGCTGGACCACGCGAACATCTTCCTGATCATCGCCGGCACGTACACGCCCCTGGCGGTGCTGCTGCTGCCCGCGCACCAGCAGGTGGTCCTGCTGTCCCTGGTGTGGGCCGGGGCCGCGGCCGGCATCGCCTTCCGCGTCTGGTGGATCAGGGCACCGCGCTGGCTCTACACCGCGTGCTACCTCGCCCTGGGATGGGCGGCGGTCTTCTACCTGCCCGACTTCGCGCGCACCGGCGGCACCCCGGCCGTCGTCCTCGTCGTCGCCGGAGGCCTGCTCTACACCGCGGGCGCCGTCGTCTACACACTCAAGCGCCCCGACCCCTGGCCGCGCTGGTTCGGCTTCCACGAGGTCTTCCACACTCTCACCATCGCCGCCTTCACCGCGCACTACACGGCCATCCTCCTGGCAGCCACATGACTGTTGTTCGGGGTCCGCTGAAACGCACGGCGCGCAGGGGCAGGGGCAGGCACCGGCCCACATTGTCCGAGAGGGCCGGTGGGCCGGGTGGCTGCGGGGCGCAGGCCGGGGTCCCGTGGTGCGGCGTCGTTGAGGCGGAGTTCGGCTGTGGGTGGGTTGCCGCTGCCGTGGAGGGTGATGCCGGCGCCGTCGAGGAGCTGGGGGAGCGGCTGGGTGCAGACCTGCAGGCATGAGTTCCTCGGTCGGACCTTGATCTGGAACCGGGTCCGTCTGCTCCGCGTGCTCGGCGAGTTCGAGTCGTTCTGCGACCGGTACAGGCCGCACGGTGCGCTGCGCAGCGTGGTGCCCGGGCTATGGATGGGGTTTTCGGCACCCGCAGTGCTCGCTCGGGCCCGTCTTCGCCGCGACTCTGCGGCCACCGCCCCGGCTCCGGCCCGCAAGGCTGTTGCCGGCGAAGGCGGGCAGGGCGCCGATGGCCGCAGCTTCTGCGATGATCAACAAATCCGACGATCAACCCAGCCCCAAGGCTGCCAGCTCAAGTTGACAATGCCTGCCATGAGCGGAGCCGGTCGGCGATGTCGTAGGTGGTCAGCCGGAGGGCCTTGATGTCCTCGATCAGCTGGATCCACTGTTGCTGGGTGGCGACGACGGTTTCGCTGGAGGCCTCGATGTATGCCACGGCGACCGCGTACCCGTACAACTCATTCCGGGCGGGCAGTGGCCGCTGCAGCACGATCGTGTCGAGCAGCGTCGCGGCCCGCCAGTACGCGTCGGGGCTGTCCACATCCAGGTGGGGCGTGTTCACTCGGTGCCGGGCTACGGCCGCGACAAGCGCCGAGTAGTCCAGGACCTGGAGATCCTTGCCAAGGATGCGCTCTTGCCGGTCGAGAAGCCATCGGATGTCGATGTGCAGTTCCAAGGTCAGGCCGCCAGGCGGGCGGAGTGACTACCGCCAGGTGTCGCGGGCTGGCCGCCGAAGGCTTCGTCGAAGGCTTCGACGAAGCCGGGACGGTCGAGCGCAGCTTCGTACGCGGCGG
>NZ_DATDBG010000125.1:0-9423 GCF_036524955.1 Streptomyces sp.
GGCGGCCTACGCGAGCGCGTTCACCGAGGCGTACCGGCGGTACTGCTGGACCACCGACGGGCTGGACGGCGTCCACCTCGCGCCCTTCCAACTGCTCGCCGTCCAGGACCGCAGCCTCGCCGACCTGCCGCACGACCGGCAGCTCGCCCTCATCGACCGCCTGGTCGAGGCCGACCCCACGGGGCTGCTGCGCGCCACCGGCCGGCTGCTGGTCGACACCGGGGACGACGCCTCCGTCGCGGCAGGCGTGCGCTGGTGGCTCGACCTGACCGAGGCGGGCGGTGAGGGCATGGTGGTCAAACCCCTGGGCGCACTCGTACGCACCGAGTCGGGCCGCCTCGTGCAGCCCGGTATCAAGTGCCGTGGCCGGGAGTACCTGCGTATCATCTACGGCCCCGAGTACACCCGCCCCGAACACCTGGCCCGCCTGCGCCACCGTTCCCTCGGCCACAAACGGTCGCTGGCGCTGCGCGAGTACGCCCTCGGGCTGGAAGCCCTGGACCGCCTCGCCGCGAACGAGCCCCTGTGGCGGGTGCACGAAGCGGTCTTCGCGGTGCTGGCGCTGGAATCGGAACCGGTCGATCCTCGGTTGTAGAAGACCGGCTCCGGGTGGTGCGGGCCGCCCGGCGTGGGAAGGTCAGTGCCATGGGATTTCACGTGGACTCCGAGACCGGGCGGCTGCGCCGCGTCATCCTGCACCGGCCGGACCTGGAACTGAAACGTCTCACTCCCACCAACAAGGACGCCCTCCTCTTCGACGACCTGCTGTGGGTGCGCCGGGCTCGGGCCGAGCACGACGGGTTCGCGGACGTGCTGCGCGACCGTGGCGTGGAAGTGCACCTCTTCGGCGACCTGCTCCGGGAGACGCTGCTGCTCCCGGAGGCCAAGGGACTGGTCCTGGACCGGGTGTTCAACGAGAAGGAGTACGGTCCGCTGGCCACCGATCCCCTGCGGGCCGCCTTCGACGAGCTCACCGCCGCCGAGCTGACCGAGGCGCTGGTCGGGGGCATGACCAAGCGGGAGTTCCTGGACCGTTTCCCCGAGCCGGTCTCGATCCGGTTCCACGCCATGGACCTGGACGACTTCCTGCTCAACCCGCTGCCCAACCACTTGTTCACCCGCGACACCTCCGCCTGGGTCTACGACGGGGTCAGCATCAACGCGATGCGCTGGCCCGCCCGGCAGCGCGAGACCGTGCACTTCGAGGCGATCTACCGGCACCATCCGCTCTTCGCCGCCAGCGACTTCCGCATCTGGTCCGAGGGGCAGGCCGCCTACCCCTCGACCATCGAGGGCGGCGACGTGCTGGTGATCGGCAAGGGCGCGGTGCTGATCGGGATGAGCGAGCGGACCACTCCGCAGGCGGTGGAGATGCTGGCGCGCGGGCTGTTCGCCGCCGGTTCGGCGCAGACCATCGTCGCCCTCGACATGCCGAAGGGGCGGGCGTTCATGCACCTGGACACGGTGATGACCATGGTGGACGGCGACACGTTCACGCAGTACGCGGGGCTCGGGATGCTGCGCTCCTACACCATCGAACCGGGCGCGGGCGACACCGACCTCAAGGTCACCGACCACCCGCCGGAGCACATGCACCGGGCCATCGCGGCGGCGCTCGGCCTCGACTCGATCACCGTGCTCACGGCCACGCAGGACGTGCACGCCGCCGAGCGGGAGCAGTGGGACGACGGCTGCAACGTGCTGGCCGTGGAGCCGGGCGTCGTGGTGGCGTACGAGCGCAACGCGACCACCAACACGTATTTGCGCAAGCGTGGCATCGAGGTGATCGAGATCCCCGGCAGTGAACTGGGCCGGGGCCGGGGCGGGCCGCGCTGTATGAGCTGCCCGATCGAGCGGGACGCCGTATGACGCGCGTGACGCCGCAAAGCCGCGAAACCCCCTATTCGACACCAGAGACTGTATAAGAATGCTGATCTTCGTATAGAGTTCCACTGTTCATGGCGCCGCCCGATCTAGGAGTTTCCGCATGGCCGTCGACCTCAAGGGCCGGCACTTCCTCAAGGAGCTGGACTTCACCCCCGAGGAGTTCCGCCACCTCGTGGCGCTGGCAGCGGACCTCAAGGCGGCCAGGAAAGCGGGCGTCGAGCAGCAGCGGCTGCGTGGCCGGAACATCGCGCTGGTCTTCGAGAAGACCTCCACCCGCACCCGCTGCTCCTTCGAGGTGGCCGCCGCCGACCAGGGCGCCTCGACCACCTATCTCGACCCCTCGGGCTCGCAGATCGGCCACAAGGAGTCGGTGAAGGACACCGCCCGGGTGCTCGGGCGGATGTTCGACGGCATCCAGTACCGCGGTCACGGCCAGGCGGTCGTGGAGGAGCTGGCCGCGTACGCCGGCGTGCCGGTCTGGAACGGCCTGACCGACGAATGGCACCCCACCCAGATGCTCGCCGACATCCTCACCATGACCGAGCACAACCCCAAGCCCCTGCCCGAGATCTCCTACGCCTACCTCGGCGACGCGCGCTCCAACATGGGCAACTCCCTGCTGGCCACCGGCGCCCTGCTCGGCATGGACGTCCGCATCGCCGCGCCGGCCGGTCTGTGGCCTGACCCCGCCGTCGTCGCCGAGGCCCGCGGCCTGGCCACCGCCACCGGTGCGCGCATCACCCTCACCGAGGACGTCGCCGAGGGCGTCCGCGGTGTGGACCACGTCCACACCGACGTCTGGGTCTCCATGGGCGAGCCCAAGGAGGTCTGGGACGAGCGGATCGCGCTGCTCAAGCCGTACGCCGTCACCTCCGAGGTGATGCGCGCCACCGGCAATCCGGACGCCACCTTCCTGCACTGCCTGCCCGCCTTCCACGACCTCGGCACCGCCGTCGGCCGTGACATCCACGCCCGCCACGGCCTGGACTTCCTGGAGGTCTCGGACGAGGTCTTCGAGTCCGAGCGGTCGGTCGTCTTCGACCAGGCGGAGAACCGTATGCACACCATCAAGGCGGTCCTGGTGGCGACCCTCGCGGGGGCGTGAGCAGGCCGGTCTGCCCGCGCCCCCGCGAGGTGTCGCGGAGGTTCGGATGTCCCGGAAGAGACCAGCGAATGGCTGCCGGGAGCCCTCGGCGTCGCCGGTGTCCTGGAATGGCCGGTGGCCGTCGGTGTCGGTGTGGGCTACGCCGTACTGCGCAAGGGCGCACGTCACCCTGCGACCGGCCGCGAGCAGGAAACAGCCGGACAGAGGGAGCCGAGCCGGCGAGGCCGGCGTTGCCGGACGGCAGATGTCATTCGTTGTCCTCTGCGCCCCGGCGGTTCATCCGAAGCGTCCGGTGATGTAGTCCTCGGTGCGCTGGTCGGCGGGGTTCGCGAAGATCTTCTCGGTGGTGTCGTACTCCACCAGGCGGCCGTGCCGGACCCCGGAGTCGTCCACGTCGGAGGTGAAGAACGCGGTGTAGTCCGAGACGCGGGCGGCCTGCTGCATGTTGTGGGTGACGATGACGATGGTGAACTCGGTGGCGAGGTCGTCCATCAGGTCCTCGATCTTGGCGGTGGCGATCGGGTCGAGGGCGGAGCAGGGCTCGTCCATGAGGATGACCTCGGGCTTGACCGCGATCGCGCGGGCGATGCACAGTCGCTGCTGCTGGCCGCCCGACAGCGCCAGGGCGCTCGCTTTGAGGTTGTCCCTGACCTCGTCCCACAGCGCAGCGCCGGTCAGGGCTTCCTCCACCAGGTCGTCCAGTTTGCCCTTGACACCGTTCACGCGCAGCCCGTAGGCGACGTTGTCGTAGACCGACTTCGGGAAGGGGTTGGGCTTTTGGAAGACCATGCCGATGCGCCGCCGTACCTCGATCGGGTCGACCTCGGGGTCGTAGAGGTTCTCACCGTGGTAAGCGACCTTGCCGGTGACACGGGCGCCGGGGATGAGGTCGTTCATGCGGTTCAGGCAGCGGATAACGGTGGACTTGCCGCAGCCGGACGGACCGATCATCGCTGTGATCTGGCGGCGGCCCATGGCCATCGTCACCTCTCTCACCGCCTGATGGGTGCCGTACCAGACGTTCAGGTCCGAGACGTGGAAGACCGGGTCGCTCAGGGAGGGGGCCGGGCGGTCCTGGTGCCGCGGCCCGCGTCGGAGGCCGACGGACAGGGAGACGGACGGCGGGGTGGGCTCGGGCGTCCCGGCACCCCGCGGGCTCTCGTCGTTCGGCGGGTTCGTGTGGTTCATGGCGGTTACCAGCGCTTGCCGTAGCGGTTGCGGAGCCAGATCGCGGTGGCGTTCATGACGAGGAGGATGGCGAGCAGGATGACGATCCCAGCCGCGGCGAGGTGATGGAACTCCTCGCGGGACTGGCTGATCCAGCCGTAGATCTGGATGGGCAGCACGGTGTAGGCGCTGTCCAGCCCCTCGGGGTTGAAGGCCACGTACGTCACCGCGCCGAGCAGCAGCAGAGGTGCGGCCTCACCGATGGCCCGGGACAGGGCGAGGATCGAGCCGGTGGCGATGCCGGGAACGGCGGCGGGGAGGACCTGGCGGCGGATGGTCTGCCACTGGGTGGCACCGAGCGCGAACGATGCCTGCCGGATGGACTGCGGCACGGCCCGGATCGCCTCGCGCGAGGCGATGATGACCACCGGTAGTACCAGCAGGGACAGCGTGAGCGCGGCCGTCAGGACGGTGGTGCCGAGGCCGAGTCGGCGGGCGAGCAGTCCGAGGCCGAGGATGCCGTAGATGATGGAGGGGACGGCGGCGAGATTCTGGATGTTCAGCTCGATCAGCCGGTTGTACCAGCGGTCAGGGTTGGCGTACTCCTCCAGGTAGATGGCCGCCATGATGCCGGTGGGCAGGCAGAACAGGGCGGTGAAGGACGTCACCCACACCGTGCCCCAGATCGCCGACTGCGCACCGGCCCGCGCGGGGCGGCGGATGGACGGGAAGTTGGTCCACAGCCGCGAGTCCAGGCGCGGCCACGCCTCGACCACGATGTACGTGAGCAGGACGCCCAAGAAGATGACGGCCACGCCCAGACAGCACAGCAGCAGTAGGCTGAACGCTTTCTCCGCCGGCCGGAAGCGTGGCCCGTTCAGGCGCCGGGGGGCGCCGTCCGGAGGCGGCTTGGCGACGGGGACGACGGTCACTCGTACACCTCCCGAAACCTGCGGACCAGCCGGATGCTGATCATGTTCATCACGAAGGTGATGACGAAGAGCAGCGCGCCGACCGCGAAGATGGTCTTGTACTCGAACGACTGGACAGGAATGTCGCCGGACCCGGCCTGGGCGATGAATCCGGTCATGGTCTGCATGGCGTCCAGCGGGTTGAAGCTGAGCACGGCGCGGTTACCGGACGCGATGGCGACGATCAGCGTCTCCCCGATCGCCCGTGATACCCCCAGCACACAGGCGGCGACGATGCCGGACAGCGCGGCCGGCACCACGACGCGTACGGAGACAATGCGCTTGCCGGAGCCGAGGGCGTAGGCGCCGTCACGCAGCGCGCCCGGCACGGCGGCCATCGCGTCCTCGGACAGGGAGGCGATGGTCGGGATGATCATCACGCCCATCACCAGCCCCGCCGACAGGGCGTTGTTGAAGTCCGGTCCCTCGCCGCCGGGCCAGATGTCCTGGAGCAGCGGGGTGACGAAGGTGAGCGCGAAGAAGCCGTAGACCACGGTCGGAACGCCGGCGAGCACCTCCAGCATGGGCTTGAGGAACTTGCGGGCGCGCCGGTTGGCGTACTCGCTCAGGTAGACGGCGGCGCCGAGACCGATCGGGACGGCCACGAGCAAGGCGATCACGGTGATCAGCAAGGTGGCGTTCAGCAGCGGCAGGACGCCGTACTTCGGGTCTGTGAACAGCGCTGTCCACTCGGTGCCGGTGAGGAAGTCGCCGACGCTGACCCGGCCGAAGAAATCGATGGTGGGCGGGATCAGCGAGATGACGATCCCGGCGGTGGTGGCGACCGAGACCAGGGCGGCAATCAGCAGCAGGCCCTTGATCACCCATTCGCCGTAGCGCGGGCGGCCCCGCCGCAGGGACCGGGGTCGGGCCCCTGCAGCGCTCTCCGACAGCGAATCGGTCACTTCACGGATGCCTTGAGCTTGTCGAAGCTGGACGTGAGAACCGTCTCCTGCTCACTGTTGAGCGGAATGAACCTCGCGTCCTTGGCGATGGACTCGTTGTTGTCGACGTAGTACTCGACGAAGCCCAGCACCTGGGCCTTGTCGAGGGACTCGACGTTCGGGTAGATGAACAGCGGCCGGGACAGCGGCTTGTACGTACCATCCTGCGCGGTCTGGACGCTCGGGGCGACACAGCCGGCCCCACCGTCGATCTTCAGCGCCTTGAGTTTGTCCGTATTTTCCTCGAAGTAAGAATAGCCGAAGTATCCGAGGCCGCCCTTGGAGCCGGCCACGCCCTGCACCGTGACGTTGTCGTCCTCGGTCGGGCTGTAGTCGGTACGGGAAGCGCCCTCCTTACCGTTGATCTTTTCGGTGAAGTAGTCGAAGGTGCCGGAGTCGGTGCCCGCGCCGAACAGCTTCAGCGGCTCGCTGGGGAACGAGGAGTCGACCTGGTTCCAGTTGTTCACCTTGGAACCGGGCTCCCAGATCTTCTTCAGCTGCGCCACGGTCAGGCAGTCCACCCAGTCGGCGTCCTTGTTCACCACGACGGTCAGCGCGTCATTGGCGACGGTGAGCTGCCCGTACGTGATCCCCTTCGCCTCGCAGGCCGACTTCTCCTCGTTCTCGATCGGGCGGGAGGCGTCGGAGATATCCGTCTCGCCCGCACAGAACTTCTCGAACCCGCCACCGGTCCCCGACGTCCCGACGGTGACCCGGACCTTCGGCTGCTCCTCGGCGAAAATCTCGGCCGCCGCCGTGGTCAGCGGCGCCACCGTGCTGGAACCATCCACCGTCACGGTGCCCGACAGATCCCCGCTGCCGGAGGAACTGCCGGTGCCGCCGGCACCGCCACCGCAGGCACTGAGGGCGAGTGCGGCGGCGAACGTCAAAGCCGCCACCCCGACGATCTTTCCCGAACCAGGCGTTCCGTTCACGTCACTCGATCCTTACGTTGTCGGGCCGGCTGCGATACCCGGCTACCGCGGACCCCGCTACGCGAACCCCTCTCTGTCCGCTCGGCCGCCTTCGGCGGCCGAGCGCGCCCCCAGGCGGCCGTGAACCACCAGCGTGTATCCATGGCGCGTGCTCGCAAGCCGACGCGCCCGGGGGTGCCCGTGTCCGAGCACTCGTTCACCGAACTGGCGCCGCGTCCGGTGCCGTCCCGCTCGAGCGCGGCATGCACACGCGGGGCGCCGTGGGTTCCGTGTGACCGCGTATGGACCTGTGTGATCCGCTCGGTCAGCTCGGCGTCACGGATGCGCGGGAGGGCCCCTTCGTCGGTGCGATGTCAGAAGGGGTGTTCGATGCGCCAGGCCGGGGTGGGGCTGTGCCGCTCGATGGGGACCGGGTCGTACGCCTGGCCGTCGATCGGTGTGCACAGCCTGGCCGGCACCCGGCACCCGGCGCCCGGCACCCGGCAGTCGGCAGTCGGCGGGAGCGGGCTCGGCCACCAGGCGGCCGCGCACCTGTCCGCGGAGGAGCGTATACGCGGATGTCCCTGCACCCTGTGCCGTCGCTCTCTTCACGGTGGCCGCGCAGCACGGCGTAGAGCTCCTGGCAGTCGGGCGGCTCAGGGGATGAGGGATCGGTGGGTCAGGTGAACCGGACGAGTTTGGCCGAGCGGGCTTTGCGCCAGGTGGCGGGCAGGGCTTGGCGTGCCTGGCGGGCCAGTTCGTCCTGGCGGGCGTGGAGCCGGCCGTAGCCGTAGGTGTCGTGGCCGGCCGTGCGGGCGCGGGCGGCCAGCTCGGGCAGTTCGGCGCGGGTTATCACGGCGTCCTGGTGCTCGCCGAGCAGTTGTTGGACGGCTTTGGCGCGTCTGCGGAAGCGGTCGGCGGTTTTCCCGGCGTAGGGCACCGCGGACTCGGCGGTGTGGCGGGCGCGTCTGGCGGCTTTGCGTGCGGAGTGCAGCGCCACGTCGCGGTCGGGTCCGCCGGTCGCCTCGGCGGCGGCCTCCATGCGTGCGGTCAGGCGCGCGTGGTCCTGCTGTGCGACCTTCCGCAGGTGGGTGACGGCGGGTTTGCGGGCTCTGCCCTTGCGTAGTGGCGGGTCGGCCTGCAGGTTTTCCAGGGCGTCCAGGAGTGCGTGGTAGCGGGGTCCGTCCAGGGCGGCGACGGCGGCGCGCTGGGCCTGGTCGTGCTGCGCCTGTTCCTCGGCGCCGATCCGCCGGGCGAGCGGGGTGTCGGCCGGGTCGCGCAGTTCGCGGGCCTGCTGCTGGAGCCGCTGGGCGAGGACTTCGTGGTCCCGGGAGTCGCCCAGGACGCCGGTGAGCCAGCGCAGTTCGTCCGCGACGGGTTCGGTGCGTTCACGGTCCAGGACGCGGCGGTGGCTGCGCAGCAGGCTGCGCAGCCTGCGGCTGGTGGTGCGCATGAGGTGGACGGCGTCGGGTTCGTCGGCGCGTACGGCCGCGTCGGTGGCCAGGAGAATGCCGAGCTGCTCGCCGAGCCTGGTCATGACGGCGTCGCCGGCGGAGCCCGGGCGGGGCCGGCGGTCCTGCTCGGGCGTGCCCGCCGTGCCGAAGTCCGGGGGCAGCGTGGGAGCCAGGGCATGGTCGAGTTTGTGCGCACTGGGGGAGGGCCGCCAGCCGTGGTCCACCAGCCAGTCGGCCGCGGCGCGCATCAGTTTGGCGCCGCCTTCGTCTTTCTCGATCTCGATCTCGGACCAGTGGGTGAGCTGAGTGCTGGTGCCGGCGCTGCCGCCGGTACCGCTGCCTTTGCCTTGATCTTTGGCTTTGTCCGTACGGGCGGAGGTGCTGCGGCCGTCGCCGGGGTGCAGGCGCTCGGTGCCCAGGATCTGCGCGGCGACCCGGTCCTGGGCGACCTCGGCGAGGCAGCGGCCCTGCCTGTCCAGCAGCAGGTGGCGCCTGCGGTGGGTGCGCAGGTGGGCGACGGGGATGAGGTCTTCGCCCCGGGTGTAGGCCCTGACGCGGCGGTCGAGTTCGCCGGGGACCTTGCCCGGTCTGCCCGCGCGCAGTGGTGCGTGGATCTCGCGGCGGGCGCCGCCTTCGGCGGGCAGTTTCGCGTGCCAGCCCTCGTCGTGCCCGCCGCTGCGGCGGCGCAGGGTGATCGCGTGGGCCAGCAGGCGCAGGTCGGCGGTGTCGTAGTAGACGGCGTCCAGTTCTTCGGGCTTCTCCTCGCGCACCCGCGCCACGTCGGGCAGCCGCCGCAGGCCGTCGAGATCGAACGTGCCTGGTCCCTCGAACTTGGCTTCCTCTTCGGTGCGGACTGTGGTCATATCGGGCGCCTGCCCGATACCGGGGCCGTCATTCGGCAGGGAGCCGACGGGACGTACGGCGTTCCGGAGACCTACGGCCGTTGCCCCGGCGTTCCCGGCCGTCCCCGTTTACCTTTTT